>JAWQJJ010000003.1 GCA_033485155.1 Methanomassiliicoccus sp.
CGCCCTTCTGACCGATCTCCTGGTAAAACTCCTTGCCGTGGGTCTCGGATGTCTTCTCGCCGCCCATGCGGCCGGCCTCGGCCGTGGTCATCTCTCCGCTCTTGGTACGCTTCTTCTCAGCCATGTTGTTGCCTCCTTCACCCTTGTATTCGGGCAGACCCAGCCTTCTCTAGCACACGATATTTGACCATTTACCATCACCATGGCGAGGAAAATTGGAAACGGCGCCGATAGTGCTGCTTTCCATCACATGTCGACCTGCACCAATCGGACCGTGTTCGACGGCGATCTCACATCCCTACGGTGGTTCAAGGATGCGTGTGGGGGTAAGGAATGCTGCATGGGGCGGAGGAGCTTCTCATGTCGCCCCTTTCTAGGCAAGGCAGGTGTGATATGCGGAGGTGATCTCCGGGGTCGATGGGGTGCAAGGCGGCCCTAGGCAACAACGCCAGTATGCCGATCAAAGCATGGAGAGAGGAGTGGGGTGACGAGTATTGTCATCAACGATGGGTGCCGCACCATTCCATGGCGAACGGCCATTGTATTGACAAAGGGGCGCTGTTGTTCTAGGGCGCGTCCCCTTTAACAGAAAAAGCTCCGGCCCAGGGCATATCGAGAAAAATGGCGCCCTTACGCCACCTCGACAGAGCGGGATGCACTGACCCTGAACCGGCGTTACTACTAGAGAATGAAGCTATAAACGACTTTGCCTGACCCTGCAATGGAAAAGCTCAGGGGCAGAATGCGCAGAGTGAATTTGACCACCACGCATATCGGCATAGCAGATACCTCCCGGCCCGAAGGTTATATATGGGCTGTTCAAAGGACCATCCATGGCAGTCGTGGACCTGATCGATCTGGTCGATCAGAGGCTGGCCCAATTCGAAGCGGACGAGGAAGAAATTCGAACCGAGGAGACCTACTTGGCCGGCGAGACGGGCATATGGTGCCTGCTCTCGATATTTGACGATGGAACCGACGAGCTCATCGGCTTTGAGTTCATCGAGACCGCGGAGAGCTGGAAGCGACCTGATGCCATTCTGGAGTACAATGAGACGGTCACCGAAGGTTTCAACGTCCTGGTGATCGTCCCTGACGATTCGTTCGTAGAGATGAACGAGCTACTAGCTAGGGCGGGGGACTCGACCATCATGGTCTCTGACTACAGCGCCATGGAGCTTGTTCCCCGGGTTTTGGCCGGATAATGACATGGCCATTATTCATAACGAACCATTCTTTAAATATATTGAGCGGTCAAACAATATCACCGGCTAAGGGTGCCTGCACCTACATCATTTCCTCTAGGCTTCTGTTTGCCCGGACGCCGCTGGAATAATAGGCACCCTGGCCGTTCTCACGTCTGTATAGATGCAGATGGCTTGATAAAGAAGAGCAATTAGCAAAGTGCGCCTCTATCTCTGAATCAACCATCTTCGAGTTGTTGGGCTCGCCTATAAATTCATGCTTGGTTGCGACTTCAATGTAGTTCGATGCGACCTGATGATCGTGACTGAGCCACCTGATCGGTCCTAGCTGGAGTCCCGGCAAGATGTGATCCTAGACGCATTCATGACATATCCCGGCCACTGGCATGATGCATGATGGGGTCCAGGAAAAAATCCTGAATTCGCATAGCTTCCTGAAGCCCATCCGTTCGTAGATCGGCAGGCCAAGCTCGCTCGCCTCGAGGACGGCGATGTCCATGCCCGCTTCTCTCGCGAATAGAAGAGATTCACGGGTCATCGCAGTCCCTATTCCCTGTCCCCGGGCACCTCTGATTGTGCCGACCATGTACATGCTGGCCACATTTTCATGGAGAACTAGAAGGGATGTCGATACGGGCCTTCCGTCGAGAGTACCGAGGAACCAGTGGCGAGAGGGACCGAAACCGTAGTTCATGATGATAGTGTCCCAGCCGGCCCTAGCGCGCTCCGGAAGTTCGAACACATCGATGGTCGTGTCGATGAATTCCTTCATGGATCCGGAATCCTCGACACGTCTGATCTCCAGTCCTCTTGGCAGCGGCTCACGGCCCACGGATCCCAGGTCTGCGGCCATACCCGCCTCAGTAGGTCCTTGAGCCATCCCAAGGCGTAGCAGGAATTCATCCAGTTCTTGAGGAGTACTCGATGGACCCAGGACCCAGCTCATGGGCATTCGAGCGTTCTGGAAATGAGCCATGGCATCCCTGACCCTTTGTGCGGCATCTTCGCAGCCGAACCTCGGGTTCAGAACCCCGTTGAAGGGGGCGATAGGTAGGCCAGTCGAGTAGATGATGATGTCGGGATCCCTGCGCAGGAAGGAGCAATTGGCATCAGCACAAAAAGACACCATATCATCGTAGTAGGTCGTCTCAATGGCCTGTACTAGTTCCCCGTCCGTGTATCTGCCCATCATCGCACCTCGCCCTGGGTTCGGAAGAGAAAAGGGTCCATCCGTCCCATTTCTCGAACATCCAGATGTTGGTTCGTTCACCCGATCCCATAGCTCGTTGGCATCATCGGCCTTATGAATGCTTGCATTGTATTGTATAAATGAAGATAAAATAGAGGAGCGAAGGTGAGCCGGACTCCGATCATCGGATCTTTCCTTACCGATCCCGAGGTGAAGGGGAGCGGACCGGATCATCTGGTGAAGAAAAACACCCCGCTTTCCGCAATGGACTTTTCCGGTCGGAGGTTTTTCACGTGCAATGGAAGGGCGATCCTTCAAACACTAGCTAAGCCGGAGTTTGACATTTTCTCAATATCTTTGATACCGTCGGATTTATGTAGGAAATCATCCTACGCCCGGATAGTACGGAGATTGTACTATCTCCGGAGATGAACATCCGAGGTAGCTCAGATGGAATATGATGGAAAGAACGATAGTTTGGGGGATCTCGCCGGCGTCATCCTCAGGACCGTGCCGCTCCTCTTCAGGAGGGTGATCAGGAAGGATGAGCTGCTGGATGGAAGCCCCGCAGCGTACCCGAAGATCGGCGTGCTCGTAGTCCTCAAGAACGAAGGACCTCTGCCCCTCTCCGTGATCGCCGAGAGACTATCGTGTTCTCGCCAGAACCTCACGACCCTCACGGACCGCCTGGAGGCCGAAGGCCTGGTGAAGCGCTCACCCGGTATCAAGGACCGGAGGGTCGTGAACCTGGATCTAACCGAGGCCGGAAGACAGTGTATCAAGAACACGGGAGAGCGGATGAGGCAGAGACTGATCAAGGAGCTTGAGAACATGGAGGACTCGGACATCGAAGACCTGCGAAGCTCCTTCGAGATCATCGAGAGGACCTTCCTTAAGGTCGCCGCCCACAGCGGACCGGACGACCATTGCTCTCTTGGATCGAGGTGATAATATGACTGATGATTCGATGAAACCGGGGTACGAGTGGACCGTGCTCTCGGTAACCACGATAGGTATCCTTATGTCGGTGATGCAGAGCTCCGCTTTGCTCATCGCCCTGCCCGATATGATGAGCGCGCTGCACATGGGCATGTTCACGGTGATGTGGGTGCTGCTCGTCTACATGCTGATCACCACCGCCATGGTCCCCTTATTCGGCCGCTTGGCTGATATGTTCGGGAGGAAGAACCTGTACGTATTGGGCTTCGGGGTGTTCACCCTTGGTTCGTTGCTCTGCGTTTTCGCCAGCCCGGCGAACCAGGGAATGGACCTCATCGTATACCGTATCGTACAGGCGCTGGGTGGGGCCCTGGTGACGGCGAACGGTACACCGATGGTCGCTGATGCGTTCAAGGCCAACCGCCTCGGCCTGGGCCTGGGGATCAACGGGATCGCGGCTGGCGCGGGCATGGTGATGGGGCCGGTGGTCGGTGGGATCCTCGCGCCCTATGGCTGGGAGTGGATCTTCCTGTACAACGTCCCCTTCGGGATTCTGGGGACCGTCTGGGCCTATGTGAGGCTGAAGGAACCGGCCAATGTTCCGAAGACTCCGGGCTTTGACTGGTGGGGCTGTGCGACCTTCATCGTCGGGATGTCCTCCCTTCTCCTGGCCGTTTCTCTGTACTCGTTCCCCATGGGCCTGAGCATGGACACCATCTACGCTCTGTTCGTCATCGGTGCCGTTGGGATCGCGGCATTCATATGGGTCGAGCTCAGGGCAAAAACGCCGATGCTGGACCTCCACCTCTTCAAGAACCCTGACTTCGCCATAGGTTGCACTACCAGCATGCTCAATGGACTGACCAGGGGGGCGATGCTCTTCCTGCTGATCTTCTTCCTGCAAGGCCCCTATGGGCAGGATCCGCTTACCGCGGGGTTGAGCCTCATCCCCATGGGTCTAGCCATGATCGTGATCGCTCCTCTCTCCGGCCGCGCGGCAGACCGGCAGGGGACCCGCCCCCTCATCGTCGGCGGGCTCGGTCTGATGGCCGTCAGCATGCTGGGCCTGGTCTTCATTGACCACAACACACCATTCTGGTGGCTGATGGTCCTCACCTTGGTCTCGGGCATCGCGGGCAGCGTGTTCATGTCCCCGAACAGCAAATCGGTGATGAACGCTGCTCCTCCCGAGAGGAGAGGCATCGCCTCGGGCACGAGGATGATGCTCATGAACGTGGGGTCCATGGTCAGCATGGCCGTCGCCATTCCCATGGTCATGACCGGCCTGTCGAACGAGGACATGACCGCCCTGTTCCTGTACGGAGGAGGCATCAGTTCCGAAGCTCTGGTAACGTTCGAGAACGGTCTGCATCAGGCATTCCTGCTCTTCCTCATCATCTCGCTGATAACCTTCGGCATCTCCCTGCTTAAGTTCAAGCCGGCGAAAGTGGTCGTCGAGGACGGGAACGGAAGAGAACGGGCGAGGAGCAATTAGGAGGGGTGAAAGATGATTCCATACCATAGGATAATCATAGCCACCGACGGGACCGACAAGACCACGCCAGCGGTCCAGTACGGCCTGGGCGTGGCCAAGGCCATGGGCGCGGAGGTCACCGCCATGTGCGTGATTGATGAGAGCCCGTACGAGAACGTGGCGAACGTTACCGTATCAGAGGTCGAATCTATTAGATATCGTAGCAGTGCGGGGGCGGTGGAGGCCGTCATGGCCCAGGGTCGAGCCCATGGCATAAAGATGAGGGCGCTGATGACCAGCGGCACTCCGTCAGCCGAGATCGTCCGAGCGTCATCCGACCATGATCTTATCGTCATGGGAACGGAGGGGCGCATGGGCGTATCGCACCTTCTGCTAGGCAGCGTGGCCGAGAAGGTGGTCCGATACGCCCCGACCCCGATCCTGGTCGTTCACAGCGGAATGCGTATCGGGGGCGACCTGCCCATGGTGCGGAAGCTACTGATACCGACCGACGGGAGCGAGAACACCAGGCCGGCTATCGCTCAGGGACTGGCATTGGCCAAGCTCCTGGGTGCCGAGGTCACGGCATTGAGCGTCGCCGATCCCGGAGCGGAGAACCACTCCAGGCTCCAGGAGGGGAGCCAGCGGCTAACGGAGAATGATTGCCATGAGGCGGTAGACTACATCAAGGACTTGGGCCGGGACCTAGGCGCAATCATCGTCCATGAGGCGGTCGTCACCGGTATCCCTTCCGAAGAGATAGTGAAAGCATCGTCCGAGCACGATCTCGTCGTCATGGGTACCGTAGGACGAACGGGGCTCGCACACATCCGCCTGGGGAGCGTGGCCGAGAGGACCGTTCGTCAGGCCAGATGTCCCGTGCTCGTGGTAAGAGCAATGGCACCCTGATGGCACTCTGATCGATGCTCCCCTTCCATCTCGTGCCATCGGGAGGGACATTCGCCGTTCCAATATGAACGGCCTCCGATATTCATGGACGTCGCACGACACACTGAGGACTTGCGCATCCAAGGGGGGCCATGGGCCTATTGCTTGCTGAATAGCATGTGCATGAGGTCCTCGGGCTTGACCATGTGGCTGTGGTTGTCGGCACCCGCGGTGATCTCCACCCACTTGATCTCCCCGTTGAACACCGTGCGCTGCAGATCCACACCTAGGACCGAGGTGCCAGTCTCGCAGCCGATATCCAGGCCTTCGGTGGCTGAGAATATCATCGGCTGAGTGGCCTCGACCCTTCCTCCGCCGGCCTTGTCCCCATCGTAGTAGATAGTGACCGTCCCTCCCTTGGCCAATCCCCCGCCGTCGTAAGCGAACTCAGCCCTCACCTGGTGCTCACCGGAAGAGAGCGCCCGGTCAGCTCTCACCGTGAACAGCTTGACCCCGAACAAGTTGTAGACGAACACCGCGGTGCCGGCCTCCATGAGGAGGGCCCACCCGCCGATCTTGCCACCCTGAGCAATGATCGTGCCCTCCGCCTGGCCCTCGGGAACGACGATCTGAGATGTGACCTGGAAGGATCGGTTCTTCATCGTAAGGACCGTCGCTTCGGTGATGCGCTTCATTCCTGGGAAGAACACCTGCCGATCTCCCTTAACGAAAGCCGGCCGACCAGCCATCTCCGGAATGATCCTTTCCACCACACGGTCATCAAGGGGAATGACGTTGTACTTGGTGGCCTCGATCAGGAACTGACGCTGCAGCTTGTGCAGGATCTCCGGCCTCTCCTTGGACAGATCATGGGCCTGGGTAAAGTCCGTTCGGCCATCGTAAAGTTCCCACACGTCATCGTTAAAAGGTACCTGCTTCGCACCCGCCTCCAGCTTCCAAGGCGTGCGGTGCTTGGTGCAGGCGCTCCATCCCTTGTAATAAATCCCACGGTTGCCGAACATCTCGAAGTACTGCACGTCGTGGCGTTCCGGCTCCTCCGGTAAGTTGAACGAGTACATCATGCTCACCCCCTCGTATGGACTCTGGGTCACTCCGTGGACCATGATCGGCTCCGGTATCCCCGCCGCCTCCAGGATCGTAGGCGCGACATCGATGATGTGGCAGAACTGGGAGCGCAGGCCGCCCCTCTCCCGAATGTATTCTGGCCAGTGGACGATCGTTCCGTTCCTCGTGCCTCCCCAGTGTGAGGCCACCTGCTTCGTCCACTGGTACGGCGAGTCCATGGCCCAGGCCCAACCAACAGCGTAGTGGTTGTAAGCCTCGGTTCCGCCCCATTTCTCCAGGTTGGAGATCAGAAACTCCGGGGTCTCGATGATCTCCCCCATTCCGTTAAGGGGGATGAACTCGTTGAACGTCCCTCTCAACGTCCCTTCAGCCGACGCGCCGTTGTCACCGATGATGACGAAGATCAGGGTGTCGTCAAGAATGCCCAGTTGCTCGATCGCATCGATCAATCTGCCGACATGATGGTCGGTATGGGACAGGAAGGCGGCGTAGGTCTCCATCTGTCGCTCCAGCACCGGCCTCAGCTCGGCCGGCATCTCGTCCCAGGCGGGGATCTCCGGCGGCCTCTTGGTCAGCTCGGCCTCCGGCGGAATGACTCCCAGCCGCTTCTGTTCCTCGAAAGTCAGTTCGCGCTGCCGGTCCCAGCCGTGAGCGAACTTGCCCTTGTACCGTTCGATCCACTCCTTCGGCACGTGGTGAGGAGCGTGGGTCGCGCCAGGAGCGAAGTACACGAAGAAGGGCTTTTCCGGAGCGAGGGACTTTTGAGAGCGCATCCAGTTAATGGCATGGTCGGCCAGATCTTCCGTGAGATGGTAACCCTCTTCGGGAGTCTTGGGCGGCTCGACCGGAGTGGTGCCCTCATAGAGGGATGGGTACCACTGGTTGTCCTCTCCTCCGATGAAGCCGTAATAATATTCGAACCCGGAGCCGGTTGGCCACATGTCAAATGGGCCGACCTGGCTGTTTTGGAATACCGGCACCTCATGACACTTGCCGAACTGCGCGGTGTTATAGCCGTTCAACTTGAGAGTCTCGGGAAGTGTGGCCTTGTTGTTCGGACGAAGAGAGGTCATACCAGGGGCCGAGGTCGCGATCTCGGTGACGCTCCCCATGTTGACCGAGTGGTGGTTCCTGCCGGTCAACAGGGCTGCCCGGGTGGGGGCGCAGAGGGCAGTAGTGTGGAAACGGTCGTAACGCAGGCCCCCCTGGGCCAACTTCTCGAAGTTCGGCGTTTCACACGGCCCCCCGAACACGCTGGAAGAGCCGAAGCCGGCATCATCGAGCAGAACGATGAGAATATTGGGCGCGCCCTCGGGCGGCGTCAACGGCTCGATGGGCGGAAACCGGTTGTCTGGGTCCCTTGCATCGATGGTGGTCAAGTTGAACTTAACCTGATCGGGGATCGGCAGTATCACACGGGATTGTTGGTTTGGTCCATTGGGCAATTTTCACACCCCTCGCTTGCTTTCTCATTGATTAGAACAAGACGTGTCAGGTCCAGGAATATAAGAATTGCACTCCACACCGGAGACCATCGGCGTGAGCGGAGGATCCGCTCGCTCAACGAAGACATTAAGTGAGTGGTGGTTCGGTCAGGAGCGGCTGGCGGGATGTCCGAAGGGTCGGGCCCCGCCGCCCTTGCTCGCGAAGGCCATGACCGTGCTCGCGGGCCGACCGGCTGAGACTTCCCGAGCCATGTATCTCATCCCTGGATCGATGTGTCGGTAGAACTTTAAGAGACCGGAACAGAGGTAGCTCAGGCCTGGTTGCCCGTCCGGGGCAACCAAGAATCGGTTCTTCGGGCAATCCCCATGACAGACGAAGAGCGCCTCACATTTCCGACATTGTCCAGTGAGCCGGTCCCATTTGTCCCGACCGAACCTGACCTGACTCTCTTGGTTGGCCAGGTCGGAGAGTTCAACGTCCTCAATGCTTCCCAGCAGATACTCTGGGTAGACGAAATGATCGCAGGTGTATACCTTGCCGTCGTGCTCCAGGGCCAGGGCCCTGCCGCAGTGTCTAGCCATCGTACAGAGCGTCGGCGGCAGTCCCATCCATGCTGCCAAAGCCATCTCGAAGGTGAGGATAAAGACTCGGCCGACGTCAGTACTGATCCAGCGGTCGAAGATGGAACAGAGGAAATCACCGAAATCGTCTGGATCGACGGACCACCCGGTAACGAAGGACGAATGAGCCTTTGGCCGAGCCTCCGGGCTGCCCAAAACGGGAAGGGGGCCGC
This sequence comes from Methanomassiliicoccus sp., assembly GCA_033485155.1. Lineage (NCBI taxonomy): Archaea > Methanobacteriati > Thermoplasmatota > Thermoplasmata > Methanomassiliicoccales > Methanomassiliicoccaceae > Methanomassiliicoccus > Methanomassiliicoccus sp. The sequence goes on from JAWQJJ010000003.1 coordinate 9,021, forward strand.
TCCAGGCCAGAGGCGGTTCGGTGCGATAGGTCTGGGGCTCAACGCATGGTATGAATTGCATGTTCCTCGATCCTACGATATTGCGGAGAAAATTGTAGACCTGCAGCGGGCGCTTCGAGTTAAGATCGTGAACGACGGTCAGGGTGTTGAACTCCACGCCGTGCTTACGCAGGAGCTTGGAGGCCAAGAGCGTCTGGTCGAAGGTGGATATTCCCTCCCTCCCCAGACGATAGGCGTCGTTCAGTTCTCGTGGCCCGTCTATGCTCAGGCCAACGAGGAAATTGTTCCGGCGCAGGAAGGCACACCACCTCTCATCGACCACTGTGCCATTGGTCTGGATACTGTTGGTGACCCGCTTGCCCGGCGGACAGTGCTTCCTCTGGACCTCCACCACCTTCTCGAAGAAATCGAGGCCCATCAGGGTCGGCTCACCGCCCTGCCAGGAGAACTCGATCACCTCCCCCTCTTGAGATCTCAGGTACTGCTCTACGAACCGTTCCAGAGTGTGGTCGGACATCCTCCACTCCACGTCCTGGGCTGACCGGTCCCAGTTGTGCAGGTAATAGCAATAATCGCACCGCAGGTTGCAGACCGGGCCGATCGGCTTGGCCATCACATGGAACCGGTTCACTGCCCCCAACATCGGTTCGCCCGGGGTTTACTCGGACCCCTCACTAGATAACTCTTGTTAGCCTGTTTCGCCTTCAGCGGGCCGTCCCGAGATATGATGATCGCACGATCGTCCTGACCCATTGTGGCCATCGTATCTCGGCGTTGATCAAAAAATTGAGCGTGGGAGGGGACAAGCCCGCTCCCAGCCTCCCCACCGCCTGTCTCGGTGCCGGGAAAGGTATCCGGACCGGAACAACAAGGGGTCGAAACCCAGGTCCGTCACACCTTCGACACGTGGATGGGACGACTCAGTGTGTCATCGAGTCGATCGCGACTGCCGCGGCCAGTATGATTATGTCATCCTGACCCGGCTGGACATCTATGGTGTAGGTATCCCTCACCCGCACCCATTTCTTGCTGACCTCGGCGATGACCCGCCCATTCTGTTCGAAGTTATACTCATGGTCCACTATGTTACCCTTGATCTCGGCCTCCCCGCTGGGCATGCTGAGGGTGAACCGCTCACGCAGAGGTGTGATCATCGCCTTCTTTATCGTCGCATACGCCTGCCCGTTCCTCTCGATAGCCATGGTGTCCTTGATCGCCGCCTTGCGCTCCTGGACCGTGGCCAGCTCCCGGCCTTGCATGTCCTCGAACCTCAGGGTTTGTCGTACCCGCAGCGCCTTGCCATCCACCCGGAAGACTCTCTGCCCCATCCCGTTCTGGATGAAGAAGTCGTCCCCTATCGAGAACATCTGCTCCCGCATCATGTAGCGTTGCGGTCCACCCGCGGCCATCGCTCCCGGCATAGGCTGACCCGGCTGCTGAGTGGGGGCCATCTTTTCCTCCCTAGCCTCCTGCCTGATCTCTCGTCTCCTTAGCATTTTCTCACTCCTGTGGAATACGTAAAAGATAAGCTCAACCCGTCGATACTTAATGGTTGGCCAACAGGCGACCTCTCTCCCATTGTCCCTCAAAAAGGAGGATAGTCCACAGGGACGGAATATCGGTGAGGGTGTTCGGGCGATCATTCAATTGTTTAGCGTCCACTTTTTCAACAGCAATCTTAGGAAATATGCTAGCGCCGTGAGGAACGGCGCAGTAGGCAGTATACGATAAGTGGTGTCATCACCAGGGCGAGAACAAGCATGTCGTACCTGTCCACGACCTCTATCGTCGATTCCCAAGACGGTCCGGCCATCAGACCCAGGGTCGCTAGGACCAAGCAGAAGGGCAGAGAGCCGAGAAAAGATAGAGCGGCGAACCTCTCCACGCTCATTTTGATTATGCCTGCGGGAAAGGGGATGAGATCCCTGGCCACCGGCAACAGCTGGCTGATGAATACTGCCCATCCGCCGTACCGGGCGAACCATCTGCCGGCAGAGGCCATCTTCGCCTCTCCCAGACCCAGATATCGACCGTAGCGGTCCAGGAAGGGACGCCCGCCCCACCGTCCGAGCGCGTACATGAGTAGCGAGCCGCACATGCTGCCCAGAGCACCGACCACGGTCACCAGGGCGATATCGAACCGCCCCTCATAGCTGAGATAACCGGCAAAGCCCAGGACGACTGCACTGGGGACCGGCAGGATGGTAGCGTCCAACGCCATCAGCAGAGCCAACCCCGGGTAGCCGATGGAGGCGATGAGGTCCTTGATGAAGTATGCACTAGGCTCGACGAAGGTCATGGAGCCTTGTCCTTCGGCCGCCTACCCCTCCGCCCGAACGATCCTGTAGACGCGTCCAGAGCGGCCCTCAGGACCTTCGCTATCCGAGCACAGAACATAGATCTCGTGGTCATTGTCCTGTCCAAAGGACAGAAGGTACTCTCCCAGCTTCCCTCCCTTGCGGTCCACCGATAGCTCGTCCATCACCCACTTGCCAGCTCCGTCCTCGGAAGGTGAGGCGATGTAGATTCGACCGTCCGGTTTACCGCTCGTGCCGCTGAAGTCGCCAAATACGTACCTGCCCCTGAGGAACGGTATCTTGTCGCCCCTGTAGACGTATCCGCCGATGACCACCGAACCGATGCCCCCCGTGCGGTTGGCGAGGTTGGGGTAATCGACGATGGGGTCGATGAGCCTCACCGGGACCGGCTCGGTGACCACGATGTCAGCCTTGTTATCCTGGGGGTCGAAGTAGTGCCTCCCCTCCTTAATATTCCACCCGTAGTTGCCGCCCTTCTCAATTATGTCTACCTCTTCCCACCTGACCTGCCCGGCATCACCGGCGAACAGCTGGTGTTCGCCCTCGGCGTCGAAGGCGATGTGGTAAGGATTCCGCAGACCATAGGCGTAGATCTCCGGCAGGCCTCCGCCGTCGACGAAGGGGTTGTCGCTAGGTATGCCGTACTCCTTCCCCTCGCTTCTGCCATCAACATCGATGCGCAGGATCTTGCCCAGCATGGTCATGGTATCCTGACCGTTCCCAATCTGAGGGTTGTGCCCCTCCCCTCGATCATTCGCTCCTCCGCCATCGCCTAACGGCACATACAGGTACCCGTCCGGCCCGAAGGCGATGTGCCCGCCGTTGTGGTTCATCTGCGGTTTGTCGATGGTCAAGAGCGAGCGCTCGGAACCTGGGTCGACCCCCCTAGGGTTCCCTGGCGAGGCCCTATACTCCACCAGATGATTGGTACAGTTCCAGCCAGGAGGGCCGCCGTCTCTCAGTGGAGCGCTATAGAATACGAAGAACCGCCCGTTGGTCCTATATTCAGGATGGAACGTTAATCCCAGCAGGCCCCGTTCATCGTAGCCGGGGTCGAGGTCCACGATTCGGTCAGATATGTCCAGGAAAGGTTCTGGCATCTCCCCTTCGCCGTAGTCCAGGACAAATATCTTTCCGATCTGATCGACGATGTAAAGCTCGTTCCGTCCTGGAGCGCACGTCAGGAACACCGGGTTTGCGAAGCCTTCGGCGACAAATTCCAGACCTATCCTTGCCCGGACCATTGCCGGCTTCCAGGCACTCACCGATTTCCGAATCATTCTCGTCTGCTGACCCAATTCCGTCACCGCTTGCGACGTGGACGGGGGTTGGATAAAAACGTTGCACGCCAAGGGCTCCCTGGCCGGGGCAAACGTAGATAAATGCTGACCTGGGATGTTCAACCGGGTGCCGATATGTCCAAGACGGAAGAGTACCGCTCGAGGTGCAATTGCCCTCCCTGTCCCACCCACGCGCAATGCGCGAAGGAGGCGGGGGAACTGGCGTTCTGTGTCAGCAAGAAGAGTTCATGCATAAAAGAGATGAGAGTGTGCTTCTGCCCCGATTGTCCGGTACATAAGGAGCTGGGGCTCAAGTTCATGTACTACTGCATACGCGGCAACGAGGAAGATCAGAAGCGCAAGGGCCCCGAGAGATAGGGCGCCCCCTGACATCACGGGTGATGACCATCGACCCTCTCGACAGCTGGTGGGTCTTTCCGGGGTTCAAGCTCGAACTCCTGGCTACCGGCCTGCACAAACCGACCAATGTCGCTACGGTCCCGAACCCCGGCCGCAACGACGACGATCCTATCCTGTACGTGAGCATGCTCTATGGCCAGATAAAAGTGATCACTAGAGGCTGCCACGTCCTTACGTACGCCGACGATCTACTGAACTACCCGCCTGACTTCATCCTCCCCGGTCCGGGGGAGTCTGGGGTCACTGGCATCCAGGTCGAGCCGGGATCAGGCGATGTGTTCGCCTCCATGCTCTACCAGGATGGTGATGGGTTCAAGGGCAAGGTTATGAGGATGAGGGGGAAGCTACAGGCCGAGCGCATCGATACGGTGCTCAACGACATACCCTCGATACGAGGCGCTCACCAGATCCAAGCGATCACCTTCGGCTTTGATCACAAGATGTATGTCACCACCGGCGACGGGCTTACTACCCCGGAGACGGCACAGAGAGATGATGATCTCAGGGGCAAGGTATTGCGCTACGACCTCGATGGCGGCATCCCTTCCGACAATCCACACAAGGAGAGCCCAGTGTATGCCAAGGGGTTCAGGAATCCCTTCGGAGCGACCTGGCGCAGGAGCGATCACGCGCTGTACATAACCGACAATGGGCATCGCACCGACGATCGGATCGCCAAGGTGGTGCCCGGTGGGAACTACGGTTGGTCCCCCAACATGCGTAAGAACTCGCTGTTCTGGTGGCACTTTACCCAAGCCCCCACCGCTCTCGACTTCATGCAGGACGGTCAGTTCCCGGAAGAGTTCCACGATGAACTCTTCGTGGCTCTCGCCGGACCGGCGCGGTACAGATCGCCATCGCGGAAAGGCAAGAGCATAGTCAAGATGCGCCTGAACGACGGGGCCACCGGCGTCAGGTCTTACGACGACTTCTTGGTGTACATCGGCCGTGGGTTGGGGATGCCCGTCGGGCTTTCTTTTGGTCCGGGAGGCCTGTACTTCACAGATCTCCATGGAGAGGGAGACACCTACGGACAGAGGCCTGGAGGCAACGTATTCAGGGTCGTGCCCATCGATGGCTGGAGGTGGTTCTGATGGCCGCTGAGAGCAAAGAATGTCCTATGCGCGTCAAGGGAGCCAGACTGCCCGACCTGGAGGGGAATGCGAAAAAGTGCGCCTGCCCCAGCTGTCCCACCTTCAACGAGTGCATGATCGGGAACGGGGAAAGGCTCTACTGCGCCAGGGGCTCCACCCACTGTCCCCTCAACCGCTTGGGCTGTGTGTGCGGGGAGTGTGATGTGGCCATCGAGTATGGGCTTTCGTCCAACTACTACTGCGACGGCGGGCCGGCGAAGTTCTGATACTTCATTCACCTCCTTGCTGGTGCCTTCCCCCTGGTAGCGCGGACGGGGTCCCGAGCCCAGATGAGCAGGAGGCTGGACGCCGATATTAGCCCGCCCGCGGCTAAGAAAGGGGCCACTCCGATGGTGCTGGAGCCCGGGGCCAGGAGCGCGGTGAGAAGGATGGGGCCGATGATGGAACCAAGATCCCCCATCGTCCGGAACAGTCCCATGGACGCCCCTAGGTCTTTCGGGGGCGAGACATCGGTCACCCAAGCGCCTATCGCTCCCGAAAGGCCCAGGGTCACGCCCATGGCGATCATGATGGCGGTGAACGCTAGCGTTCCTCCACTGAACGGCAGAGCAACGGCTAGGAGGCCTGATAGGAACAGACTGAAGAACAAAAACGGTCGGCGGCCGTACCGATCGCTCAGTGAGCCTGCTGGTAGGAGGGTGACGAAGTTGCCAAGCGAGAACAAGGTCAGGATGCCCCCGAAGGCAGCGGGGTTCAGTCCAAGGTTCCTCGCCGCGTAGATGGGGAGTATCGTGGCAATGAGCCCGATACGCAGTACGGAAATGGACAGAAGGCCTAGGTTGATGGAGCCGAGCGTATAGCTATGGAGGGACCGGGTCAGTTGATGCATGTCTAGATGCTCCTCCCGTCGGCGCTCGATGAGCCCCCTGTCGATTAGGCAGTAGATGATTAACATAGAAACCGCCACCAGCAGAGCATAGGCATAGAAAGGGGTGCCCAGCCCATAGCTCTGCCCGATGAGGCCTCCCAAGATGGGTCCGCTGGTCGACCCCAGGAACTGCAGACTGATGAATATGCTTAGATGCTGCCCCCTCTTAGAGGCGGGGCGGAGACGACTCACTCCAATGTACGAGGTAGTAAAGTACATCGCCGTCCCGACCCCCTGCAAGATAAGGCCGAACAACAGCATCCAGTAGTTCAGGGCGCTTGCCGAAATAATGGCGGAGAGGATGACCAGACCGAGACCGACCAGCATGAGCTGCTTCACGCCGACGCGGTCGGCAACGACCCCCGCCGGGATGTCGAGGAGAACCTTGGAGGCACCGACGCTGGCCACTAGTGATCCTACCATCGTCAGGGTGATGTTGAAGGTGAGCGCGTACAATGGGAGGATGGGCGTTATCATGCTGAATCCGAAGTTCACTAAGAAGCCTATTACCGAGAAGGTCAGGGTGGCGCTTAAGGACTGATCCATCCGCCACTATCTGCAAACAGATGCTATTTGTCACTGATTGAGCCCGAGGCTCGGGCCTAGCGGCCAGAGCATCGTGGCTCTCTCAAAGTTTTAGTTGGCGATAAATGATGTAGCCATGGTCGGACCTGATCGTCCACCCGTGATAAGGTGGATGCTCCTAGCAGCCATTCCATCTTGGAAATGATGAGGACGGGAGGTGGCAAACACCCCCTATCTTTGACCAGAAGGGTCATCGCAGGCGGCGTTCGTTAACCGGCCACGGGCGCCGCAGTTGAAACGGCAAGGTGAAGAGATATGCGCCCGTGACCGGCTGATCGGCACGAGGCCTCCTGGCAAACGGTGGGCCGTGGGCTAATGCTCTTATCTCGGATCCGGCAGCCGTCTGGGAACACGACCGGAGCCTCGCACCGATTAATTTCACAGTAATAATTGAGTGTTTATACTTTATGAACGATTCTTACATTCTGGCTCCCATTTTTTCCTACTCCCATGCTCCTTTTCGCCCATCCTCCCCGAACTGTCTGGGACGATAATGTCTGCATTGTCGAGGCCGATAGACGGACACCTTTGTTCCGGCACTCGCCCCATCCGTCCTGCATCCTCCATTCTCCGCGTTCCCTACCCTCTCACAGCTCTTACCAGACCAGGGAGGAAGCTCGAGACGGGAGATGGCGATTAAAGAATGTAGCCTCTGTCGGGATCGCTCTGTCGCCATTTTCGGGCATTGGGTCTGTATCACTATGCTGGCCGGCTCATCTATATATTGCAATCGGCATATTATGCCCTCGGAACGAATCCGCCGGAAAGACGGAAGTGGGACCATGTTCAGTATCGACGAGCTAGGTCTGATCGCCTATCTGAATGACAACGCCCTGACCGGGACCAACAGGATGATGACAGGGCTGCCTTCCGACATGGTCGGCATGGTACTCGATCGCTACCTTTCACGGGACGAGGGAACGGGATCGACCGAGGGGGACCTTCTCCTGGCGATATTGAATGACCGGAAGATCGGACGGGAGGCGCTGGCCCGGACCGCTGGAAGGGTCAAAGAATACCTTGAGAACGGGATCAAGGTCATCACCTACTGGGATAGCAGCTATCCGGGCAACCTCCGGCTGTCACCGGATCCTCCCCTGGTGCTCTACGTCACCGGCAACGTGTTCCCCGGCAGCGACCATGTGGCGATCCTCGGGACGAGTAATCCCTCGAAGGGAGGCCTGGACCTGGCATACGAGTTCGGGGCGAAGCTGGCTAAGAAGGGGCGGACCGTGGTGACCGGACTAAGCAGGGGCATCGACGCCCAGGCCCTTGAAGGCGCCATAGGCGCTGATGGGACGGCCGTCGCGGTTCTCGGAACGCCTTTGTCTGACATCTATCCAGATGAGATCAGACTCCTGGCTGCCGAGGTATCTGGTAAGGGGGCAGTGATCAGCGAGCTGACCGAGGAGGCCGACCTCCATCCCGGACGCTTCCTTCAGAGGAACAGGATGATCTGTGGCATGTCCGGGAGCGTAGTGGTCATCGAGTCCAGCGGTGTGGAAGCCATGCAGCGTCTGATCGAGCAAACAATACGCCAGGGCCGGCGGGCGTACATCGTCGACCAGGAGGGGTTCGAGGAACCCGAACATGGGTTGGGGCTGGGGAAGCTCTCGCGTTTAGGGGCGACCCCCATCACCAGTCCCAATGAGTTTCTGTCATCGGAGTCCAGACAGGACCGGCTATTCTGACCGCATGTATCCTGTAATGCGCGGTCAGCCCTCAAATCGGACGCTCGGCTCCCCTGCCTTTGTCCTTCTGGCACTGAGTATGGTCCTCCAGGCGGATGTTAGGGACCAGGTGGGGCACGGCAGATCTTAGGTCATTCTCCAGCTGGGTGATCAATTCCTGCCCCGCGGAGACGGTAGTGTTACCTTCCAGGCAGACATGGACGTCCAGGAAGATGTTGTTCCCCGACCTCCTGGTTTTAAGGTCGTGGTACTCCAGGAAGCCCTGGTTCCTCTCCAGGACCTCGATTATGGATCTCTCCTCCTCCTCGCACGCCGAGTCCATCAGGTCGTGGCAGGTGCTCCGTAGAACCTCGATCCCCATCTTCACCAGGAGGGCGGCCACGACGAGAGCTATGAGCGGGTCCAGCACATAGAGGCCAGTCACGCTGGCGATGAACAGCCCTAGGACGACCCCTCCCGAAGACATGACATCGGAGAACAGGTGCTTGGCATCACCCTCCAAGGCCATGGAGCGGCTGGCTCTAGCAACCCGCAGCATCATAAAGGCCAGCAGGCCGTTCAGGGAGGTCGCCGCCAGGGAGATCAACAGGCCCAGATCGACGTTCTCCAGAGCAACAGGGTCGAACAACCTGCCGATGGTCGCTTCGACGATGAGCACGGCCGCGATGATGATCAGGACGCCTTCGATGAGCGCCGATATGTTCTCGGCCTTCTGGTGCCCGTACCGGTGGTCAGCGTCCTCTGGTCTGGCAGATATCATGAGGGCGACGAACATCATGATCGACGCCACGATGTTGATGATCGACTCCATGGCGTCCGATAGCAGGGCAACGGAATCCGAGACCGCATAAGCTAGCAATTTCAATAAGAACACGACGATGCCGACCGCGATGGCCAGGACTGCTATCCTGCCCTTGTCCATGAGCATACAACGAGCCCAAGGATATACATTTTTGCGATTCTCTATCGGCTTGCTGGGAATACTGAATCAGAAGGTCATGACCGACGGAGTCGGCGCCATCTCCGTATCGCTCATCGACACCAAAGGTACCTGGCTCGCCGACATGAAGGTCCCAGACCCTTTTTCCTTTTCCGTAGCCATTCTTTAATGAGTTGGACCGCGTTCCCCGGTCGTGAACGAGCCATACAACTGGTTCAGAAAGTCGAGCACTCGGACGCCTACCGACCTCGAGGCCTTCAACACTGGGTTCCTGGATAAGGGAAAGGTGACCAATTACACCTGCATCTTGCTGGAAAGTGACTGCCGGTACGATCCCAAGACCGGGACGGGGGACTGCCGAGTCTGCAACTTCGCCTTCGCCCACATGATGGGCAGGTCCGGTTCCTGGAAAGACCGATCGGAAACGAAGTGAGGGACGAGGAGGTCCGGCAGTACCTTACATCATGCCAAGGAAATCATCAGGTGTTGCCGAGGGTTTTTTTATGTCGCATCCGGAGGTCCACGGGCAACAGATCGAAGAACGCCCCGAAGCGGTCGTAGGAGGCGAAGTTAGCGATGTCCGTCCCGCTGTCCACCTTAGACACCATCACTCGGTTGCTCAACCGTTTCCTGACCAGCCACGCTTGACCGCCTAGTATGAAGATATTATCGATGGGCAGGGCGATGTCACCGATGGGTAGGTCGGTCTCCATCTCCACCACCTCGATGCTTTCGGAACCAGGGATGTTGGAGTAAATCTTAGCGCCCATCTCCCTGGCCCGCTTGGCAATCGTCCATGTGCCGTTCTCGAGCTGCTCAATCCACCCTCCGTCACGGAGGTGGCTCCAGACATCGGCGACGTCCTCGGATGTCATTATGCCTCGGAACAGGCCCTGGACCTCGGCCGCGCTCCTCCCGGGCGGACCGGAAAGGGTCGAAAATATCTGTTGGACGACGACCGAGGGATCGAAGGAGTGCTCTTCGCAGGCATATTTGGAGCGGACGATGGCTTCGAAGACTTTGTCATAGTAGGCGGCCTCCCCGGCCGATCGGGCGACGGCTATGGCGCTGATCCGCTTCTCCCTGCGGTTCGCCCGGCCAATGCGCTGGGCGATGGAGGCGATGGAGCGGGGACGGTTGGCTAGGATCACCATATCGATGTCCCCGATATCCACCCCGACCTCCAGGGTAGAGGTGCACACGCACACCGTCCTTTCATCCGAGCGTAGCGCCCTCTCCGCCTCCACCCGCTTGGGCACCTGCAGCTTGCCGTGATGCACCTTGATCACGTGCGGTGGGAACCACCGGCGCATATCGCCATTGGCCAGGGTCTCCACCTCCTCTGGAGTGTTGCAGAAGATGAGACACTTCCTCAGGCCCCGCTCCCGGAACACCCGGGCGGCGTGCTCCAGAGAGGGAGCGATGCGGTAATCGATGCCCCGTCCGCCCGGCGAGGTGACGATCTTGGGAGAGGGCATGTAGCGGGACGCCAACCCATGAGGGTCACTGACCGTGGCCGATGCAGCGTAGACGGCGATAGGACTGGGAGCAATGGATGCAAGCCTGCGGAGAAGGATGCGCAGCTGATCGCCCCGGTAGGTCCCATCCACCATATGCAGCTCATCGAGCACCACTGCCCGGACGTCCTTCACCATCTCCGGCATGTGCGCGATCAGCGAATCAAGGCTCTCCGGCGTCGTGACCAGGACGTCCTGGGGGTTATTGCGGTCAAGCTCCTTGATGTCCCCGCTGCGCAGCGCCGCCCGGATGCCGAGCGGGTTCAGCATGCCCTCCATCCTTCCCCGGATGTCCGAGGCCAGGGCCTTGGTCGGGGAGATGTAGATGATGGAAGTACCGGTCCATCCCTCCTCGACCAGTCGCTCTACCAGGGGGGCGAACACTGCCTCGGTCTTCCCTCCCGCGGTGGAAGAGATTATTAGGGCATTGTCGCCGCCGAGGATCACCGGGACCGCCCGCCGCTGAATCTCCCTAAGATGGTCAAAGCGGCCGAAGAACGCGTCCCATACCAGGGGCAGCATCGCCTTCACTTGGGTATCGCCCTCCGGATCTATAATGTCCTCCTTCCCAGCCTCCACCGATCGCTTGACCTCCCTAACCGGAGCGCTCGGAGGTCGCTCATCCTCAGGAGGAGGCCTCTTAGTGTCCAGGGGGAGCTTCAGCTTGGAGCGATGGGCCATTTCCTCATGGAAGGCGGCCTTAGTCTCAACGCCTTTTCGCCTGAAGATGCGGCTGAGCTGAACGTGGGACTCGTAGTGTGCGGGGAATGCCTGCAGGGCGCTCTCATATTTCCGTACCGCCTCGTCGGTCCTACCGGTGACCTCGGAGTGAAACCCCATGCGGAAAAGGGCATCAGCCTTATTCTTCTGGTATGCATCCCTGTCGTATCCCATTGACGCCCTCACTACCCCCTCTGGATATTTAAAGGAAGGGGCGAGGTGTCCGAATACCTGGAAGTAGGATAATTTTGTATTAGAATCATGACTGGCCAAAGGAAAAGAAGAGGAGGAGGCGGCAAGCGAGGACTAGAGGAGGAATCTGGCCACATGACCGTCGCTAGACGGGTAAGCAGACATCTCACCTGCCGCTGTCTCATTGTCGGAGGGACCGGCCAACCTCTGGCCTTCAGTTGGATGATACCTCCAACTGATAATAGGCAGGACAGTATATAATCATTTCGAAGAATGGGGCGTTGTTGGGCCGAATTTTAAAAAACTAAAAGATACAACTCAGCCCAAAATGATTAAGAGCCTCCATGAGGTCGATGGACCGATATGGCCGGAACTCGGCAGTGCCCTGAATGCGATACCTCGGTCCGGATGAGTAAAAAGTATTGTCCGGAATGCCACACCACCGTCAACCCCAACGCCCCCGAGGACCCCATCGTCAAGGCCAAGGAGGATGCATCGTTCAAGTCCATCCTATTGATGGGACTGGCGGGCATGGCCATGTTCTTCAGCTTCGGGTTTTTCCTTCCGGCCGTAATGGCCGAGCCCGGCTTCATCTGGGTATCGGCGGCGCTCTTTACGGTCGGTGCTATCCTGTTCCTCGGCGCTTGGATCGTTCGAGCCAGGGCAAGGAAACAGATCGCGCTGTTGGAGGAGTCCCTGCACGTCAAGTGCGAGTATTGCGGAGGCATCAATGACAAGGACGAGCACCGCTGCACTTTCTGCGGGGCTCCCATTATGGAGCTGCCCAAGGTCACTTCGACATAGACTTAACAAATCCATGCCCGCGCGTAGATAGCAATATCATGTCCTATAATGGTCGGGGTGGCATGGGCATCCGGACCAACATCGCCTCGAAAATAATCAAAGGCATGTTCAAGCACAGGTTCCTGATGGCCCACACGACCCGTGTCCCTGCCTTGGGAAGAGCGGTTGAGTTCGCCTTCTTCGATAAGGATGAGATGATCTATCTACCCCGAGACAGCGCGGTCACCGCCGCGCGGACCAGGACGATCGAGCTGGGAACAGAGTTAGGACGCACTGACATGGTGCTGCCCTCGCAGGTCATCGAGCATTTCTTGCGACGCTCGAAGTACATATTCATCATGAATCGCTGCACATGCCGCGATTCTAACCGATGTGAGCACTATCCCCATGAACTGGGCTGCGTATTCCTGGGAGCCGGAGTCACCAAGATCCTGCCTGAGATGGGGCGGATGGTTACCGCTGATGAGGCCATCGAGCACATGAGGATGGCAAGGGAGAAGGGGTTGGTCCATCTCATAGGGAGGAACAAGATCGATAGCATATGGCTCAACACTGGCCCCAAGGAGGATCTGCTGTCGATATGCAACTGCTGCGAATGTTGCTGCCTGTGGAAGATGTTGCCCCAGCTCTCGGATTCCATCTCCAACGGCGTCTCCAAGATGCCGGGCGTACGGGTAATGGTCACCGACCGCTGTTCCGGGTGCGAGCGTTGCATCAGGGAAGAGATCTGTTTCGTCAGGGCGGTCAGCTTAGCTAACGGACGTGCTAGCATCGATCAGACCATGTGCAGAGGATGCGGGCGGTGCGTAGAGCTGTGCCCTTCCAAAGCTATCGAACTGGAGATTGATATCCCGGACTACGTCGAGCGGTCGGTCCAGGCCATCAATCCGCTGGTCGATATAGAGAAGGAGTGAGGAGGAGCGCTGCCTGAGACATCGCCCCTGATTGCCGATCCGCCAACGCGCGCTCGTTTTACGTTCTATGGGTCGGAAGAGATGGGGGAAGCTATAAGACTATCAGTAATCATTACTAATTGATGGCCTCAAACATCCAAAGATGGACTATTCAGCTCAAGACCATCGTCGATATCGTATACATGAGCAATGTCCATCTGACCGCCGACGAGATCTATCTTGAAGCGAGAAAGACCATGCCCAACATCAGTCTGGGAACGGTCTACCGTAATCTGAACAAGCTGAAGGCTCAGGGCATGATCTCCGAGGTACCCAAAGGCCAACTGAGCACCTTTGCCAAACACCCGGATACCAACGCGCACTTCGAGTGCGTGGTCTGTCACCGGCTTTATTGCATTCCTTACGACATGAGCTTGTATGATCTGTCCAGGAGATGCGGGTTTCAGGTCCACAAATGTTCTCTATCTATGAGCGGCGTTTGCAAGGAGTGCGAGGAGCATGGCGCAGAGGCTTGAAACCAGCTACATTTTTTTCTCGGAAGAAATCTTTATTAGTAATGTGTATCATTACTGCTCGAGTTGGATGATACATCCAATAACAATAGATGTCGGGACAACGCCTCCCAGTGGATGGGGTGGATGAAGGATGGCGGATGTCCTCGATGTGATATCGAAGGGTTCGGAGGGATAAAATGCACATAATGGAGGGGTTCTTACCCATAGAGTGGTGCATATTTTGGTATGTACTGTCTGCACCAGTAGTTGTCTGGGGGTTCCTGCAAATCAGAAAGCTGTTCGCAGAACATCCTGAGCAGAAGATGATCTTGGCCGTTTCCGGCGCGTTCATCTTCGTATTGTCCTCGTTGAAGCTTCCATCTGTGACAGGATCATCGTCGCATCCGACCGGGACCGGGGCCTCCACCATCCTGTATGGGGTGGCAACGACCTCGGTTCTGTCGGTCATAGTACTCATTTTTCAAGCATTACTTCTCGCGCATGGCGGGATAACTACCCTTGGTGCCAACACATTCTCCATGGGCATAACTGGACCGTTCATTGCCTGGCTGGCGTACAAGGGGATGTACCGTGCCAAGCTGGGGCTTGTGCCCACAGTGTTTGTGGTCGCTTTCATTTCAGATATTGCAACTTATATCATGACAGCGTTCCAGCTCGCTCTGGCCTATCCAACGGCAGGTAGCGTCCTTACCTCGTTCACGACCTTCTTTGGTATCTTCGCGGTGACCCAAATACCTCTGGCCGTAGTCGAGGGAGTGCTGTTTGTGATGTTCTTCGACTACCTATCGAGGACAAGACCCGACCTGCTCAAAGGCAAGTTGCACTTCAAGACGAAGACCTCCGATGAGGAGGGGACTGCCGTGGAGGCATGAAAATGTCACCAAAGAAGTGGTATGTCGTAGGCTTTGCCCTCATAATAGTCATATGCGTCTCTGCGTTTGTGTTCGCTTCGCACGGTGAGTTCGGAGGTTCGGATGATCAGGGCGAAGACCAAATCCTTAACATCGACCCGACCTACGAACCATGGTTCCACAGTTTTTGGGAACCCCCTGCTGAGACTGAGAGCATGCTCTTTGCCCTTCAAGCAGCCATCGGGGCCATGATCATAGGTTATTTCATAGGAAACGAGCGTGGAAAGAGAACGGCCAAGCAGAAGATAGCTGAGGCTAGCAAGGTCCAGGAGCAGGCGATACGGGCCGAGGCCATAAGAAAGTAGGAGATTACATGCAATCGATAGACGAGCTTGCCTATTCATCGCCATTCAAGGACTGGTCACCATTGGGTAAGTTTACTTTGGCTTTGTCCCTGCTGGTGTCATCACTGGTAGCCTCGTCTATCGTAATCCCCCTTGTCGCTTTTTGCATAGGCTTCGTTCTATTATTCATCTCTACCAGATTTCGTTTTCCCAAAGTGATCGTTTTCGCTTTGCTTGAAGGAATGATTATTTTTCTGATCGGCTCGGTGGTCATTGCCCTGGTCACCGAAGGGGACCCTCTGTGGACCTATGACATTGGACCATGGGAGCTTACTTTTTCGAACCAGGGGGTTCATCTGGGAACAATGGTCTTCCTCAGAGCGGTGGCGGGAGCGACGGTGATGCTCTTTTTCGCCACCTCCACCCCGGTACCCCAATTCGCCCAGTCCCTGCGCCAAGTGAGGATCCCCAACGAACTGGTGGAACTGACAGTCCTGATATACCGATATTCGTTCCTGTTGCTCGAACAATTGAATACTATGTACATCGCCGCCGACAGCAGACTGGGCTTCCGTACGTACAAGCGTAAATATCGGACGACCGCGAAGATCGCCGTAGGTGTTTTCACCCGCTCCATAGACATGGCCGAACGGTCCCAGGTAGCTCTTGAGGTCAGGAGCTTTAGGGGAGAATTTCGCTCTTATCATCCACCTGTGAAGATCTCGACGAAATGGATCGCTCTTTCCCTTATAGTCTTCCTTTCACTTTATACATTTAATCTGGCAATCGTCGACCCCGCCCCTTTGATCCAATTGTTGAAGATGTGATTTTATGACCGACCCTCCGATACTGAGCACGAAAAAGCTCAGTTTTGCATATCAGAACGGATCTCTGGCCCTCAAGGAGATATCCCTGGATATCAACCGACAAAGGAAGATCGTCCTCCTGGGTCCCAACGGGGCGGGCAAGTCTACGCTGTTCCTCCATTTTAACGGCATCCTGCGTCCCAAGAGCGGGGAGGTCCTTTACATGGGGGCCCCTATCAGATACGATGCCAAGTCATTGGCCACTCTCAGGCAGGACATCGCACTGGTGCTTCAGAACCCAGACGATCAGATCTTCTCCACCACGGTGGAGGAGGACGTGGCCTTCGGCCCTTTGAACCTCGAACTGGACCGTGATGAGGTGGAAAGACGGGTAGAGGATTCCCTTCACCTCGTGGGAATGGAGGACCTCCGGCGTCGACCGACCCATCAATTATCGTTCGGGCAGAGAAAACGCGTATCCCTCGCGGGAGCCTTGGCGATGCGACCCAAGGTGCTGATCATGGACGAACCCACCGCGGGGCTAGACTCGGAGATGGTCCATGAGCTGATGGAGCTGTCCGATGAGCTGAACCATGCGGGAATGACCTTGATCATGTCCACTCACGATATTGAGACGGCATACGAGTGGGCCGACGAGATGGTGGTGATGATGAAGGGCGAGGTGCTGTTCACCGGCCTGCCGGAGGAGCTGTTCGCCCAGCACGAGCTCATGGACCGGCTGAGGATCGTCCCGCCGTTCCCGGTGAGGTTCAATCAGCAGATGCATGTGCGAACTGGCCGTGCCGAAGCTCCGTATCCCCGCAACCTGGTGGAGGTGACGCATAAGTTCTTCCCCCGACCCCCGGAGAATGGGATGGCAAGTGAGCCATCGATGCTCAGACCAGACCCCTCGGGAGGAACGCTATACATTATGGACGTGGAGGACCCGGGCCTGGCGAGGCAGGTGCAAGAAATCGGCGGCGACCGGCCTGAAATGCACTACCGATCCGGAGCGTACGGGGCGCGGGCCCGCCGCATGGTAAGGGAGGGCAAGATCGACGTTCATCACCCCTTCCATGCGCTGGAGAACGCCCTCCTCCAGGTCAGCGTAGGTAACGACTATCTGCTGTACACTGACACCTCCCTCCTCTCCCTGGTCGGCTCGGAGCTGGCTAAGGTCGAAAGGAGGGTTGGGCTGCGTACAAGGGTGGTCTTCGGCGCCCATGCCGCAGGGGGGCGTGAGCTACCATCATCCACAGGGCTAATGAACGAGGAACGCCATGAGCATGGGCGGCCGGCCGTGGGCGACAGCTGATCAAGGCGAGAGGGCCACGAGGACTTGAGCTGGAAACGGTGAGAGAATGCACATACCAAGGTTCGTCATCGCGGGGGAGCGGAGCGGGGTCGGCAAGTCGACCATTACTGTAGGCATTCTCATGGCGCTGCGGGCCCGGGGCCTGGAGCCTCAGCCGTTCAAGACCGGGCCGGACTTCCTGGACCCCATGCACCACAGCGCCGTGCTGGGCAAGCCGTCCCATAACCTCGATACCTGGATGTTTCGGGAGATGGTCGTCCCGACCTTCGTCCGCGGCTCCAAGGGCTCGAACATCGCGGTGATCGAGGGAGTCATGGGCCTCTATGATGGCCTGGACGGCCGTTCGGAGGAGGGGTCGACGTCTCACCTGGCCAAGGTCCTCAAGGCGCCCGTGGTGCTGGTCATCGACGCCTCCTCCTCATCGCGATCGGCCGGGGCGGTGGCCCTGGGCTTCAAGGACTACGATCCGGAGGTCAACATCGCCGGGGTGATCTTCAACAATGTCGGCAGCGAGTACCACCTAGAGATGCTCCGCGACTCCCTGCGGGGGATGGAGTGCCTGGGCGGGGTGCCGTCGGAAGCGGCGGTGGAGCTTAAGTCCCGCCATCTCGGCCTAGTGCCCGCCGGAGAGGACCTGGACGTAGCGAGGTACGCGCGCATCCAGGCGTTGGTCGAGGAGCACATCGATCTCGACCGGATCGTCGAGCTGGCCAACGCGGCACCGGACATCGGGCCGCAGCGGGAGCTCAGCGCGGCCCGCAAGAAGCGTCCGCGGACGAGGATCGGCCTGGCATGGGACGAAGCGTTCAACTTCTACTATGAGGGCAACCTTGACATCCTGAGGTCCCTGGGGGCCGAAGTGGTGCGGTTTTCCCCGATTCGCGACCCCCTGCCAGAGGTCGATGGGTTGTACTTCGGGGGCGGTTATCCCGAGCTATTCGCCCATCAGCTGGAATCGAACACCGGACTTCGGGAACAGGTACGAAGAGCGTCCGGAGAGGGGATGCCTATCTATGCCGAGTGCGGCGGGATGATGTATGCCTGCGACGCGGTGAGGGACATGAACGGCCGGCGGATGAAGATGACCGGCATCTTCGATGCTGACGTGGAGATGACCGATCGCTTGCAGGCCATCGGCTACATCGAGATGGAGGCTAAGCGGGATAATATGATGTCTCTCCAGGGCTGGAGCACCAGGGGTCACGAGTTCCACTACTCACGGGTTTGCTGCACCGGCAACGAGGAGTTTGCCTACGATATGAAACGAGGTAAGGGAATGATGGACGGCATGGACGGTCTGCTCGCCCACAATACTCTGGCTTCATATGCCCACCTCCATTTCGCCTCCTGCCCGGAATTCGCCCGGCGGTTCGTGGATAGCTGCATCTACTCCCGGAGGCGGTAGCACGGACGAGTACTGGTCGAAGGTGGAGGCCGAGCTCAGAGATCTTCGGGCGGGGCCCAACCTGGAGTGTCCGTATTACCATTGTCACTATGAAGGTCAGGACTGCTCCCTGTGCTTCTGCCCCCTGTATCCCTGCCTTGATCCCAGGCTCGGAAATATGGTGCCGGCCAGGAAAGGGGGAGAGGTATGGAGCTGCGAGAATTGCTATTGGACGCACCGCTCCGACGTGGCTTCGATGATCGCGGCGCGAATCCCGCCCTCGCCAATCCCACCCCCTCGCGAGTTCCTCGACGGAATTAAGGCCGAAGTGGAGGCCGTGCACCCGGTCTCCGCCATGCCCCTCATGGTGCTGGGCGCCACCTCGGGCGCGGGTAAATCGCTGATCACTGCAGCGCTGTGCCGCCTGTTCTCGGACATGGGCTATAACGTATCGCCCTTCAAGTCCCAAAACATGTCGCTGAATTCCATGGTCACCCCCTCGGGGGGCGAGATCTCCAGGGCGCAAGCCCTGCAGGCCGTGGCTGCGCGCACCGAACCGGACAGCCGCATGAACCCCATTCTCCTGAAGCCGAAGCAGGATGATGTCTCGCAAGTCATCATCGACGGCCGGCCGTACCGCGACATGGACGTCCCGACCTACTATGATGAGTTCACCATGGGCGAGGGCATGGCCGTCGTCAAGCGGGCCTGGGAGTTCCTCCGCCGCACCCGCGATGTCGTGGTGATCGAGGGTGCCGGCTCCCCGGCTGAGATCAACATCGCCGCCCGGGAGATCGCCAATATGCGGACCGCGGAGATCGCCGGTGCGCCTTGCGTCCTAGTCGTCAACATGGAGTGGGGTGGCGCCTTCGCCTACGCCTATGGCACCATTATGCTCCTGCCCCCTGAACAACGGAGCATGTTCAAGGGAATCATCCTCAACAACATGCACGGCGATCCGACCTGCCTGAAGGAAGGGATCGAGGAGCTGGAGGCCCGTCTCGGCATCCCGGTGCTGGGAGTGGTCCCGCATGTCGATCACCTGCTTCCGGACGAGGACTCCCAGGACCTGGCCAAGGAGAAGGGGGCAGGTGATCTGAAGGTCGGGGTGATCATGCTTCCCCGCATATCCAACTTCACCGACCTCGACGCCCTCGCTCTCGAAGGAGTCAAGGTCGTCTACGTGAAAGACCCCCGCTCTCTCGAGGGAGTGAGCGCGGTCATCATCCCGGGGACCAAGAACACCGTTGCCGATCTGAAATGGCTCAGGGAGCGCGGGTTGTTCGATGCCATAAGGATGATGCGCGGCAAGGTGCCTATCCTGGGCATCTGCGGCGGCTATCAGATGTTGGGTCGGGAGGTCATCGACCTAAATGGAGTGGAAGGCGATGTCGGCGCCATCTGGGAAGGCCTCGGCCTCCTGGACATCTCGACGCGGTTCGAAGCCTACGAGAAGCGCACCATCCAGGTCAGCGGCAGGCTGGTATCTGGAGAGGGTGATGTCAGGGGGTATGAGATCCACATGGGCATGTCCGAGAGCCGGGAGGAGCCCCTGTTCATCCTGGACGAGGATGGCCGCAAAAAGGACGAGGGCTCGGTGTCCAAGGACGGCATGGTCATGGGCTCGTATGTGCACGGGCTGTTCGATCTCCCGGCCTTCCGGCAGTTCTTCCTCTCCAAGGTGCCATTGTCGAGGCCAAGGACGGCAACGCAGGACTACGACCGCTCAGTGAACGAGGGCCTGGACGCGGTGGCCGCGGTGGTCGGTTCTCATCTTGACATGGGCCGCCTGGTCGAGATTTTAAAGGAGGGGCTGAATTGAGCAGCATCATGGTACAGGGAACCTCGTCGGGGGCTGGGAAAACGACGGTAGCCGCCCTGCTGTGCCGCCACTTCGCCGGACGGGGGTTCAAGGTTGCCCCGTTCAAGGCCAGCAATCTTTCGCTCAACTCCTTCGTCACCGCTCAGGGGGAGGAGATCGGGGTTTCTCAGGCCTACCAGGCCTGGGCCTGCGGCCGGGAGCCGGAAGGATGCATGAACCCGGTGCTGCTGAAGCCGAAGGGCAACGGCAGCTGCCAGCTCATCCTCTCCGGCCGGCCGTATGCCGACCTGGCAAGAGGGGGGCGGGAGATGGATCGCGCGGTCCTCAGGAGCGCGGTGAAGGAGTCGTTCCAACGGTTGGCGGAGGCGAACGACGTGGTGGTGATCGAAGGCTCGGGCTCCCCGGCGGAGATAAACCTCCGGCGCGATGATATCGCCAACATGGCCACCGCCGAGATGGCCGGTTCCCCGGTCGTGCTGGTCGGGGACATCGAGCGAGGCGGTGTGTTCGCCGGTCTGTACGGCACCTATGCGCTCCTGGAGGAAAGGCATCGCCGGCTGGTGAAGGCGTTTCTCATCAACCGCTTCCGGGGGGATGAGAGCATCCTCCAGAGCGGCATAGACCGAATGGAGGAATTACTAGGCGTGCCATCGATTGGGGTTCTCCCCTTCGCCGACCTCAAGTTCCCCGCCGAGGACAGCCTTGACATGAACCGGGAACAGGGCACCGGAGTAAGGGGACGCGATATGAGAAAGGGGTGGTTGGACAATCTGGACGAGCTGTACGCCATGTCCGTCAAGCACCTGGATTACGCGACGATGGAGAAAATCGCTTTTTCATGACTGATTCTTAAATATAAGTATCTTTCAGAAAATGTTATGAACCCATCTACGATGTAAAGATTGCCGACGGAATGGCAGGATAGGGTGACCTTTCTACCTCCGGCCGGCGGGACAAGATAACCGCAGGTGCTTTGTATGGGATGGGACAAGGCCAGAGCGTTTGTACTAAACGTTAACACACCTAACGGTCTGGGGGTCATAAGAAGCCTCGGCCGGGAGGGCATACCGATAGTGGCGGTCGATAAAAACCGTAACGCCCCTGGATTACACTCCAGATACGCGCGACCGCTGGTGCTTCCAGATCCGGCGACGGAGCCTGAGAAATGTCTCGAGGGGCTTATGAAAGAGGGAAGCAAGGGCCGGGTCAAAGGGGTCCTCTTCCCTTGCTCGGACGCCTTCGTCCTTTTCGTCTCCCGCTACCGTAGGGAGCTGGAAGAGCACTTCGAGTTCTGTATCCCTTCTGAGAAGGTCCTTGAAGGGATGGTGAACAAGAGAGGGCAGTATGACGAAGCTATCCGCATCGGAACGCCCATCGCCAAGACCTTTTACCCCCGGGACATGAAGGAGGTGAGGGAGATCAGGGACAAGTTGGACTATCCAGCGTTCATAAAGCCCTACTACTCGCACCTCTGGTACCCGGTTTTCGGTAACAAAGGGTTCAAAGTGGAGAGCCCCCGGGAGCTGGAAGAGCGCTATTCCCAGATCTTCCCCACCGGCCTGGAGGCACTGGTGCAATCTATCATCCAGGGGCCCAACACCAACCACATTAAGGTGTGTGCGTACTACAATCACAATGGGGAGCGTAAGGCGCTGTTCCTAACTCGTAAGATCAGGCAGAACCCCACCGAGTTTGGGGTGGGGACGATCATGGAGAGCTTCCATGACGATATGCTGGCCAAGACCGGGTTGGGATTCTTTGAGGGTATCGGCTATAAAGGCATCGGCTCCATCGAGCTAAAGCTGGACGACCGTGACGGAAAGTACAAGATGATCGAGTTGAACCCCCGACTGTGGGCCCAGAACTCCCAGCCCACCTACGCAGGAATCAACTTCCCCCTGATCATGTACCAAGACCTGATCGGCCAAGACGTTCCCACGAAGGATTACCGGGACGGGGTCCGATGGATCGATTCCCTGGAGGATGCACGGGCATTCTGGTGGTACCGCCAGCGGGGTAGGACGACCTTCGGGGAGCTGGCCCGCTCCTGGCTGGCCTCCGACTGCCATGCCCACTTCGCCTGGGACGACCTGATGCCCGCGTTCGTCCACTGTCGGGGAGGAGTCGAGCCCCTGTTCGTGATGGCCGACCTGCTAAAGAGCGACCGGATGCTCACCGCGGCGAGCAGGAAGGAAGCTCCCGCCGCATCTCCAATGTGGGCACGGCAGGGGTAGAGGCTCAGAGGTACCTCACCGAGTGGAGCACGCCTTCCGTGCGCCTCGCCTTCCGTCCCAGCTGAAGCCACAGCCCCAGCGCACGCCCCAAATCGTGGATGTACTCCGAAGCGGCCAGGGTATTGCGTTCGATGATCTCGGCATAGCGGTCCATCTGCTCCCCGTCGGGGACGAACGAGAGGTCCCTTTTCTTACTGTCAGCATCTAGGTACAGCAGGCGGTCCCGCAACGAGCAGAAATCCTCCTTGACGAACGCCGGCTCTTCGGAAACCCTGACATCCTTGCGGCCCAGAGTCAGCGAGGCAAGCTCTACCGTCCGAAGCTCCTCCAGGATCTGGGCTACCGCCTTTCGGCCGTTGAGACAGTGGTCATGGAAGTCCTCTATGCGCACGTTGACGTAATCGGCCTTGGCCGCCTTCTCGCACTCGCGGACCAGGGCCATAAGCTTCCCCACCTCCTCGAACATAGTGACGAGGATGAGGAATCTCGCGCGGTCCCGGCCGGGGAAGGCGTCCTCGCCGGACAACGCATGGTAGGCGTTAGAGTGGTCTAGTATGTGAGCCGCCAGGTCTTCGGCCAGCTGAAAGGCCTCGTCCCGCAGGGGATGGATCACGTCGGGTTCGCCGCTCATGAAGTCCAGATGGAAGGAACGCATATGAATTCATTGCCGAAGGCGCAAGGTTAAACTACCGCGTATCCACACTTTTTCATCATGGACGACGAGCAGATGCTGAGGTCAAGGGCCCGTAAGATCGCGGAGGACAAGATAGGGTTCTACATGCACTTGACCGCGTATGTGCTGGTCAACGCCCTATTGATCGCGATCTGGTGGTGGAGCGGAGGAGGATTTCCCTGGTTCCTCTTCGTGACGGTGTTCTGGGGCATCGGCCTGGTGTCGCACGGTATCGGGGCATTCATGGGGCACGGGTACACCGAGAGGATGGCCGAGAGGGAGTATCAAAAGCTCAAGGGCCAGAAATAGGCCTTGATTCGATATCCTCCATGAAGCACCTCGCCAGCATCCTCCTCTCCTCCGGGGTGGCGTGGTCCCAGAGGGATGCTACCCGAGCCTCCTCGGGCGAACCGGAGTGCACCCTGTTGGTCAGAAAGTCGATCATGTCCTCGACCACCGCGATGACGTGCGGTTCGGAAGGATCCACCTCCCTGGCCGCGCTGATGGTCTCCTTCAGCGATTCTCGCCAGTCCTCCCAATCACGAACCAGGAAGAACATATCCCGGCACGACGCCGAGGTCTCCGCCAGAGCGATTTGACTCATGCTACGACGTTGGAGCCTCTCCCTCATAATAGCAAGGTCCCGACGTCTCGGCCAGCCTGATGTGTCGGTCGAAGTCGGACATGGTCGATGGCAGAGGCTTGAGGTCTGCCGCCGCCCGCGGCGTGGAAAACGGCAGATCGGGTTTACCACGCGAGCGGGGCGCCCTCACTTCTTCTCGGTCGTCTCCTGCGTCTGCGCGGTGGCGGGGGTGGCCGTTCCCGTACCCTTCCTTTCTCCGAACGCTTCCATCAGCAGGTATATCCCCAGCAGTATGAAGAATATGCCCACGATAATAGCCAGGAGCTGAGGGAATACGATGATCAGTATCCCGAAGATTATGCTTATCACCGCAAGTACCAGGTTCGTGTTCATGCTGGCCATGGTTTGGTCTCGGAACGGTGAGTATTTCAAGATATCCCGCCGCAAAAATGGCTTCACCTGCTCATAGTGGCTGAGGTCATGACCGTTCCCGCGTCGCCTCCGAATTAGGCGTGGACCGGCATCCTAGCATCTCGCCGCGCCTCCGCCTAGGACATTAATATCTTCCTGCGACTATGGGGGCCAGGATGACATTGGGATGGGATGTCAACATTCTCTCGGGGGAACAACATTTAAGTAATGGTCTTCGTGTTTTCCTTTTGGAGTTATAATATTGCCCAGTAGACCACCAATGAGACCGGGCGCACGAAGGGATGACCGAAAGAAGGTCCGTCCTCAGACGCCCCGCACCGCCATGTTGAACCTCCATCGCTTGGGATCTTTCAAGTATGATCTGCGGGAGATACTCAACGCCGCCCCCATGGATAAGACCGTTATTCCCACCATCGTCGCCAACATCATCGCCAAAGCCTCCCGAGTGTCGGTCAAGGAGACCAAGGAGTACGTGCGGGAGATCGAAACCCTGGGCACCATCGACAAGATCGCCGCTGACGACGTCTGCACTCTTCTGGACCGCTACTCCAAGTGGCGCTGATATTATCGCTCAGCGCTTACGGGGTTTCGGGACCACCGTCAAGCGCTTGCCCTTGAAGGATGACTGGCGCAGCGCCCTCAGGACCTTCAGACCCACATCCTTGTGTATCTCGATGACCGTG
Organism: Methanomassiliicoccus sp.; assembly: GCA_033485155.1. Taxonomy (NCBI): domain Archaea; kingdom Methanobacteriati; phylum Thermoplasmatota; class Thermoplasmata; order Methanomassiliicoccales; family Methanomassiliicoccaceae; genus Methanomassiliicoccus; species Methanomassiliicoccus sp. The sequence goes on from JAWQJJ010000003.1 coordinate 34,066, forward strand.
GTCGAGGGATGGATGTCGATCTGACCGATGACGATCTCATTGACCCTGGCGGTGCGCGCCACGAAATCGGCCATCTCTACTTTGTTGACCCCATCGGCGGACCCGACGCTCAGCTCGAACCTGACCATCCCGAATATGTCGGAGAGCTCATCGAAGTCGAGGACTTCGCGGACCGTCTCCTGTCCCTTTACGAGGGGAACCTCAACCTGCTTGAGCTTGACCTCAGTGAAGTTCTGGATGGCTTCGAGCAGGTGCATCTCGTCGCTGGACACGAAAGTTATGGCTTTTCCCTCCTTGCCTGCCCGGCCGGTCCTTCCGATGCGGTGCACATAGGTGTCGGGGGATTCGGGGATATCGTAGTTGATGACGTAGTTGACGCCCTCGATGTCCAACCCTCGAGCGGCGACGTCGGTGGCGATGAGGACCTTGATCTTACCGTTACGGAAGTCGCTGAGGACCTTCTCCCTGCGGGCCTGTGTCAGATCACCATGGATGGCCGCGGCCGGATAGCCATAGGAGGTCAGCCGCTTCTCGATAATGTCGACCATGTGCTTGGTCTGGGCAAACACTATGGCCTTGGGCTTTTCCTTGTCCAGTACCCGGCACAACGCCCAGATCTTGTTCTTCCTGCCCACCGCGAAGTACATCTGCTTGGTGTTGGGAAGGACGAGCTCGTCCTCGGAGACAGAGACCACCTGGGGGGATTTCATTTGCTCTTCGGCCAGCTTCCTGATCTCACCGGGAATGGTGGCGGAGAAGAGCATGGTCTGCCTCTCCTTCGGCACCCTTGAGATGATGTAGGTGATGTCCTCGATGAAACCCATGTCCAGCATGCGGTCCGCCTCGTCCAAAACCAGGAATTCGATCTCCTTGAGCACCAGGGTGCCCCGCTGGATATGGTCAATGATCCTTCCTGGCGTCCCCACGACGATGTCCACACCCTTGTTCAACGCCTCCAACTGGGGCTCCATGCCCGCCCCGCCGTAGATGGCCAGGACGTTCAGGTCAAGGTTGGCGCTGAGCCGTTTGATCTCCTCTGACACCTGCACCGCCAGCTCCCTGGTCGGGCACAGAATGAGGGCGGCAGGGTAGCGACCCGGTTCGATGCTCTGGATGATCGGAATGCCGAAAGCGGCGGTCTTACCGGTGCCTGTCTGAGCCTGGGCAATAACGTCGTTACCGTCCAGCAATAGGGGGATCGTTCCCTCCTGTACCGGGGTCGGCTCGGCCCAACCCATCTTGCGGATCGCTTTGAGAACAGGCTCGGTAACTTGGAGATCTTCAAAATTGGAGGTCATATCACTTCACGTTCACAGTGTTCTATTGGCATGTCTCTCTGTTTTCGCTTCCCCCATAATCCCTTTCGCACTTAATCATTTGCGGTGAACCAGCCCCCCCTAGGCTCTAGCCTGGAGGGGGGCGTGGAAGTCAGCCGGTCCTGGCCGCGGCAGCCTTGGCCTTGGTCTTCCGGAGCCCTTCAGCCAGACGCTCCAGGTTGCCCTCTCGGGAGTGGTGCGGCACCTTGATCTGTGCGGCGAAATCACGAGAGCGGGCCTCTAAGCCCTCCCTGTCCCCCACCCCGGTGTCGATATACAGGCATCGGCGGTAGGAATCGAAGATCATGTCCACGAAGTACATGGGGTCGTAGCCCTGGTCCACCATACTGTCGAGATGCAGTTCCTTAATCACTGCGGCCATTCCCTGTTCGGCCCATCCAGGGGAGGAGAACCAAGTTCCCGCGCAGATCTCCTTCTCCCGGGCGTACTCCACCGGGCCGATGAGTACCGAGATGCAGTCGTCACCCTCCAGCATCTCCGCCGGTAGGTCGACGTCCTTAGGTAGCCCACCAAGCTTCTGGCAGGTCGCGTAGCCGATGAACACCGCATCGACCTTTCCGGCCAGAGCGTTCACCTTGTCCATGACGGCCTGCCTCATCTCCTCTGCGTTGACGTGGAGGGCGAACTCAAGGTATTCCTTATGGACGATTTCCTCGTCACCCTCGGTCAGGACCTCGATCTCCTGCTTGAAGATCTCGCAAGCCACCACGCCGATCCTCATCTTGCGCTCCACGAGGGCTACAGCGCGGTCGGTGCTAATATCACCTCGCCTTCCTCCCATGGCAGGCCGGGGATCGATGATGGCCAGACTGGTGCTCCCTCACTGCTTCTCTTTGTCCTCGGCGACAGAGATGAAGAAATCGTGGTGCTCTTCTTCCTCTTCCAGAATCCCCTCGAAGATGAACTTGGTGGTCACATCGCCTTCCTCTGCAGCCTGCCGTATTATGTCCTTGTACAGCCTTATCGCTGACAGCTCAGCCTGCGTGTCCAGATCGACCATCTGCCAGAGGTCTTCCCCCACGGTTATCGGCGAGGGCTTGGTAGTGGGCTTCACCCCGAAGTACCATAGACGCTCGGCGATCTTCTCTGCATGCTTCATCTCCTGGATGGCGATGTCTTCCAGCTGATCGGAGACGGCAAAGTGCTTGACCCCTCCCCACTGGACGTGCTGCCACATATACTGGATGGACGCCTGGAGCTCCATCGATACTGCCTCGTTCAACATTCCCAATAATTTTTCTGATAGCATGATATCTCTCCAGATTCCTGTTCCGTAGAACGGATTTTTAATTGGAAACTGGAGAGCTATTATACTTTGTTACCCGGCCGAAGCCAACGACCGATGTCAGAAGCCGCGCTTCTGCCGGGGCTTGGAGGCCATGGGAGGAACATATTCGTCCGCCTTGGTGGGCAGGTAGATCTTGTGCTTGGTCCACCACCAGGCGAGGACAGTAGAGCCCAGCGTGGAGAGGACGATCAGGCCTAGGAACCAATTGAGGAGCGTCTCATCCATGGGGACCATCCCACCGATGGTGGCGAGGGTGTTCGGGACCAGCACGGCAGTGCCCAGGATGGTCAACCAGGTCATGGCCAAAGCCATCCGGTTATTGATCGCCTGAAGCTGGTTGTTGTATATGGATTGCAGTACCTCCAGGCCGGAAGCCAGCACCTCAGACATGTGCTCGGCCAGCGATATCTGCTGGGTGACGTCCACCACCAGTAGGTTCACCTTGGCCAACACCTTTGGACTGTCGGTTATGACGTCGGCGTCCCCGTATCTCAGATTGTTGAGGACGTCGAGGGTGCGCCACAAGCTGTTGAGATACATAATGAGGGCGTGCTTCATCTCATAGATGCTCTTGCCCAGTAGCACTCTCTCCGCCTTTGGATCGACGAGGTTCTCCGACAACCTGTCGGCGACATCTTCGATTTCCCTCAGCTGTTCGAAATTGCGATTATTGTTCTCGTCGATGATGCGGCAGAGCAGGAGGGTAACCTTGTCCTCCGGCAGCATAGTCTCTGGAAGCTTGCGCACGTAGGTCTCGGCATACCGAGAGAAATTGACCAGACGAGTGACGTCCTCGGGGTGGATGGTGAGGATCAGGTTCTTCTTGACCAGCACGAGGAGGGGGAACCAAGCGAATTCCACCTTCCTCACGCGGATCGCCGGCAACAGGATCCCGAGCTCGACGTCCCGGTCCTCAAAATTGGCGAAGTAGCCCCTCAGCAGGGCGGGCACCAGAGACTCGGAGAATCCGAAGGTCGTGGCGATGGCTGTTCCCTCCTTTTCCACATCCTTGACCGTGAAATTAAGCCAGGTCAGGGTGGACGATTGAGCGTAACCGAGGAAATCCTGAGGAACATCACCCTGGAGCTTGGTGGGCCGGGAACCGGGAGGCATGGTCACCCCGACGACCTTTTTCCTGAGATCACAATTGCCATCGATCGGCCTTATGTCTGGCATGGGGACCCTGGTCCCGTTGCTCCCCCCGTTGATCGCCTGGTCCACTTGTAAAACCCTCTTAAGCCCTAGGGGGGTAACCTGTAACCCGGATGTAAAGCTGACTGTCTGGTTCCTTGGAACTGGAACAAGCGCGAGGGACGAGAATTTAGCAACTATTTCAGTCCGATAAACGACCGCTCTCGATGATCTCACGGCCCGAGCCGAACGGTCGCTACATGAGACAAAACTCGAGGCCTTTCTAATGAAAACAAGGGGAAGCTGCTGATCATGCTCCCGGTTCCATTCCACTCGCTTCACCGCGGAGAAGACTCTCCGCTTCCCTCATCACGGTCCATGCCGTAGGCAAGGATGCCTTCCCCGGGGCGGAGCTCGAGCTCGGCCGGGGCGACCGAACAGACCGGGACGGAAGAGGAATGAGGACCGTTTGCGTCGCCCTGCCGATCGGGAGGCCGGTCATACGCAAGGTGGACGCCGCACCTCTACCGCCATGAGAAGACCGCCAAGGCGCTGCAGTCCTCGCCGACGACAAGCTGCCGTCCTTCGTCAAGGTTACTCGGTCTGCAGGCAAAGAGCTCGTCCTCGGGAAATGCGGCGAGCTGTGGGCCGGCGGCACCTGGTCGGCCGAGCTGCAGGCCGTGTTCGATCAATATCCGGACCTCACCGCGTGCTGGATGATCAGGTCCTGGGACCCAAAGGTTTACGTCGTGCCCAGCATTCCCGCTCGTTCCAGCTCCACTTCTGTGAGCTCGGACATTCCAAGTCCTGCGCCGGAAACCTCTCCCGAGGCTGAGCCTAGCGCGAACGATACCTCCTCAACCCCGGCGCAGGGCACAACCGACGAGCCGCCGGCATCGAACGGGGCGACACAGGGACAACCTAACCGAAATGAGAGCACCGCCGCCCCGTCGACGGATACGAGCTCGCCGGACCCGGCCGAAGCCTCGGAGAGCGAGACGGCACCGACAACCGAGACGCCGCCCGCTCCGGAGGGGACGGCGAGCTCGGGATCGAGCTCAGCTGCAGAGAAGAAGGATCTCCTGCGGTAGATCATCACGCCATCGTCCAGATCATCGGGGCGTTGCTGAGGATTTTCAAGAGGAAATGAGGTGAGAGTACATAACAGACATAGCAACAATCAGCCTCCTGGGGGTCTTCGCAGCCATCGTTGCCGCGCCGATCATCACCTGGGGCTTGGGCAAGATACCGAGGACGAGGGCATGGGTGCGAGTGAACAGCGTCAAGGCCTATGGGTACCTCAAGACGAACGAAGGGAACGTGCCCAAGGAGGGGCTACCCATGTTCAACGCTGCAGCGAACGAAGTCGAATCGGTGATGAGGGCCTTCGCCGATGACGAGATCACTTCGGCTGAGCTTGTGGACATGGGAGCGCATATGCTGATCGCCGTCAACGAGGCACGGAAGTTCGTCATCTGAGGTGACGCGGTGGGGGGTGACGACGACAAGGACAGCAGAGAGATAACGAACCGCGACCTGTACCTGAGCATCGAGACCATGCGCCTTGAGTTCGGCAACAAGCTCGAGAGGGTCTCCGACAAATGGGATATCAGTGCGGCACTCAGCGCAAGGACCGCGAGACAAGATGGCTGCTCACGATGAGCAGCTGGTCGATCATCGCAAGCGCATCGAGCGCATAGAGCTCATCGTTTGGGGCGTGGTCGCCGTCACCCTCATCGGCATGTCATTATGGTTCGCCCACCTGGCCGGTGTCGTTCCTGGGGTCTCCCCCTAAACAATTTCAAGTGATCATCTCGAGGTGTCACTTCGATCTCCTTTTTCTTAGAATATTGTGGCCCCGCCGGCCGGCCTGGAGTTGATGCACCTCGGCCTCTAAGAAGGATGGTCGTCCGGTCGGGAGCCATACTATGTTGCGATTGTGAAGTGGATAAACATTTTCATGGCCCCCGTCGCCGGCGCATGGATGAGCACTTGGATCCAGGAGTTCAGTGGACCAAGTGCTGCCGACGACGGAGACGATAAGCATTTCCAGCTCATCGGCAATAAATGCTTGGTGCCACCCCATAGAACCTCGCCCGGGAATCATTCCCTATGAACCTTCCCCACGACGTTCGGAACGGTATTCCCGGGGTGAGGCACGTGGCGACGTTCCGTCAGAGTATATTATGATTCCTGGAAGCTCGTTTAGCGATATGTCGACATTCATGGTGCTGCCCCTCCCGCATATTTTACAGTGAATCGATTCGATTCTTCTCCGGCTGCCTCGCCGACGATATCGCCCGCCTCGTCAAGAACGCAATCAGACGCTCTGACATAATACCGTCCGCAGCTTGGGCATCGAGCTATACGCCCATACTCTCGGCCTTGGAGCCATGAAATGATCTCCTGGCAGCGGCGGCATTCGAACGCCATATGCGATGCTCAAGAACGGGAGAGCATAAAGACGTGCTGATGCCCGGCTGTCACTGAGAATCAACGTAGAGTCGATTGAATGATGCCGAGCGCGAAGCGATCGATCTGCGATACGATCGAGGCGAGGCACTCCAGGGTGATCGGCTTGGAGATGAATGCATCGGCCTTCGGGGCCATGCTCTTGACGGTAGAGAGATCAGTGGAACCGGAGACCATGACTACCTGGATGTCATCGAGAGACACGTCGTTCTTGATCTCTTCGAGAACTTCGAAGCCGTCCTTTCCCGGAAGCAAAGTATCCAGTAGGACGAGCTTTGGATGCTGAGCGCGGATCAGTCGCATGGCATCATCGCCGTCCTTGGCCCAAATGATCTCGTTGAACAAGCGGTACTCGGAGAACATGGCTTCGAATATCTGTTTGTCAACGAGATTGTCCTCGACGATCAGTATCGTGATCGCCGATGACGGCTTGTTCATAAGTTAATGTTGCTAGCAGCGAGATAATATACTGTCGCTCGACCGCTGACCGGCCCGGAGATAATGCACTTGGTGAACGATCGTCGTCAAGGAGACGTGATCCTGCCCCAGACCGGCAACTGATGTTGAATGGAATTTCTATAAACGAATTTGCCTGACCAAGAGAAGAGCGATGCGGGAATACGGGTTTCGGATTATCGTAGGTAACTATTACTGCTAACCTGCAACACCCGTGCGAAGGTTATATACACATGAGTGAAGAATTGATAGCATCGCATCCGAAAGCCCCGCGTCCCCGCTGGGGGGCTGCCTGAACGGCCAGCGAGCGGCTTTCGAGGTGTCACTCTGTTATTTTTCGATGAGAATACTGTGACCACGTCGGCCGGTCGAAATAGGCGGGAATGGTCAGCCATTGAGTTGTCCAACATATCTCATACTATCGTTGATCGGGGGGAGAAAAAGTCCGGTCATGGATACGAGAGCACAATAGGCACCATCATTCTCTCGTTGAGGATGCAGTATGACAGCCCCAGACCGGCATTCTATACACTCGACTAGCGCTATAAACGGATTTGCCTGGCCAAGGGAGAACATCTCGGGATACTGATCGGCCGGCTTGGGTTGCAATGGTGGTGAAGCAGGCACCTCTGGACGGTCCAACGACACGCCATGAGATGCCCTTCTAAATAGGAATCTAGATAAGCGCATGGGTCGAGAATATAACACCATTATGGCAATGGTTGAAGTGGTCAGATTCATGTGCCCCTGTGGTTGGACCATTCTCACGCCCTTCGGTGAGGAGGACGCCCTGAAGCATGCCGTGATGCATGTAAAAGAGTGCCATCCAGACATCGTTCTTAATCAGTTTCAACTCAAGGATAGTCTTAAAAAGACACAGCTGCAAGTGCTGTGAACATTCATTGATCGAGAAATAATCATCCACATCGAGACCTAAACTTCGTCCTTGGAGCGGAAAAAGAATATCAACCCTCGATTCCAGGACATCACTGAGGCGTGCAGATGTTTAAGATGATCAAGATGCTCGTCATGATGTTATGGGTCGTCTGGGTGGCAGCGATCGTCTCCACCATGGTCTCCAGGAGCATGATGATGGGGAAGAAGATGGGCATGCACAAAATGAAGGGGATGTGGATGGAGAAGAAGCACGGGATGCATGAGAAGTGTTGTGAGGAAGGAGAAGCATAAAAGATGCCATATTAATTGATGCGAGCTAATAAAACCCCTTCCTTGTTTTACTGATGCTTCACTCGGGCAACTTTCTTATACCCTGCTCTCGGACCACAGAGAATCAAGTGAGCCAATATGGATGTCTTTGATGAGATACGGGATGAGCACAAAATAATCCTAATCACAATGGAGGACCTCATCGGCCGAGACCCTGAGACTAGGAGGAGAATGATGAACACCCTCTCCTTCCAGATCATTGCTCATTTGGATGCCGAGGAGCGATCGGTGTACAAGGCGTTCGAGAATGTTGATGGCGTTCTCCGACCGATGTCTCTGCGGCATGCTGAGGAGCACCGGGTAGCTCGATTCTTGTTGTCCGGGCTCCGGGATGAGGGCCTTAGCGACGAACACTGGGCTGCCCGATTGCATGTGCTAAGATTGGGTCTCGAGCAACACTTCCGAAGCGAGGAAAAAGAGTTGTTCGATGCCGCTCTAGACTACTTCGATCAGAACGAGATCGATGCGATGACTCATAAGTTCGATCAGGTGAAGGCGGAGATGCTGGAGAGCACCAAGGCGATTCCCAGTGGTAGGTCTAATTGATCGCCCGTAAAAATGTTAGATGTCTACCATGATGCAGTCGCCATCCTGCGAGATGGGGTAGGTGCGAAGATCGTCCGACCTTTTTCCATCGTCCCATGATTGCTCGACAACATTTCCGGACCGCAGGTCGAACTCCGAGCCGTGGATCGGGCACCTCACCGTGTAGCCGTTGAGAGCGCCCTCCGCCAGATTGCCTCCGTCGCTCGAACACAGGCCATCCATGGCGAACAACTGGCCCTCGACGTTGGCCAGGAGAACGATCCGGCCGAGCAGAGTTATGTTACTCATCTTTCCAGGCGGTAGTTCTGATGCCAAGCAGGCTTTGATCTTCACCATGGTCGATCCCTCGGTTGTCGAATCTCATTCCGTGGACTCATGTAATGACTAGGGGAGGGGTTGCTTTTTCAAGGTATGGATGAGGCGGCCCAGGGAACCGAGATACAATCGCTCAGAATGGCTATGAATAGGGGTGAGCGATCGTCACTGGGCCGCCCTTCGGTGTTTGATTCTTCTCTTATTAATATGCTGGGTTGAGGGGGTTAAAACCGTCGAATCTCATGTCGGGATAGTGAAAAAGAACGTCGTCCCCTTGCCTGGTTCGCTCTCGAACCATATTCTGCCGCCGTGACGCTCGACGATCTTCTTAGTGATCGCTAAACCGATTCCGGTGCCAGGGTACTCGTCCCTAGTGTGCAGTCGGGAGAACATCTTGAACAGTTTGTCCGCGTACTGGGCATCGATGCCGATGCCGTTGTCCTTCACAGAAAAGATGAACTCATTGCCGGCGGCCACAGCGGAGACGATGATCCTAGGAACAGCATCATGCCGCCTGAACTTGATGGCGTTCGATATCAGGTTCGTAAGCAGCTGACCCATCTGCTTCTCGTCCCCCAGCACTGTGGGGAGCGACTCAGATGATATCACAGTCTTGGTCTCGTCGATGTAGATGTGCAAGGCATTGAGAACGGCAATCATAACTCGATCCATGTCTACTCGGGCGAACTCATTTCCCTGTGTATCTACCCGCGAGTACTCCAGAATGTCTTGCACGAGCTCGCGCATGCGGACAGCCCCAGAGTTGATGAAGGACATGTACTCCTTGGCCATAGGATCAAGTCCATCCCCGAACTTCCTGTTAAGCAGGCCAAGATAGCTAGTGATCATGCGCAGCGGCTCCTGAAGATCGTGGGAGGCAATGTAAGCGAACTGTTGAAGTTCGGTGTTACTACGCTCCAGTTTCTTTGAATACTCTTCCACCTGTTGCTGCACCCGGTTGACTTCCGTGACATCGGTCACAATAGACCGAAATCCTCTATCGATTCGTCCATTTACGATATTACTCTCGATCCGTACTTGGATCTTCTCCCCGTCGTTCCGTACAATAGGTAACGTGTCCACTTGCTTCCCCTGCTCCAGCCGTCGGTAATGGAGGTAAAACGATTCCTGAGATCGAGGCGAGACGAAGCGGGAGAGGGGCTTGTTGATAAGCTGTTTCCTCTCCATTCCCAATAAGAAAGAGGCCGCGAGGTTGGCCTCCTTGATGATCAGGTTGGGAGTGAGGGTGATGTATCCGACCGGAGCGAGGTCATATAGTTCGAAATATTTGGCCTTGGTCTCTTCCAGCTCAAGCTGGATCCTCTTCAGCTCCTCGTTCTGTATGTTAAGCTCCTCTTGATGGAGGCTGAGCTCCTCAACTAATTTTACATTGTCCTCTGCTGATCTCTCTTGGACTGGCTGTCTCTCCTCCAGTCTCCTTTTAGCTTTCTCCCTTAGCTCCCTATTGCAGAAATCACCCACCATTGTAGAACATTATGAGTTCGCTTTCCATGAATATATACTATTGTGACATTCGTTCCTCGAGGGCGATAAACATTATGAATGCGTAATTGGGGAGCCTACTTTTCTACCGGAGAGTCATTGAAGTGAATATCCATCGATGGATGTTCGACTGGACTTTGTTCGTGAATCAAAGTTTGTAAGTAGTCTTGGAGGAATATCGTGATTGTTTTAATTCTGCAGGGATGTAAATGGGGGTAAACGATTGGTAAACGGTGAAAGGACGAAGAATGTGGATAATGTCCTACCGAACCTGAGCATGGAGGAGACCTTTCCTATCGTCGCTCTGGGTTCATCGGCCGGCGGTCTGGAAGCCCAGGAGGCCTTTTTTAAAAATTCGCCTTCTGATCCGGAAGTGGCCTACGTCGTCATCACACATCTGGAACCGCATCATCCCAGCCTCATGGCTGAGATCATCTCCAAGTCCACCAGTATGGAAGCATTCCAGGCTGAGGATGGCATGACCATCCAGAAGAACAAGATCTATGTAATTCCCCCTGCTAAATATATGATAGTCACCGACGGAACGCTCCGCCTCCTTGATCGCGACGGCGACGCCGAGCCGTTCCTGCCTATCGATTACTTCTTTCGCTCCCTGGCCGAAGACCGAAAAGAGAACGCGATCGCGATCGTGCTCTCTGGCAATGGTTCGGACGGATCGGTCGGGATAAGAGCGATCCATGCCAACCTTGGCATGGTCATGGTCCAGAGCCCGGAAACGGCAAAATATGATAGCATGCCCCGGAGTGCCATCGAGACGGGACTGGTGGACTTCGTTCTTCCCCCTAACGAGATGTCCGCGATGATGCTAAAGTATGTTCACACACTGGAAACCAGGATACAACTGCCCAAGGCTGAACAAGTCGGTGGAACCGATTTCGAGCACAAGATCTTATCCATCGTCAAGAACGAAACCGGTCATGATTTCTTCCTCTACAAGAAAAGCACGATCAATAGGAGGATCGAGCGCCGTATAGCCGTCCACCAATTCGAAACCAAGGAGCAATACATCAAGTATCTGTTGGCCAACCCAGAGGAGACCCATTTGCTCTTTAGCGAGCTGATCATAGAGGTCACAAGCTTCTTCAGGAATCCTGAAGCCTTCGCATCCCTGAAGGATAGCCTCAGAAAAATCGTCCTCTCCCATTCGGGGGATGTTCTTAGGGCATGGGTAACGGCATGCTCCACTGGTGAGGAGGCCTATTCGATCGGCATCATCATGAGAGAGTTGATGGAAGAAACTGGCAAGAATCTGAGGGTCCAGATATTCGGTTCTGATATCAATGAGAGAGCGATCAATACGGCTCGGACCGGTGATTATCCTCCAGCTATTGCCGATGATATCGATGCGACGCGCCTAGAAAAGTATTTCATCAAACACGAGAACGGATATAGGGTTCGGAAGGAGGTCAGGGATATGGTGGTTTTCGCGCCTCATGACATCAATCGTGATCCTCCGTTCCTCCACCTTGACCTATTGACCTGCCGGAACCTTCTGATCTATTTCCAGCCAGCTCTCCAGAGAAGAGCATTGGAGACATTCAGTCATGCCCTGAACTCCAGCGGCATCCTGTTCCTAGGAGAGTCGGAAACAATCAACGGCTATGATGATCGATTCGTGGCCATTGATCCGAAGTGGAAGGTTTACCAGAGGAAGTCACACACGCAAACTCCCCCCATCTGGCAAAGCGGCGTACAACCCCGACAGAAGAGAGGGGACCTTCTGACGAAGACCAAGCCAACCGGAGAAATGAGCTTGAACGAAAAGGCGGAAAAGATACTCCTCTCCGAACACACACCGCCGAGCCTCATCATCAATGATAAGAATGAGATAGTCTATTTTCACGGTCAGATAAAAAAATACCTCGAGCCACGTTCAGGCAGGGCCAGCTTCAATGTGCAGGATATGCTCCGTGAGGATATCAGATATGCGGTTATGTCTGCTACCGACGAGTCTCGAGCTACTGGGAGATCTGTGCTAAAAGAGGGGGTCCAGGTTCATTCGGACCATGATACGTCATTCCTAAATCTTATTGTCAGACCCCTGGATGTCCCAGCATCGATTACAAACATCCTGGTCATCTTCGACGAGAGGTCCGTCCCTCATAACATTCTACAGATGAAGAAGGATATGATCATCACACCAGATGTGGAAACAAGAATACATGAGCTGGAGAAAGAACTAGGGTATACTAGGGCAACTCTGAGCAACACCATAGAGCAGCTAGAGACATCCAACGAAGAACTGACCTCCACCAACGAAGAGCTTCAGTCGAATAATGAGGAGCTGCAAAGCGTGGCCGAGGAATCGGAGACTGGAAAGGAAGAGCTTAGCTCGTTGAACGAGGAACTGATGACGGTCAACGCAGAGCTGGAGAAGAAGAACCAGGAGCTCATAATGACCAGCAGCGATATGAGGAATATCCTCAACAGCATTGACGAAGCCATCATCTTTCTAGACATGGGATTGAGGATTAGAAGATTCACGAACTTGATGCAAACGATTATGAACCTGCTTCCTGGAGATGTGGGCCGCCCGATCCAGGATATCACCACGAACCTGAAGGATGAGAGCCTGGTCGTGGATGTTAAAAAGGTGCTCGATTCCCTGAACACCCAGGAGAAAGAGGTTCAGACCAAGGATGGTCACTGGTACAAGATCAAGATCCTCCCCTATCGGACCATCGAGAATGTTATCGATGGAGTGGTGGTCACCTTTAGCGACATCAACGCCCAAAAGATGGTCCAGGAAAACTTGAAGGAAGAAAAATCATAGAGATCTGTCCATTATCATCACACGATTCTTCACTCCTCGCCCTTCCTGACCACGAATCGGAAACGGAAGGTGCCTTCCCCGATCGTTGATATTATGAATTTCCCAAGGCTTGCGGAGATCTACGCCGAATATCGATCGAGGAAGGCGTCGATTTACTTTCATCTCATGAGCAATAAAACTTCACTTACGCTCTCCAACGCAACGTGACCTCCGTCGCCGGCATGAACCTGACCATAGTCTGAGAAGATCTCGACAACGAGCCGGCCACGGAGGCACTTACTCATTTACAATCCCAGGGTAATATAGCTTCATGTATTGATCCGCAGAGATGCCCCGTGCCCATGTGCCTAGTTCGCTTAGGGTGTCTAGTTCGTTGGGTCTATGTGCCTGCGACACGGGGGCACCGTCTCACCATGGGGATCAGGACTAAAATCGTTTACGACGTGAGTTTTCGATCGCTTCCCACCAACCGGATGGCCACCTCGCCGGCATGTGGATGACTCATCGAATTGGTATGCCCTTGCGGACTACGCCTGCCGGCGAGATGGGAACAAATCATCATTGCCCGGAGGCAATAAAGGTTTACTTTCGGCCCCGCTAAAGACGTGGGCGATAATCACTTTCGACGTCCCCTTCCCGCAACTACCGTCAAGAGGAGAGTTCGTCCGGATCATCATGATGAACGATTACGTCAACATCACCAAAGCGAAGATCTGCCCAGCCTGCGGGGCCACGAACCGCATTAGGTACGATTGGAGGACGATGATGGTAGAAGCCCCGTGCTCGAGCTGCGGTGCTCTGGTCAAATGGAAGCGGAAGATGCTCGGCGCCGGCGGTTCCATCAAGACGGCATTCGAGGACGACACGCCCGAGCTCGTGGATAACGTTAAGCCGACATAACTTCTCTGATGCAGATTATGCAACGATCCTCGGTGAACACTTCATACTGGTGATCACCGGTTGTCGATGGAGTAATATTAATGGAGGCCATCATACCAGTGAAATTGATACTTTGTTCCCCTTCGATAATGTAATCAAATGTCTGCATACCCAGCTCCTGGAACGTGATGTTCTTACCAAGAGCATCTAAGGTTAAAGAGGGAACAAAATTCGATATGAATGAGTAAGAAGCATTCTTCGTTGCCAGCGTTATATTTGCTTGCTCACCATAAGCGAGATTGTAAGTTGTATAGTTCCATGATGAAGCATTCAAATCAGGACTGCTCATATTCAACTGGACTCCGTAAGCGGGGCCCAGTGCCTCGCAACCAAACCCAATGATCGTTTTGTTCCCCATCCAATATGATCCGATTATGCTGACTTTCATAAACAGCATTGTTAGACCACTTTCGACCGACGTGTTGCATATGAGATTGCCTGCGGAGAGAGACATGCTTATTGTTCTATCTGAGTCGATTTGCTTGAGAAGGTAGCAGCTGTTGGTCAAGTTCAAACTCCATGTATAATTAGATATGTTATCGGAGGAATCAACGAATGTCGCTATACCCAATGGAATGCTAACGACTGGACAGTGCCACAGGGTGAAGTTGGCGACAATATCGGTCTTCTCATCGCTAGGATAGATTGTGGTGAATTCAGCCCAGTGACCTGTTGCCATTGCAGATAAATTGAGCTCCAATAGGGCATTGAATGTCAAGGAATATAAGCCGCTGGCGTCCGTTGTCGTGGTAATGACGCCTGGACCTAATGCAGAGACAGAAGCGTTCTCCAACGGCGTTCCATCCTCATCGGTGACCAAGCCATGAATGTTTAACACGATAGGATTGTTGGTATCATGAGTCACGCCGCACTTCCCATAGGGATAGTATATCAGAGCTGCTACCATTATGGCGAATGCGATGATAAGGATCGAAACGATCTTGATTTTGCGCTTGATACCGTCCAACATCTCCCACCAGTCGAATAATAATCGAAATGGTTTTATTTATTATGGTTCCAATAGTTTATGTGATAATATCAAAGAATAGATGTCCCAGTGATTAAGTTTCATTTTTCAATGCTGGAATAATTCGAAAGGGTTTTTGTTTAATGAATATTATATTCTGATGGGTTGGAGAAGGTCTTGGAGCATCGCTACTGGCCGTAGTGAGTTTTGAGATCATCGTCATAGCGTAAGCTATGGTTTTTCCAACAAAGTGAGAAGGGAAAAATATGAAGAAATTTGGGGAAGCAAGAAAAACAATGGCGATCGGGACAATAGTGGTTATGATCGCATTTGTCCTAGTCGCCATGACTCCAGTTGTATCTGCGAATAGTGGTACTTTTACCGCACCTTATACTAGCTGTAACGCTTGGACGAATTACGGTGTTACCACTCAGTATGGCTCGGTAATCGCGACACCGACTGCCCCGAGCATGAGTGCATCAAACGGCTACGGCACAATGGGAGCCCACATCGAGACTGGAATAAACTCTTATGCAACAATTGTGGAAAAGATTGGCCTTAGTGGCTGTGAGTTTATAGCTGGCTCAACTTCACAATATGTCAAGAGTACTTGGTACACTACGGCAAGTGGCCAGTACCATACAGACACTTCCGGTGGGACTGTACAGGTCTACATAATCATCTTCATGAGTTTGTTTGATGTAGACTCATCCACTTCGAGGACGGAAGTGGGAACATACGTTTTGCAAATGTCATATTCTGATGTAACGATTAAACACACCTTTGGCGGACCTTGGACCGTAGCCACCGGCTATACATGGACCGGTTTAACACAGAACCACCATTATATCGTCCAGGATACGCTTGAGCTGTATGCATATTGTAGCTCAGTGGGCGGAAATGGGTACTTAACTGTCAATGTTGGAGGAACATGCCAATCCATAGTGCTTCAATGAAATAGTTGAAAAACGACGATTCCTGGTTGAACGGAATCGTCATTATCTTTCTCTCAATTAAAGAGTTTGTATAATTGTATTTTGACGTTCTGACTTTTTTAATAAGGGGTTTTCCTCCTCGCCCTTGCGGTTCGCGACAACGGCACCACAAGCAGGGCACCTAAATAGGAAGCAATTGCCTCAAGGGATGCGGCATCCTTCATGGTGCCACGGATCCGCAGCCGCTACGATGGCATGTCCCGAGGAGATTTTCTCATCATAAAAATAGAAAAGGGGTTTCAGGCCTAGGCCATCATCTTAACGGTGATGGTCCAGTCCCCGCTCGAATCAACGTTGATCCAGTGAATGCCCGGTGATGCATTTAGCAACCCGCCGTTCACGGTCACGCTCTTCTGGCCGGTGTAGCTACCGATCTCATTGGCGAGGTATTCAACATAATCGCCATTGTCGGCCGTCAGGGTCACGATGAAGTTGCTCGTTCCCGTGTACGTCATGTCGAAGACCGCCACACCGCTGTTAAGCTGGATGGGGATGGTGACGTTCGGGCCGGTCCCGGTTAGAGTCTTCGGGAGAGCAGCAGCCGAGGATACGCGAGGCTGTTCGACGACGATCGACCAGGCGGCGTTCGATGTCACCTGCATGTAGTATTGTCCAGGAGTCACTCCGATGATGTTGCCGTCCTTGACCCCTACGAGCTGCGCGCCATTGTACGCTCCGATCTCGTTGGCCAGCAGCTCCTTCTGCACTCCAGTATCGTTGTACAGCCAAACGATGAAGTTGCTGGTGGCGGAACTTTTCATATGAAAGATCGTAACGCCGGCCTGCAGCGAAAACTTCTGTGTTACCGTGTCGGTGACGCCGCTGTAGGTCTTATTGGCGATCTGGTCCCTGGTCTGAGTGTTCGTGTTATTATTGTTGGAATTGTCGTTCGATCCATTGTTGCTGCCGTTGTTATCGGTCGCCTTGGTGTTTCCACCCATGGACATGGCTGCGGCGGCGATGATCAGGACGGCGACGATCACGACGACGCCGATGATCACGAGCTTCTTGTTGCTCTTCTTGACCGTTGGTTTATACGGCACCGAGGCCGGCCGCTGCATCGGCGGCTGAGACGGAGCGCTCAAGCTCGCTCCGCAGCTCGGACAGAATCCTGCGCCAGGCTTAGTGGGCGCACCACATTTAGGGCATGTCAAATCTTGTTCCCCCCATAATTTAGTTCCAGAGATTATTGTCATTATCAAAAATAAAGCTATGGAAATAACGGGGCTCGATATACGGCGCCCTACGCACGCCGAGTTGCCATTGTTCCTTGATAATGTGTAGCTAACGGTTATGAATCGGCGGGGAAATCCTCTGCTTATAGGAGCCCTTGTACGGTAAACAATACCATGAGGGTCACACCACCTCCATGGGGGCTACCTATCGCTTTTTACGCTTCGCCCTTTCGGTTCGCGACAATTACTGGTAAAAAGATTTTAATGCACCAAATATGATACACAGCTGGGGAAGGTCCTATTGAGTGGAATCTCTCGGGGAAGGGAGATTTCTCTTGCATGATGGACAGCTTAGATCGAACTAGCGAAAGCTAGACGTCTTGCCTCATTTGACCGCCCATAGGAGGTTAGCAAATGCTAAGAAAAGAAATGGAAGAAGGAGCGAAAGCTAGGACTACTAAAGTCCTCCTCGGCACTGTGAGCGCGCTGGTTGTAACGATGTTCGTGTTGAACTTCGTAATCACCCCTGTCTCTGCGAATGTAGACTATGCTTGGAACCCGGATGACTCGAGATATGATTTCTCGTCCTTCTCAAACTGGGATGTTCAAAGCGGCCAATATCGATACACCATAACTCCAACGCCGGATGCAAGTACTGGTGTCGTTCATATGAATCATGAGGCAAATGCAAAATTGGGTGCCAGTGGAGCAATCTGCGGGACTGCTGGTTTCGTTACTCCATCGAACGAACATTACTTCGCATCGAGCACGGGCACGATGACATTAAAGGCCGTCTGGCGCATTTACGACAATGAACACTTTAACGGTGTTGCCACCTACAAGCACATATCTCAGAAGATATTTTGCAACATACACGACATAACTGCCGGCACTTGGTATTATTCGTCAAACCCTACAGCATACACCGTGTCTGAACACACAAGCGGCAGTAACTGGTTGGTCGATGGCACCTACACTTGGCAGAACCCTGTGCCCATTACAGCCAACCATGAATACGAGATCAAATCCTGGATTAGTGTGTACTGCGAGGGAACAAGTGCCGTAAATGTGATTGCTGAAATTGAGATGAGCGGCTCCTACTATGCAGATCTGAACTATGTTGGCCTGTATAACTAAACACCACATGGGTTGACATTTGGTCAACCTTTTTTTATTTATTATCGCTCATTATAAAATATACTGTGTAGGTAAATGCTGTGCATATCGGGAGCCAAATTACTACCGTCACTCCTCGCCCTTCCTGTTCGCGACAGCAGCACCACACTTCGGGCACCGGTGGGGGAAGCAATCATCCGTCCGGTTCACGGTCGATCTCATGGGGCCGGCCCAATTGCACTGTGTGCAATAAGCCGGCCGGGCGCTCTCCTGCCATCGCTCGTTGACCGGGAAGCCAACCCAATGCCTTCCTCGAACATAGTGACGGCCGCAGAAGGGGCACCTTGCCTACTGACCTCGGTCCTCGAGCTGCAGCTGCGCGATGATCGTTTGGCACTGATGGCAGGAAGAAGTAATGGGGGCGGCATCCATTTCTGACATATCTAGCCTTCAATAATTCAAGACTTGAAGAGATATCAAATGACACCAGTCGCCTCTCGCCCCCCTGCCCCCATGGGGATTGATGTTTAAAGGCTCTTATCGTCCCGCAAGCCATGCTGCCTTTTCAATCCAGTTTCAAATATTATTGTAACCATCCTCAAGTTACCGATAATGCGTTGGATAAACAGATACCAGTGATTTTTTACGCTCCTTGGGTCGCGAAAATAATAAAATGGATTCGTTCCAGGCGGATCTATATTTCCATATTGGTCTTTCAAACCATTAAGATCTATCGCAAGGAATCCATTTCCTTTCTGAATGCTCCGCTCGATTTCATACCTGACCCAGTCCCGAGAATATGTTTCCTTACCGAATAACACAACGGTGACGGATGTACCATCAAGCTGATTATTAATCCAACGTCTAATTGCATCGTCACCTGATTTTTTCACCGCCTCCCAAGATGCTGCATCCATATATCCGGCTTCATCAATCGTCGGTTTGGTGACCCATGAATTTCGAATTTGACATACTCTCCATATGTCGCGCTCAAAATGGAAGCTAAAGAATGCTTTCCTTGCCATACTACCCACCTATTAAACGTGAGTTATTCCAACGATAAAAATGACTGTTCTGGTTCTCTACGCCAGTAACAGGGCCGTAAGGATGAATGCCGTTCGTCCGGTCGCGACGGTCAGGAGACACGATAAGTCCCTCGGGTAACCTGTCAGGGAGCCCTTAGGTCCTGATGACGACCTTGAGGGCATGATGGTCGGTGCAGGCCATGGCCATGATATTCGTCCGGATGTCGACCGCCATAGTCATTCCAGAGGACGCATCGCCACCGTTCTCTCGTTGCCTGGACCAGCCTTGCGCCCATCCTCTCAGACCATGGCAAGGGAAGCGATGATCAGGACGACCGCCACGGCCATGGCGGCAAAGGTCACCATTATCCTGAGCCTCTTCCTATATGCTGGCTCCTCCTCGGATGGCATGATCGGCACCGGCCGCGACGGCAACAACGGCCGGACCGGAGCATCGAGGTCCAGTCCACAGAACGAGCAAAACTTCAGTTCCGGTCTTTTATTTGCTCCGCACCTAGGGCAGGTCATTCCCATCATCTCCCATCGGTGATATATCTTCAACCGAACGGGCATATATTTTGCCCAACGCCTTGTGGTGAAGGTGGAGGCTTGTGCTTGTCCCCCGTAGCGGCAGTCCTTAACCATTATATTTTTTCACCACGGCGCGAGGGCCTGCAGACCATTCATGAGCGGAACCGATGACCCGGACCTCGCTTCCGCGCCCTTGACATCTTACAACGATTGGAGGGATAATTGCTCCTCAGCCTTCCGGTGGGCGACGATGCTACCGCAGGAAGGGCAGCGGAAGGGGAAGCAGTTGCCCTCCACGAATATCGCCTGCTTCATCATGCCCTCCCAACCGCACGACGGGCAGTGAGCCACCTGGTCGCTCATCTGCCAGTCCTCGTTCATGAGGTTGCCCTCCTCATCCAGGACCCAGTGCCGTCCCTTGACATAGGACAGGCCGCAGATGGGGCACCTGATGTGCCGGCCTCGCTCTCGCTTCTCCAGCCATGCGAGAATCTCTTGGCACCTATAGCATTCCGCTGCCATAAGATAAAAAAGATATATTGTAGAAAATAAAAATATCTACCGCCGGACGATTATTGAGAATCATAACCGAGATATGCCGCTTCACTCTGAGTTCATCGATGAGGACGGAACCATCGGCGTTTCGGAAGATATGGTAATAAAGTACAATAATCGCGTGGTACCGGTAGCTGCCCTGTGAACACCAGGTTCCTCTCCCCCCGGGTCGGTGCCATAAGCGGGATCATCGGATCGGTGGCCTTTGCCGCCCTGTGGATGGCGGCTGCATACCAGGACGGCGATTGGGTTTTGGGAGGGATGACGCTAAGTGAGCTGGGGGACCGTTCCCGCTCCGGGGCCATGTTGTTCAACGGCGGAGTAATCATCGCCGGAGTCATGTCCCTGCTCTTCGCCGTAGGGCTGTACCGTTTGTTATCGACGAGCAAGCTGGGAAAGCTGGGGGCGGGGACGCTGGGGCTGGCTTCGGTCTTCCTTATCGGCATCGGCCTCTTCCCCATCGATACCGGGAGTCCTCATACCACGGCCAGCCTGGGGTTCTTCGTCCTGGGCGGAGCGGCCATGGCCCTGCTCATAGTCCCGGTGTGGAGAAGCCACGTGCTCAATCGCGGCGGGGGAGCGCTGACTGCCATCGTGTTGCTGACAGCGATCGCCGGAGTGATGACCCTGCCCCTGCCGGCCGCGGAGGCCCTGGCGGTCGGGTGCGTTCTGCTATGGACGGTGCTTATCAGCATCAGGATGCTGTGGCATCACCGAGCGCCATGATCACATCTTGCCGCGGTACCGGAAGGCGATGTTGCATCCCCCTTCCCGGGACACCATGCACGGACCCATGGGATACTTGGGAGTGCAGGCCTTGCCGAAGGCAGGACATTCGTATGACTCGATCAACCCTCTCAGCATCTCCCCGCAACGACAGCCCTTGTTCTCCTCCCTCACCGGGGGACGGGCTTCGAGGACGTCCTCATGCACCTTGCGCGCGTTGTGGGCGTCATACTCTTCTCTCAGGTCGAAGGCGCTCAGAGGAATCGAGGGAAAACCTCTCCAAGCCCGGTCGACCGGTTTAAACACCTGCTCCAGCAGCTTAATGGCCCGGGGGTTGCCCTCTTTCTTTACCAGCCGCCCGTACTCGTTCTCTACATCCGCCCGGCCCTCCTTGATCTGCTTGACCAGCATGTGCACCGACATCAGTAAATCCAGGGGCTCGAACCCGGCCACGACCTGGGGCACCTTATATTTGGTGGAGAACACTCGGTACGGCTCGACCCCGATGATCGCGCTCACGTGCCCCGGCTCGATGAGGCCATCGATCTTGAACTCCCCCATGTTGATGATGGCATGCAGCGCCGGGGGGAGCAAACGATGGCACGAGTATACTGAGAAGTTCTCCGGGAGCTTCTCCACCATGACCGCAGCGGTGGTGGGACTGGTGGTCTCGAATCCGATGCCCATGAACACCATGTCTTTGACCTCGGGGGCCATGCGCACGGCGTCCTCCACCGAGTACACCACCCGTACGTCCCGCCCTCGGGCCTTGGCATCACCGAGGGAACCGATGGGCGTGGGCACCTTTAGCATGTCCCCGAACACCGCGATGGTGCATCCAGCGTCGGCCAGGGCGATGGCATCGGCAACCTCCGCGGTGGTGGTGACGCATACCGGGCAACCCGGTCCCTGACGGATCTCTACCCCCACCTCCCTGAGCATCGGGTCCAAACCGAACCTGACCAGGGTATCCTGGTGGGTGCCACAGACGTGCATGAACCGTAGGTTCACGTCCTCCCTGCGAATTGCGTCCAGGATTCTATGCGCCGCTCCCTCGTCCCTAAGCCGGAACATCTTCTTCCACCACCTTGATAGACCGGACCATGCAGCTCTTGCCCTTGATGACCTCGACCCGGGAACCGCATGTCGGGCAGTTCAGGGTCGGCACGTTGGAGCTGTACATATCGTCCTGGTAATACTCCGCCTCACCCCGGTAGCCGCACGAGGGGCAGTGTACCTCCACTTTCTCGTGCTCGACCACCAGCTTGGCGCCCTCTAGGATGGTGCCTCGGGTCAGGATCTCGAAGGCGAAGCTGAGTTGGTCTTCACCCAGATAGGTGAGGTCCCCGATCGTCAGCAGGACCTCCTCCACCTTCTCGATGTTGTGACCCTTGAGCTCATCCAGGATGGCCTCCAGGATGCTGGTCATGACCCCGACCTCGTGCATCGTTTTGCCCAACGGAGGCCAACTAGATAAAGTGTACGCCAGATGCGTCCGGGCTCCCGGAGCGGGGGGTCGCGGAGGCTTGATATAACTCTCTGCGGATACGAAGCCGTTCCCTATGGCCAACGAGGAGCGGTCCCGCAAAGAGCTGACCCTGGAGTCGATCGTGGAGGGCAAGAAGATGGAGGCCTACGTGGAGCATCGCACCCGAGACATGCACTTCTGCACCATCTGCGGCGGGATCGGGTACAAGAAGCGGCCGATGAAATGCGTGGGGAACCGGTGGTTCTGCATGGATTGCATCCGGCAGCTCAGGGACCTCATGGACAATCTCGACAAGTGGGATGCCGAGGTCAAGCTGGAGAACGAACTGTCCAAAAAGATCGATGAGGGCCTGGGCCTTTAGTCCGCGGCATTCTGGAGATAGTGATCACATAACTCTCGGATGGGGCACAGCGCATGCCTCGGATGAAGGGGGGTGCAGACCTCCTGTCCGAATCGTACCATGAGCTCGTTGACCGTCCTCCACCGTTCCTGGGGCACAATGAGCTTGAGTTGCTCCTCGGTCCCCTCGGGGGTCGAGCTCTTCACCAGGCCGATGCGGTTTGATATGCGGTGGACGTGGATGTCCACGCAGATGGCGTCCTTGTAAAAAGCGTAGGCGAGAACGCAATTAGCCGTCTTTCTGCCCACCATGGGAAGGGCCATCAGACCGTCGATGTCGTCGGGCACCCGGTCCCCATGGTCCACATGGATGATACGGGAGATCTCCCGTATGGCCTTGGCCTTGCCTCGATGGAAATTGACCGTTCGGATGAGGCCGTCTACCTCATCCTCGCTCGCGGCCATTAGCTTTGCCGGCGTGTCATGGTGGGAGAACAACTTCTCCGATGCCAGGTAGGTACACTCGTCGCGGTTACGCTGGGACAGCACCGTGGCGATGAGCACGGTGAAGGGGGTCCGTTGCCACGACGGCTCCCGACCCAGGGCGGAGCCGGGCGAGGCCCGGTCCCGGGAGCGGCGTTCCAAGCGATCCAAGATCTCATTGATCGGTTTGCCTGCCATTCAGCCACCCATACGCTTCTCCGATAGTATATAACGAACCGGTGACCAGGACGGTCTCCCCTGGGGCTGCCAGCGCCACGGCCCGGTCCAGGGCTGCGGGGACGGCGGTGACCTCCTCCACCGACGGACAGTAACGGCGTAGGGCCCCAGCTACCGCGGCCGATGGGAGGGCTCGAGGAGTGTCCGGAGATGTGGCCAC
Source organism: Methanomassiliicoccus sp. (assembly GCA_033485155.1). Taxonomy (NCBI): domain Archaea; kingdom Methanobacteriati; phylum Thermoplasmatota; class Thermoplasmata; order Methanomassiliicoccales; family Methanomassiliicoccaceae; genus Methanomassiliicoccus; species Methanomassiliicoccus sp. The sequence continues at coordinate 57,872 of JAWQJJ010000003.1, forward strand.
CGCGACCCTGGCCAGCGGGCCGAAGTTTGCTGCGATGCCTTGAAGATCCTTGTCGTCCAGGACGCCCATCACTAGCACGATGCCTTCCCCTACCAAACGCCGGACTTCGGAGGCCACCTCCCGGGCGCCGTCTGGAGTGTGGGTCACATCGAACATCATCGGCGGGGAGGCGGAGACCATCTCCATGCGCCCCGGCCATTTGACCTTGGCCAGACCATTGACGAAAGCCTCATCGGGAACGTATACTCCGCGCTTCATGAGCTCCGTCACCACGCCACAGGCCACCGCACAGTTACCTGCCTGGTACCTGCCGATGAGGGGCACTCTAACCGCCGCATCTATCTCCTCGACCCACACCTCGGTGCCTTCCAGGGTCGAGGACAGGGTCTCGAAGCCTACGTCCCGGCCGATGACCTTGAGAGATGATTTTCTTTCAACGGCTGTCCGGCGGAAGACATCCAGCACTCCCTCCTCCTGGTCGATGGTCACCACCGGAACCCCGGGTTTTATGATGCCCGCCTTTTCCCCGGCGATCGCCTCCACCGTCGTCCCCAGATACTTTGTATGCTCCAGGCCGATGCGGGTTATGGCACAGCAATCGGGGACGATGACGTTGGTGGCATCGAGGCGCCCGCCCATGCCCACCTCCACCACCGCCTCCTCCACCCCGAGGTCGGCGAAGTAAGCGAAGGCTATGCCGGTGGCGAGCTCGAAGAAGGTCAACCGCTGCTCCGGGGAGGAAGTACTCTCGGCGATGCCCCTGACCTCCTCGATGAGGCGGAGGAGCTGGGCCTCGGGGATGCATCTTCCATCCACGCTCATGCGCTCGCGGAAATCGACCAGATGGGGAGAGGTGTATAGCCCGGTGATATAGCCGGACTCTTGTAGGACAGCTGCGGTCATAGCGCTCACCGAACCTTTGCCGTTGCTCCCGGCGACATGCACCGAACGGAATCGGTGATGAGGGTCGCCCAGCTTGCTGAGCAGCCTGGAGATATTGTCCAGACCGAACTTGATGCCCATGGTCTCCCGGCCGTAGAGCCAGGAGAGCGCTTCTCCATAGTCCACGGCCGCCCATGGTCTATGCGGCTTAATTAGGTTGCCCCGGGGCGAGGGTGGCAAGGTACTCCTCCACTGTCAGCCTCTCTTTCCTGGCCTGGGCTTTAAGCACCTTCATGAAACCGGAGCCGTACTGGGCCGCTTTCTTCTCCCTCGAAGCGATCAGTTCCGCGTCGATCGAGCGGGCAGCCCGCCTCAAGGGCGCCTTCCTCTCACCGCCTGCGAACTTTTCCTCCACCGACATAGAGGCGGCGATCTTCCTCACAGCGGGGTCGAGGAACGGCCGCTCCACCTTTTTACCGTACCGCCGGGCGAGCGATTCCTCCAGCGGGATGACATCGGAGAGCATCTTGGTCAGGTCGTCGGCCATGGTCCGATGGGCCGCTTCCATGCTCATTTCCTGGTAGCGGGAGTACCCGCCGAACAGTTCATCCGCCCCCTGGCCGCTGATGAGGATTTCTTCCTCCGCCCGGGAAGCGATCATCTGCAAAGGAAGTTCGAAGGAGAGGGTGATGGGGTTCTTCACCCCGGTCGTGATCAGCAGTTCGCGGCACGCGGCAATGACTTCCTCCGTCGTCGTGACGAACGGCGTCCACAACAGATCAAGGTATCTCGCAGACTCCTCGCTCATAACCATATCATGGGAGCCTTTCATTCCTACGGTGTACAGATGGGGAGTTCCATGCCTCTTCGCCAGCGCGGCGAGGAAGCCGCTGTCCAGGCCCCCCGAGAACATGATGGCCACCGGCCCTTTAGTCATAATGCCTTCCACTGCCCCGTCCAGAGCCATTGCGAGCTCGTCCGACATGCTGAACACCGCTCCCCCTAACACGAAGGGAGATATGGAATCATCTCCAAGGGATTTATTAACGGCCTAGACCATCGCCTGGAGACTATGGACAAGGTGACCCGCATCGGGATATCTCTCGAACCGGAGCTGCTCAAGGAATTCGATGACCTGGTAACAGGGAAGGGGTACACCAACCGTTCGGAGGCGATCAGGGACATCATCCGTTTCGCCCTCACCGACGAGCGGTGGAAGGATAGCGAGGCCGACGTCGTGGGGACCATTACCATCGTCTACGATCATGGCAAGGGTACGGTCCAGGACCGCCTCATGGAGATCCAGCACGGCCACCATGCCAACATCGCCAGCACCATCCACATCCATCTGAGCACCGAGCAATGCCTGGAGGTGCTCATTGTGTGGGGAAAGGTCAAGGAGGTGCAGCACCTCGCGGACGAGGTGATCGCGGTCAAGGGGGTCAACTTCGGCAAGCTGACCATGACCTCAGGGTCCATCGACCGTGAGCACCATGAGGTCTGCCATCCTCACCACCACTAGGCCAGCGTAGCCGACCATTTTGCCCCCGGTAGCCAATGGGCATATTTTTTATACTCTGTGCCCTTTGGTCGATGGCCATGAGCAGGCTCATCATTTCCGAGAAGAGCGATGCCGCGGCGAGGATCGCGACGATCCTGTCCAGGGGCGGCTCGAAGAGGACCAGCGTGAACAAGGTGCCGGTCTTCCAGTTCGAAGATGAGAGCGGGCCTGTTCACGTCATAGGGCTGCGGGGGCACATCATCGAGCTCGACTATCCCGCAGCATTGAACGACTGGCGAGGGGTGGCTCTCGGCGAGCTTATCAAGGCCGAACCGGAGAAGCGCATCACCGCCCACAACATCGTGTCCACACTCCGCGACATCTCCAAGGACGTCAACGAGGTCGTCATCGCCACCGACTTTGACCGCGAAGGGGAGCTCATCGGTCTGGAAACGGCCAGATTGTTGGACCTCGACGGCAAGAAGGTCGGAAGGGCGCGGTTCAGCGCTTTCACCCGGCAGGAGATCGACACCGCCTTCGGTTCGCTGACCCTACCGGACGAGCAGCTCGCCGACTCCGCTGAATGCCGGCAGAAGATCGACCTGGCATGGGGCGCGGTTCTCACCCGGTTCATCTCCCTGGCCTCCAGCCAGGGAGGCAGCAACTTCCTTTCCGTCGGCCGGGTGCAAAGCCCGACCCTCGCCCTTGTGGTCGCCCGACACAAGGCCATCGAAGAGTTCGTGCCCAAGCCCTATTGGAACGTCAGCGCCCGGTTCGAGAAGGGGGCCGAGTTCAACGGCCATCATGTGAACAACCCCTTCCACGATGAGGCCAAGGCCTTGGAGGCGCTCACCGCCTGCAAGGGGCAGGAGAAGGGCAAGGTCACAAAGTATGAGCGGAACGAGAAGGACGAGTACCCGCTGCCGCCGTTCAACACCACCATGCTTCTGATGGAGGCGAACAAGCTGGGCTTCACCGCTGCCCGGGCTATGAAGATCGCCGAGGACCTCTACACCGCCGGCTACATCTCCTATCCCAGGACGGACAACACCGTCTATCCGACCTCGTTAGGGCTCAGGCGCATCCTGGAAAAGCTGAAGGAGTCGGAGGACCTGAAGAAGGACGCCGAGGAGCTCCTGCAGCAGGAGCACATTCGGCCATCTAGGGGCAAGGTACAGACCACCGACCACCCTCCGATATATCCCACCGAGGCCGCCACCAGCAAGCAGCTCAAGGGAGAGAAGTGGGCCATCTATGAGCTGGTCGCCCGGAGGTTCATGGCCACCGTGGCCCCTCCGGCCAAGGCCCAGTTATCGAACGCCTCGTTGGACGTGAACGGGGAGGTCTTCGACTCTAAGGGCTACAAGCTCCTCTTCCCCGGGTGGAAGAAGTACTACCCATACTTCAAGGTCAACGAGATCGATCTCCCTGAGCTGGTCGTCGGCGAGGAGATCCTGCTCAAGGATGTGTCCTCGGACAAGAAGATGACCCAGCCTCCCGCTCGCTACTCCCAAGGCTCTCTGATCCAAGAGATGGAAAGGCTCGCGCTGGGCACCAAGTCGACGAGACACGACATTATCCAGAAGCTTTACGACCGGAAGTACGTGGAGGGCAACGATCTCATTCCGACCGCCAGCGGCGTGGCAGTGGCCGAGGCCCTCATCAAGCACGCCCAGATCGTCACCGATCCCAAGATGACCGCCCATCTGGAGCAGGACATGGACGACATCGCCAACGGCAAGACTACTTTGGATGAGGTGGTCGAGGAATCGCAGGACATGCTGTCGGATATCCTGGAGACAATGGAGAATCACCGCCAGCAGATCGGCGAGGAGATTCGCAAGGCGATCGAGGAACAACACTACATGGGCAAGTGCCCGGACTGTGGTGCCGACCTCAAGGTCATCAGGGCCAAGTTCGGCAAGCCCTTTGTCGGCTGCTCCAACTATCCCGAGTGCAAGCGCATCTATCAGTATCCGCCGTCCGCATTGGTGCAGCCGACCGGTGAAGTGTGCACGGTGTGCCGCTCCCCGATGGTCCGAGTGGTTCGCCGCGGGCAGCCGCCCCAGGTCCACTGCCTCGACCCGGCCTGCGAGAGCAACCGCGAGCGGACTACCGCAGGCTCCTGCCCCAAGTGCGGTAAGGACCTCCGCGTCCTCTACTCGAGGGCCGGCAAGCGGTTCCTAGGATGCTCTGGCTATCCCGAGTGCAAGCAGACCTATCCCCTGCCCCAGTTCGGCAAGTTCTCCGCCACCGGCGAGAAGTGCGAGCAGTGCGGGGCGCCCATCCTCCAGATCTGGATGAGGGGACAGTCATGGAAGTCCTGCGCGGACATGGAGTGCCCCTCCAAGGGCAAGGACAAGAAGGAGAGCGCGAAAACAAAAGCCGCCCCCAAGAAGAAGGCGACGGCCAAGAAGACCACCGCCAAAAAGCCAGCGACCAAGAAAACGTCGAAGAAGGCTAGTGAAACTACCTCGCCATCGACCGAATAGGCTCATCCTTTTTTTTAAACAGGGCAAGGGGCGCTACAGAGATCTTGCCAGATGGCCTAGCGCGTCCCCGTCCACCCGGTACACGGTCCAATCGTCCATCGGCCGGGCGCCCAGACGCTTATAGAACCTGATCGAGGGTTCGTTCCGATCGAGGCACCACCAGTCGAGTCGACCGCAGCCCCGCTCTAGGGCGATCCTCGCCAAGCATGCCAGCATCGCCCTTCCCAGACCCCTGCCGCGGTACCGCTCATCAACGAACAGGTCCTCGAGATACAGGTTGGCCTTTCCCAGGAAGGTCGAGAAGTTATGGAAGAACAGGGCGAAGGCCACTGGCATTCCCTCAAATTCGCCGATGATGACGTCTGCCTGATGCTTAGCGAAAAGGGAGTCGAGGAGAGTCCCTTCATCGGCGATGACCTCGCTCGAAAGGCCTTCGTACTCGGCCAATCGCCTGATGAATGTTAGGATCAGGGCGGTATCGCTCTCTCCTGCTTCACGGATCACGAATTCAGGGATGCTGGTCGGGTACACCTTCGTCATTGCTCCACCGACCCATCGGGCGAGGGAACGGAGTATGGCATGGGGTAAGGGTCAGTTGTGTTCGTGGCCATGGTCGTGGCTATGCTCATGGTGGTGCTCATGGTGATGATGATCGTCCCCATGGGAGTGATCATGTTCCTTCCCCAGGTCCTCCAATGTCAGATGGCCACCAGGCAGGGACAGCTCCTGCCTCACCAGGGGGTCGACGATCTCCTGTATCCTGCTCCTCTTCAGCCCGTACAGCAGGACGTTGATGATGATCTCAAGCTCTTCGACGCCCTCGTCCAGATGGCCCCGGGCCTGAGGCTTGCTGGAGGCATCGACGACACTCACCGCCAGGAACCCCTTGCCCTCGGTCTCCACGATGCACTTGATGTGGCCGATGAGGTCCGCCCCTGAACGCATGCATTCCGACGCGATCTTAGCCAGGAGGCCCTCGATCCGGCGGGTCAGTTCGACGGAGGACACTCCATCGTGAAGATGAAGGTCGGCGCCCACGGCGTAGGCCGAGAAATCAGGAGTGATCATGCCATCACCATCGCATCTATGACCTTGTCCACGTTGGTCCCCTCGGTCGCGGAGATGGGGATGATCGGCTTCATGTTGTTTATTTCTCTCAGCTGGGCGATCATCCGCTCGATCTCCGGAGCATTGACGGCATCCATCTTGTTAATGAGTATCAGGTCGGCGGCCTTCACCTGATTGGTGAGCGGTCGTCCCAAGGCTTTGAGTATGACATCGAAGCGGGAAGCGTCGACGATGACCGCGGACGTGATGCGACTCAGGCCGTTCCCTTCATACATGGTCATCGCGCTGACTATGGCTGAGGGGTCCGCGACCCCGGTCGGTTCGATCACGATGAGATCGGGAGCGATCGTGGCCTCGATGTCCTGTACCGTCTGCAGCAGGTCCGCTCCCAGGGTGCAGCAGATGCAGCCGCTGGCCAGTTCTTTGACATTGAGCCCATATTTGCTCATGACCTTGCCGTCGATCCCCACCGTTCCGAAATCATTGACGATCACGACCACTTTCTTCCCGGTCCGTTCAATGATACGATCAATGACTGAGAGGACCAGAGTGGTCTTCCCCGAGCCTAGAAACCCCGCGATTACAAGCATCTCCATGCGCAGCACCTGACTATGTTGCGATTCGAAAAACGGTATATAACGATATGTCCGGAACGATGATTTACTGCCTTGACCCCGGGCGGTGATGGAACCTCTTCGGAAGGGCAGGCCGAACACTTGATTCATCCTGCTCCGCTTCGTCCAACCCGTGGTAATAGCGCTCCAACGCCTCCCTCTCCTCGGCGATGCGACGGTTGCGGCACCTGGAGCACTCTACGCGTTTGCCAAGATCCTGCTTTCTCCGGACAACATCGGTGTCCAGGTCGGCGATGGCGCCACAGCCGCAAAGGGCCTTGTTCATTGAGTTCGTACCAAACACAGGCTCTACCACCAGCAATGCTTGATTTCTCTGGATCGAACTCAGGCCATCCCATTCTGCCCCTTCGGACGATTCTCTACCTCGATGATCCCACGTTAGAGTCATAGCATTCGCTATCGTTATTTTATTTTTGTTCGATGAATATGTTGAGGCTGCACCACGATCGGAGGTTCCCCCATTCCGATAATGAAACGCAAAGCCCACAGGCCATGAACCTTAGGACATGCTTAAAGATTTCCATATCAGACCAGAGTTAAAGACTAAGACCTGACATACTGGCCACGTTCGGCTGATAACGCGTGATAAGCGCTTTTATATTAAAACGGCTCTACGGGTCGGAACCCCCGACGCTTCCCTTTAAGCGGTCCTCGCGGAGGCGGTAGGGAAATACCTTGACGTCGACCGGGATACCGTTCCGTACGCTCTGCGTGACTATACAGAAGTCCTCGAACAGATCGCGGCAGCGCTCGAACTTAGCCTCGTCCTCGACCTGGGGGAAGATCTTGACCGCCATTTGAGTGATGCGCAGCCGGCCCTTCTCGTTCCTCTCCAAGCTGGTCGATACCTCGGCGCAGATATTGGGCACCTCGGACCTCGACCTCTCCATGCAGAACACCAACGATGCACATAGGCAGTTACCGACCGCAGCGGCGAGAAGCTTGCCGGCGTTGGGGAACTCCCCCCCACCCAGGGGGGTGGGCTCGTCCATCATGATGTCTTCTATCTTGTCGTTATTGAAGGAGACTCTGAACTTGTAGCGCTCCACCCGGCTGATCTTGGTCAGGAACTCGGTCTCGTCCACTTAGAGCATCTCCATCTTTTGCAGCTGATCGAGAACATCTCCGCGTATGTCCCCCGGCGACCGCTCCGGTACCAGGCGCCGGCCGTTCTCCATTAGCTTGGTGTAGGCGGGGACCATCTCCTTGCCGCAGCGGGCGCAGCGTGGGATCTCATCCTCGTTGGTGGACACCTCGAAGCTGAAGCAGTCGGGGCACCGGAACAGGTGCTTGCGCCCTCCGAACTTGCCGCGCTTGGCGACTGGACGGTCCCCGATGCTGACTATGTCCAGGGCAAAATCGACGGTGGGAGCGTTGGATATGCTCGTGCCGACCCCGAAGCCGTCCGCCCCGGCCTGGGCCAGACTGGCCAGGGTTTTTTCGTCAAGGCCACCGGACACGAAGATCTGGACCTTTTGATACCCTCGAAGGTCGAGCTCCCAGCGAACCTCTCGGATCAGCTCGGTGAACGAACCCCGACGCGATCCAGGAGTGTCCAGGCGCACGCCCGCTAGGTCCTTGACCGCCTCACAGGCGGCGATGGCCTCGGTCTTCTCATCGGAGTAGGTATCAACGAGCACGATCCGGGGCACCGATGGCTCGATGACCTCGTCGAAGGCCTTGAACGCTCTGACCGAGTCACCCATCATGACCACTAGGGCGTGAGGCATAGTGCCTTCAGGAGGTTTGCCGATGGTCTCCGCCCCCAGGAGCGAGGACACCGCGTCACATCCGCCGATGTAAGATGAACGGTCGAGCATGGGCGAGATGGCGGGATGCGTCCTTCGTATCCCGAAGGCGATCATGGGGTGGTTCACAGCGGCCTTGCGGCAGCGCGCAGCCATGGTCGCCACGCCTGTGGAGTGGCATAGGAAGCCGAGCATGGGGGTCTCGAAGATGCAGTACTCCGAATACGGTCCCTCGATGTTCAGCACCGGGAGCTTGATCCCGCTCTGGGTGCGAGAGGGGAACAGCGTCCCTTCGGGCAGGCCCCAGATATCCACGCCCTTCCCCTCCATGAGGCGAAGAGCTTCCTCGATTCCCGTGAGGACGGCCCATGGCCATTCCCGAGGGAGCTTGGCCACCGTCAGCTCGGCCAGGGCGGTCTGGTCCGCGATGCCCTTGGCCTCGAGGATCTGCATGGTCCTGACGAAATAGATGTCCGTCGTGCGTCCGTTCAGGATATCCTCGTCGGAAGCGGTGAAGAACCGCTTGCCCTTCTTCTGCTCCATGTCCTTCATCCTCGGGATTCCACCAACGGCTCCCACCCGTTTAAGGCTTGCCTCGGCTCAAGCTCTAGTCACGGGCGCCAAAGGCAGCCCGTCCAGCGTACTTGGCGCGGGCCCCCAGGCGCTCCTCAATCCTCAGCAGGCGATTGTACTTGGCCGTGCGCTCCCCGCGGGCCGGGGCGCCGGTCTTGATCTGTCCGCACCCCAGGGCCACGGCGATATCGGCTATGGAGGTGTCCTCCGACTCACCAGAGCGATGGCTGACCATGACCGCGTACCCGGAACGCTGAGCCAGCTCGGCGGCGTCCATGGCCTCGGACACTGTTCCGATCTGATTGACCTTGAGCAGAAGAGCGTTGCCGGCCTTGGCCTCGATGCCCCGGCGCAGCCTCTCGGGATTGGTGACGAAGAGGTCGTCCCCCACCAGCTGGAGCGTGCTGCCCATCCTCGCAGTGATCTTGGCCATCGTCGGGAAGTCGTCCTCCATGACAGGATCCTCCAAGCTGATGAGCGGGTAACGGGCCTTGAGATCGGCGTAGAAGTCCACGAGTTCTTCGGGGCTCAGCCGCTTCCCGTCCACCGTGTACGCGCCATTCTCGTAGAACTCCGAGGCCGCCGCGTCTATGGCCAGGTAGACATCCTTGCCCGGAATGAAGCCAGCCCCCTCGATCGCCTTGACGATGATGTCGAGCGCCTGGTCGGTGGTGTCCACGGGGGGAGCGAAACCTCCCTCATCACCTATGTTAACCGCGCCGACCCCATAGGCGTCCTTGAGCTTTTTCTTCAGGGAGTGGTACACCTCGACCCCGATGCGCAGGGCCTCGGCAAAGGTCGGGGCGCCGACGGGCGCGACCATGAACTCCTGGATCCGCAGGTTGGTGCCAGCGTGCTTTCCGCCGTTGAGGATGTTCATCATTGGCACCGGGAGGACGTGGCTGCCAGCCCTGAGGTGCTCATGCAACGGCTGCCCGAGGACCTCGGCACCAGCCCGAGCGACCGCCAGAGAAACCGCCACTGTGGCATTGGCGCCGAGCTTAGACTTATTTGGCGTGCCGTCCAGTTCCATGAGGCGGTGGTCCACTGCCCTAAGGTCGGTGGCGTCCATGCCTATGAGGCCAGGGGCGATGGTTTCCCGCACTCCACGAACCACGTTGGCGACGCCCTTGCCCCCGTATCTCTTGCCTCCATCCCTTAGCTCGAGAGCCTCATGAGAACCGGTCGACGCTCCGGAGGGAGCGATGGCGGTCACCAATACATTACCGGCCTCGACCTCTGCCTCTACCGTCGGATTGCCTCTGGAATCAAGGACCTCCCGGGCCCATACGCGAGTGATCTTGGACGACATGTCATTCCCTACATCCGCTGATGCAAGGGAGCATGGTACAAGCCTTACTTAATCCCAGTGAGCTACCGGATGACCTTGACCTGGGGCCGGACCTCGCCCTCGATGATCTCCATGTTGCGCTCCATCAGGGCCAGCTCCCTGACGTCCAGAGCCCGTGGGTCCACCGAGATTATGAGGCGGGACCGGTACTCCATGACCACCTCAGTAATGCGGTGGATCATCTTGAGGACCTTGTCAAAGCCATTGTTGACGATGAGGAACTCGATGCCATCGATCATAACCACGCTGTCGTCGGACTTCTCGATGAAGCGGATGATGGTGTCCCCCAGGATGCCGATGTTGGCCGGATTTACATAGACCTTGCCCAGTTGGTTGCTCAGCCAGATAATCGGGGTCTCCTCCAGCTGCCATTCCTGGCGCACCACTGCCGGATACTGCCGGGTGATGCACAACCCCTGTATATTGTGGGTCACCTGATCGGTGAATATCTCGAAGGACTTGACCGCCTTCTGCTCCCTCACCACATAGCTCAAACCGGGGCGGAGCTCATACTTCTTGGCCGACTTGGTCGCTTTTTCCTTGCCCTCGGAGGCCTCGCCCTTCCTCTTCCCGAGGAACGCGAACAGGCGGGGCTCTTCTTTAGGCTGGGGAGCGGCCGGGGGCGCTGGCTTATCTTCCAGCACCGACTTCAGTCGATCGGATAGGTCCTTGTTGTTGAACGGCTTGCGGATGTAGCCGGAAACCACGTCCTGAAGGCCGAAGATGTCGGTACCTACGTCTGTGGTGGCGGTGAGCATCATGACCTTGGTTGTATTGGTGACGCCTTCCTCCTTGAGCTTGCGAAGGACCGTCCACCCGTCCATGTCCGGCATGTTGATGTCCAGGAGTATGAGATCAGGGCGTTCGGTGACGACCCTCTCCAGCGCCTCCTTTCCACCGGAGGCGGTGCGGGGGTCGAACCCGGCGCCCGAGACCAGCTCCGACACTATGTCCAGGATAGCCGGATTGTCATCTACGATCAGAACCTTCTTGATGCCTATGCCTCCTGGACCGCTAACGACGTCAAAGCGATAACCTTGGTTAAAAATCTATCCCTTTCAGTTATAAATACGTCAGTTAAAGAAGGGGTGTGATCGGGAGGCTTGGACCTCCGCGAAAAATAGCCAGGGGAAGGATTACGCCTTCCTGCTTTCCTTAGCCTTCTGGCGAAGGCCTTCGTACCCGCACTTGCGGCAGCGCGTGGCCCTCGGCGCATTGCGCGCGTCGCACTTCATGCAGACCTTCTTGTTAAGAAGCCTCTCATCAGCTTCCTTGAAACGTGCCATCTAAATCCTCTTTTGTGATGAATATGAAGGTCCTATAAATAAATTGGCCACCGCAGCGGTCAGTCAGCACTGTCCCCGCGGTGCTCCCCGACCAGCACCATGTAGGCCAGAAGCGATTCCAGCTGGATGCGCTCATTGGAGCCTTCCACGATGCGGAACTCCGTTTCCCCGGTGCGATCGATCAGCCTCACCTTCTCGTAGTCCGGAATATCGAGATCGAATATGGTGCGGTGGATCTGCTTGATGATGTCCTCGCCCGACAGTCCGTAGGATATCATGATCTCGTCAAGCTGGTTCCGGGCAGCGATGAAGTCACCCGAGATGGAGGTCTGCAGCAGCTCGCGGACCTCCTCCGGCCTCGCCGTCCCCGTGGTGTGGTATACCAGGTCTACCGTGATGTTCTCTCCCAGCGATCCGGCCACCTGGAGAGAATTGACGGCCTTGCGCATGTCACCCTGGGACACGTGCACCAGCGCATCCAAAGCGTCGTCGGTGATGCTGATCGTCTCCAGTGCAGAGATGTGCACAAGATAGTTGCGGACGTCTTCCGCCCTCAGGGGACGGAACCGAAACACCGCGCACCTCGATTGGATGGGCTCGATGATTTTTGAAGAATAGTTGCAGGAGAGGATGAAGCGGCAGGTCTTGCTGTACCGCTCCATCGTCCGCCTCAGCGCCGCCTGAGCGTCCCCGGTCAGGGCATCCGCCTCGTCCAGGAAGATGATCTTGAAGCCAGCCCCACCGATGGGCGAGGTACGCGCGAAATCCTTAATCTTGCCTCGTACCACGTCGATGCCTCGCTCGTCCGAGGCGTTCAGCTCATTGAAGTTACCCTTCCAGTTCTCCCCGAAAAGCTCCCTGGCCAGGGCGATGGCGGAGGTGGTCTTCCCGGTGCCGGCCGGACCGGCGAACATCAGGTGGGGCAGGTTCTGAGCATGAACATAGGACTCCAGGCGGTCCACTATGTCCTTCTGCCCGACGATCTCCTTCAACGTCTTCGGCCGGTACTTCTCGATCCATATCTCATTCATCTGAGCTCGTTGCGAGCAAAGGTGGTGGGGTCAATTAAAGGTTTTGACACCCCATAGCCGTCATCCAGCAGCGGCCAATTGCCACGGTGCGGAGCCAGGAGCATGCCTGAATGGGCCAATTTCATCTGCATATGTGGTTATAAATGGTCGATACAATCGAGTCTGGCCTTGCTGAGTATCTTGATTTTTATGAGTAGTATTATTAATCGAACCGATTAATACCCCTACCAAGTGGAGGAAGAGCAATGTTCTGTCCAAATTGTGGAAAGGATTCGGCGGTCGGCGCCAAGTTCTGCGAGAGCTGCGGAACGGTATTGCCGATCGACCAAGCAGCGCAGGCAGCAAACCCGCAGTACGCACAGACACCGCCCCAGCAGGCCCCGCCGTACGGCCAACCTCAGTATGGGCAGCCGATGTACGCGCCCGTTCCCTTGAAGAACGCAGGTCTGGCCGCCGTGCTGGCATTCCTGTGGGCAGGGCTGGGGCACATCTACCTGGGCCTCATCGGGAAGGGTATTCTGTACATGGTCCTCATGGTCGTGTTCTGGATCATCGGCATCCTAACAATCATCGGCCTCATCATTCCCTTGGTGTTCTGGATCTGGCAGATATACGATGCTTACAAGCTCGCTAACCAGTACAACTCCGCCGTCCAACAGACCGGCCGGGCTCCCTGGTAAACCCCTTCATTTTCCATTTTTTATCTTCTTCTGCAAGAGAGTTCTGGCCAGAGAGTTTTTAATATCCACAACGGAATGGATGTATAGGCGGCCATAGCTGCCGTTGGAGGAAACAAGATGTATTGCCCTAATTGCGGGACCGAGCTGCCCGAAAACTCATCGTTCTGTGCCAATTGCGGAACGAAGCTCGGGGCGGCCGGTAGTGCTCCGGTCTACCCAGCCCCGCCGTACCCTGGCCAACCCTATGGTCAGCCGTACGGCACCAATGTGCCCCCACAGAAGAACGAGATCGTGTCGATACTCCTGGCCTTCTTCATACCAGGGCTCGGTCACATTTATCTGGGAAGGATCATGCGGGGGATCGTATTCTTGGTGAGCTACTTCGGACTGAACGCCCTGTCAATTGGGATCATCTGGAATGCTGTGGGCGACATGGCCGCTTCCGGTGACCCCAACTTCATGGTGGGCCTGAGCAACGACCTCCTTATCGTGGTCTCGATCATCGGCTTGATCGCCATTATCATCTGGATCGTGAACCTGATCGACGTCTACCAGCAGACCAAGAAGTACAACGAGGCAATCCGCCGTACCGGTCAAGCCCCGTGGTAGGCTAGAACTCTTGTGAAAAAGCCCTCTTACCGGGGACGGAGGCCATCCGACACGGTTCAACAGGTCGGACTGGCCTCCAAATAATTATTATCATAGTCCATTATCCTCAGTCAGTATGCCCTTCCTCGATCCCAACGAGCTGTTCTACGCCGCCACGCTGCTGTTCTTCATCTTCGACCCTTTCGCTAGCGTGCCGGTGTTCATAGCGATGACCAAGGGATACAACGAAGAGGAGCTCGTGTCCTGCGCCAACCGCGCGGTCGGGGTGGCAGCGATCCTTTTCGTGATCTTCGTGCTCATCGGGGCGCAGCTCCTTGGTCTGTTCGGCATCACCACTGACGGGTTCCGGGTCGCTGGAGGCCTCGTCCTCCTCCTGATGTCCATGGAAATCATCTTCGGGCTGAGCCTCATTCGTTCTGGGGACCAGAACGTGGCGTGGGTCATCATCGCCACTCCCATTCTTACTGGGCCGGGTGTCATCACCACAGCCATCATACTCACTACCCAGTTCGACCCCATCACCGTCCTGCTGGCGGGCAGCTTCTCGCTGATCATCACCTGGTTCCTCATGCGCAACGCCCACCGCGTTACGAAGCTGGTGGGCACGCAGGTCATCGACATTTTCTCAAAGGTGGTCGGCCTGCTCATCGCTGCCATGGCCGTCGAGTACATCTTCAAGGGGGCGGTCGAGTGGATTGCTCATAATCCTGCTGCGCTGATCGGACTAGTACCCGGCCTGCTGTGAATGGCGACCTGATATGTTACCGGCCAAACTGCCTCTGCAGACAATACGCCGGCTGGAGCGTCACGCGTGGTCCACCAGGAGTAGGCCGAGGATCGAGCGTACTTCGCGATAGAGTTGCATACCTCATTAGTTCGGATGTGCCTGGACTCTGAGATTTACCGCTCCGATCTATGTCATATGGGCATAGGGACCGAACTAGACTTTATATGGAAGTAATCCCGAGCAGACGATCTCGAGGATAAGGATTATGCCTCCTGGCGTGTTGTTTAAGGATGGAATCTTCAAGCGTCGGTTACGAGGTTAACCAGGAGGCTATTTGCTCACCGTCCAGTCAGGTACATATAACTATCGTTAATCCGAATATTACATTATTAAATGTGCGAAAAAGAATAAGGAATATTATGGATGCTCAGCGGTGGTTCCGATGAAGGACAGCGACGAATTCTGGATCGCCTGATGGCAAACACCTATGCCCACATTGGCGGAGCAGGACCTACAGGTACCACGGTGAGACATGCATAGTTGCTTGGAATCTCAGCAGAGAGCGAGGGCTAGAGCATAGATGAGGAATAGCTTGCGGACCTCCGGGAAAAATGTCGAAACGCCCTGCTCGACGACTCGCTGGAGGAAGAAAACCCAGAGGTCCGCTTACATTTACCATTGATGCGCCGACTATTAAAGGATGAGAGTTGGCCAGCCTTACTGGGACGCCTCCGTTAACGTGAGAAGTGGATACAATCCTGAGAGGGGATTCGATTAAGCTCACATGGGGCGCAAGGCTGGTAGTAATCGATCTCCACCGCCCGAATATCAATCGTGCCCACCGAAAAAGCGGAGCAACCCTTCGCCCGATCGAAGCTGAAGCGTTTATGTTCAAGATCAAAATCATGGGCTCAGCGAGATGCAACTAAGCGCATACACGGCCAATGTATGAATCAGGACCGCGTTAATTAATGTTAATCCATATGGTCAGGATCACTGACTTAACAGTGATATTGATAACGCTTCACTATCGAGAACCAGGGAAATGATTTGCCCGTAAGAGCAGTCGATCTTACGTTAATCGGGCGAGGTTACGTTTCGATGGATTTTGAAATCGAAACGCTTTACAAGATCTGATCAATATGATCATTCCGAGCCTGGTGGTCCATCCCTGGATCCAAGGAATATTTATCGGACACACGGCACCATCCAATCAAGAATAGTACGTCAGCTCAGAATATTACTTGACACGTGATGGTTGCGACATGATGAAGGAACAAAATGGTCCCGAAGCCGACAGACGACGTTGACACTCATGAAAATACCAGTATTAGCATACCGAGCACCGTCTTACGAATCGTGAGGTGCCGGTCCAGGGCAGGATGCACATACTACGGAGAGTAGGCTGGTGCTGGCTCGTTGGTAGAGACCAAGAGGTGACGTCCTGGATTAGCGGTAGTTACCATACCCGGACGCTATAAACGATTATGCCTGGCCAAGAGAAAGACGACCAGGGGGTTGACACAAAATAGTCATTACATCTCTCGACCCCAGATAACCTTAGAGAGCGCATAGAGAAAGAAGGCCCCGACCACCAACACCGGGCTGATCAGCCAGTAAATCAGTTCATGTCTTACCGGCACCCATCTGAACACCATATCCTGCCAACGGAACTATTCCATCGATGACAGGATAAAGATATGCTAGGCTTTCGGTAGTGCACGAGATATGATCATCAGTACACTCCTTACCCCCTTTCCCAACGAGCACCAATGTATAGGCCTTAGGCGCAATAAGAGAAGTGATCAAGTCAGCATCACCAAGGTTAATGGCCCCCCGGTTTGCGGGACTATTGGCCGCATCCGATGCGAATCGTGGACATATTAATCGAGGTTCATTCTCACCGAATGAAGCCATAACTAAACAGAAGCGTAAGGTATCCGGGCCGGTGGCGCAAACCGGACTGCGCCTGAGAACGAGCCGGAAGCCTGTATCCTTCAATAAGAAAAAAAGGTTTTGAAAAAGACATCACTTCAGCGGCAGCTCGCTGACGGCATCGATTTCGAATGAGACGTCCGAGAGACCTGAGGCGCTGGCACCAGGAGTGATTATTACGTGCACGCTGTTGCTTGCTGCTCCGGCGCTGACCATCACGGGAGTGGATATCCAGGTTCCCGGAACGGTCTGCTCAAGGTTGAGATTAACGCCCGGAGCATCGCCAGTCGTTCCGGTGATGGTGAAGTCATCGGAGCTCATTTCCCCGGTCGAGGTCTCATGGATCATGATGTAGTAATTGAATCCACTCTCCGCGTTGCCTTGGTAGGTGGCGGTAAGCTCTACAGCATATCCGACGCCAGTCTGGTAGTAGTCCGCTTCGGACCAGGCATCGCTGACTACCGACAGCTGCACCTGCTGAGGGCTCCTTGATTGGGTATTATAAGATGACCACAGGATCGCTGCCGAAACCACAGCAGCGATGACAAATACCGCTCCGATCAACATTAAAAGGCTCATTCCAGCTACTTTCTTTCCACGAAGTACCAAATGATTACCTCCATGGGAGGATTACCCATCCCGATTGGGTTGCAAGCCAATATTCATCGATATAAAGAATATCATCTGAATATTTAGTATCTGAATAAAAAATACTAGCTGGCTATGATTGAATATTTCAATTTATTTAAAATGAGCGTTTACTCCTCGCCCTTCCGGTTCGCGACAGTAGCCATGCAGGATGAACAGTGGGAGGAAGCAATCGCCCTCGAGGAATGCGACGTCCTTCATGGCGCCGCTTCATCCGCAGCCGCAAGTAGGTCGGCCGAGCGCTTACTTGCCACCGCTCGTTAACCGGGAAGCCCGCCTCATCGAGGACCCAATGCCTTCCTCTATCGTATCGACAGCAACGGATGGGATATCTTGCCTCTTGCCCCTGGTCTTCGAGCTGCAGTTGCTCGATGATCGCCTGGCCCCGATGATAAGAAGGGATCATGGGAGTTGACCCCCCACCTTAAATGTCTGTCCAGATCGCTTGAGTAGCACAACCCTTAATACCGTCGGTGACGGTGGGCGCGCCATGGTCCAGTGCTCCAAGTGCGGGCGGGCCGCGGTGACCTTCATCCGGTACAACGGCAGCCATCTGTGCGCCGCCCATTTCCAGGAATATGTAGAAAGGAGGGTGAAGAAGGAGCTCCGGGACCAGATCGACCTAGATCGTTGCAAGCACATCGCGGTGGCGGTCTCGGGGGGAAAGGACAGCTGCGTCGCGTTGCATCTGGTACATGATATCTTATCCCAGCGCAGGGACGTTACCATTTCGGCGATCACCGTGGACGAGGGCATCGCCGGATACCGCCCGGAGGCCCTGGATAAGGTGAGAAAGCTGACCGCCGAACTGGGGGTCGAGCATCATGTCATCTCCTTCCGGGAGCAGGTCGGGGAGACCATGGATACCATCGCCCAGCGGCTGGGCCACCGCACCCCCTGCGCCTACTGCGGGGTGTTCCGCCGCCAGTGCATGAACCTCAAGGCCCGGGAGATAGATGCACACGCATTGGCCACCGGCCACAATCTAGACGACGTGGCCCAGGCGGTCCTCATGAACTTCACCCGGGGGGACGTCGAGCGGCTGGCCCGCATGGGGCCCCATGTCAAAGTGCAGCCTGGACTGGTTCCCCGCATCCTGCCCCTGCGTTCCATACCGGAGAAGGAGGTGTATCTGTACGCCCTTCTAACAGGAATGGACTTCGCCGACTCCACCTGCCCATACTGGGAGGCGGCGATGCGCAACGAGTATCGGGACATCATCGACGGGATGGAAGCAAGATCGCCGGGCACCAAGCACTCCATCCTCGCCAGCTATGAGGCGCTGCGCCCCCTTCTCCAGGAGAGATATCCGCAGGCCGCTCTCCGGCTGTGCCAGTGCGGGGAGCCTTCCCCCCGGGGGCGGTGCATGGCCTGCACCATGAGGGAGGAACTCGAAACCCGCCGATCCGGGGCTCGTGGCTCGGACGACGGGGACGCCGAACGACCTTGATCGCCCGAGAACCGACATCGCCACGTTAGCGCTTGTAGAGGTCGGATATGCCCAGCTCGGCTGAACGCTCCCTTACCGCCTTTCGTACCTCCGGCGACATCTCGA
This sequence comes from Methanomassiliicoccus sp., assembly GCA_033485155.1. Lineage (NCBI taxonomy): Archaea > Methanobacteriati > Thermoplasmatota > Thermoplasmata > Methanomassiliicoccales > Methanomassiliicoccaceae > Methanomassiliicoccus > Methanomassiliicoccus sp. The sequence goes on from JAWQJJ010000003.1 coordinate 76,593, forward strand.
TCTCGTCCGGCCATTCCCTCGCGTGTCCATCGGCCAACCCTTTTCTCGAGGCATCGATGTACACCGTTCTCTCCGTGATCCGGATGTCCCGTTGAGGGTCCACGTTGTTGAAGAACTTCCACAGGCACAGGGAGTCGTCCTGCAGGTCGATGTCATCGAACAGCACCATGAGCCCTTCCCCGGCCAGCTCATGGCACGCCTCCAGTCGTTCAAGGAAGTGCCGGGTCCCTCGGCCGCCCTTGCGCAGGCCAATGAGCACGAGGGGGTTCCTACGCCCCATTCCCACCCGCCGGCAGGAGACGAAGCCTGGGTCCAGTTCTCTGAGGGTTTCCAACAGCTCGCTCTCCCCGAGCTTCGGAGAGTACCGCCCGCGTCCCCGAGGGATCTCCTCCTCCACCCGGGAAGTGGCGTCGACGCCCAGCTTCCCGCCGAACAGAGGCCGGGGGGCGGAATGGTCGAGGACGTCCAGAACGCCATCCGTCACCTGGAGATCGGTCCACGGGTCGATGGTGTCCAGCAGGTGGGCGAAGACCTTCCTCACATCCTTCAAGGATATCTCCTCGTCAACCACGGCAATCATCTTGGCGAAGCTCATCTGTCCGGAGCCCCAGAGAGCGCTCATCACCTTGCGGGCGTGCAGCGGGTACTCCTTGCGGACGGACACCACGACGATGTTGTGAAACACGCCTTCCCAGGGCATCCACTGGTCGACCACCTCGGGCACCACGACCCGCAGGGGGGGCAGGAAGATACGCTCCGTCGCCTTCGCCAGGTAACAGTCCTCCATGGGTGGCCGGCCGACCACCGTGGCCGGGTAGATGGCGTCCCGGCGGTGGGTGATGGCGGTCACGTGGAACACGGGATACTCGGCCTTTAGCGAGTAATAGCCGGTGTGATCGCCGAACGGCCCCTCGATCCTCCTATCTTCGGGATCGACATAGCCTTCGAGAACGAACTCGGAGGTCGCCGGAACCTCCAGGTCGACGGTCCTGCACTTCACCAGATCCACCGGGGCACCCCGTATGAACCCGGCCAAGAGCATCTCGTCAAGACCCTGGGGCATGGGAGCGGTGGCGGCGTAGGTGATGGCCGGGGCGGTCCCGATGGCCACCGCCACCTCCATCCTTCGGCCCTCCCGGCGGTACCCGCTGAAGTTATGGCTCCCGTCCTTATGGATGTGCCAGTGCATGCCGGTGGTGTTGCGGTCGTAGACCTGTAGCCGGTACATGCCCGCATTCCTACGCCCATCCACGCTCTTGGTGAAGACCACCGGTAGGGTCACGAAGCGCCCCCCGTCCTGAGGCCAGCACTTGAGCACCGGGATCGAGCCGAGGTCCACCTCGTCGCCTGTCAGCACGACCTCCTGGCAGGGAGGATGGGAGGATCTCTTGACCTTAGGCAGGCACTTGGCCAGCCCCATTATCTCCGGCACGGCGCCTATCTTCCCCATGAAGGTGGAGGGCATCGGCATCTCCAGCAGGCCCGCGATCCTCGAGGCCAGGGCGTCAAGCGAGTCTGTCTCCAAAGCTAACGCCATCCTCCTTTCGCTGCCGAAGGCGTTGGTGAGGACGGGGAACCGGCTGCCGCGGACCCGCTCGAACAGCAGCGCCTTCCCTCCTCCGGGGCTCTTGGACATCATGTCGGTGATCTCCGTGATCTCCAGCTCAGCGGAGACCTCGCTCTTGACCCTGTGCAGCTCCCCCTTCGCTTCCAGGAGGTCGACGAACTCATGCAAATCCCGGTAGGTCATGCCGATCCCTTCTCCAGCACATAGATGTGACAGGCGCCCAGCGTCAGCTCTATGGACCTGAGTACATGCAGGCCTTGAGCCTCCATCATGCTCTCCAGTACCTTGGGCGCCGGGAAGGTGATTATCGAATCGCAAAGGTACCGGTACGAGGAGGCGTCGCCCTTCTGCATCCTGACCACCAGGGGCATCACCTTGGTCAGGTAGAAGAGGAAGACCTCCCTCACCACGGGCAATCGGGGGACCGACATCTCCACCACCGCTAAGCGCCCGCCCGGTCGGAGCACGCGGTGCACCTCGCGAAGGAACTGGCCGATGTCCACCATGTTGCGTATCCCGAAGGCGACCATGGCCCGATCGAACGTCCCGTCGCGAAAGGGCATGTGCAGAGCATCACCCTGGAGCACCGGGTAGGGATCGTCATCGAACTTCTCCCTCCACTTGACGAGGGCAGTCTTGAGCATGTTCTTGGAGAGATCCAGGCCTACTATTTCGCACCGCCGCATCGACACCGCCTGCAGAGCCATGTCCCCTGTCCCTGTGGCGATGTCCAGCACCCTGTTCCCACTCTGGATGTCCAACTCCTCGAGGGTCCGCTTCCTCCACCGGCGGTCGATGGATGCGGACATTATGAGGTTAAGGCGATCGTAGGTCGGGGTGATGTCATCGAACATCCCTCCGATGCGGGCTGGCCTCTTATCGAGGCCCGTTTTGATATTGGCATGTTCGCTCATGACCTTTGCTCCATTGACCTTGCGCCAGCCGGCGCGATGCGAGCTCATATCAGGAAGGCCCCCAGGGCCACGGCGACGAACACCATGATCGATATCACACTGTTCACGTCGAAGAACGCCACATTTATTTTGGAGAGGTCAGAAGGCCTGACCAACAGGTGCTCGACCACGAAGAGGCCTGCGATGACGGCCACGCCGAACAGGTAGGCGAGACTGAGCGACAGCAACCAGTATAGCGATGCCAGGCTGATGAGGCTCACGACATGCAGACCGGCCGATATCAGAAGCGCGGGGGTGACCCCCATGCGCGACGGTATGGACCTCAGTCCTGCCTGGCGGTCGAAGTCGATGTCCTGGCAGGCGTACAGGATGTCAAAGCCGGCGATGTAAGTGGTCAAGGCCAGGCTAAGCACGGCGATAGCCGGAGTGATTGTCCCGCTCACCGCAACGCTGGCCCCCAGCGGCATCAGCCCGATGGAGATGCCCAGCACCAGGTGGCTGGCAGAAGTGAATCGCTTGGTGTAGGAATACCCGATGAGGATGACTAACACGGGAAAGGAGAGCAGGAAGCACAGGGGCGACAGCATGGCCGCCGCTCCCACGAACACCGCTGCAGATAGGATGCCGAAAATTGTGGCCTCCCGGACCGAAAGGGCTCCGGACGGGATGTGCCGGTCCGCTGTCCTGGGATTCTTGCGATCATAGCTGGCGTCGATGACGCGGTTGAAGCCCATCGCCGCGGAACGGGCGCCGACGATCGCCACGATGACCCATAGGATCGTCTCCGCTCCGATGGCGTGGTCCTCGCTCAGGACGACCAAGGCGGCCAGACCAAAGGGCAGAGCGAACACTGTATGACTGATCTTGATCATGTGAGCGTAGGTTACAATCTTCTCCCACAGCCGCCCCTTCGGCGTTTCCTCTTCGGCCACCGTCCAACGGCAGCATCTGCGCTCTAGGTAGGTGAAGACCTCATAGATGGAGATGCCCAGAAGGCTCATGGCCACGATCCCCACGTAGATCTGGTCGTACTGCCCCCAGTTCCAGGCGCTCATGATCATGTAGCCCAGACCGGAGGAGCCAGCGAAGGACTCGGCGAAGAATAGCACCGAGATCGAGGTTCCGGTAACGATGCGCAGGGCGGTGAAGCAGCTGGGTAAGGCTGCGGGAATGACCACGTCCTTGATGATGTCCCTCTCCGACGCCCCCATGGAGCGCATGGAATCGATGTATTTGCGGTCCAGCCCGCTTACTCCTTCCTTGGTCGCCACCAGGATCTGGAAGAAGACCACCAGGGTGATGAGCAAGATCTTCGACAGATCGCCGAGCCCGAACAACAGGATGATGACGGGCAGGAACACCATCTTGGGTATGGGATAGGTGAGAAAGATGAGCGGGCTTACCAGGCGGTCTGTTTTCCGGTTGTAACCGATCATGATCCCCAGGGGGAACGCCAGGACCCAGGCCAGCGCGATGCTCGCCAGCACCCGGAAGGTGCTGATGATGAAGTGGGACCAGAACAGGCTCGTGCCCAGGGCCGCCCAGAAGGCCCTCATGGTCTGCTCGGGGCCCGGGAGTATGACTGAGTTCAGTACGAGCGAGGCGATCTTCCATATCAGCAGGCAGGCGGCCAGGGACATCGCGTAGCCTAGGAGCCGGTGCCGGTTCATAACGCCTCCACCGCCTGCCTCACCCGGCGGCATACCCTGAAGAACTCGTCGTTGTTGCGGTAGTCCCGCTCCCCCGCCCCCGGATTCGCGATGATGACCTTGATCTGGCAGGGACGCCCGCCCAGGACCATGATCGAATCACCAAGGAAGACCGCCTCCTCGATGCTGTGAGTAACCGTCACCATGGTCAGGTTCCGCTGGGCCCCCATCTCCAGCAGGGCGTTCTGTAACCTCTCCCGGGTGAGGGTGTCAAGGGATGAGAAAGGCTCGTCCATGAGTAGAAGGGTCGGCTCCAGGGCCAACGCTCTTCCGATGGCTAGCCTTTGTCTCTCCCCCCCGCTGAGCGTGCCCGGGTAACGGTCGGCGTAAGCCTCTAGGCCGAGATACCGGAGGACTTCCTCCGAGCGTCGGTCCTGCTCTTCCCTGGGCACCTTCCTGATCCTCATCCCCAGGCAGAGGTTATCCCTCACCGTCTTCCAGGGCAGGAGGCCAAAATCCTGCAGGATGAAGCCAACCTGCCTCGATGGGGCGGTGACCTCATTTCCTTCGATGAGCACCCGGCCAGCTGTCGGTGGGGTCAGTCCGGCGAGGATATACAGAAGGGTGCTTTTTCCACAGCCAGAGGGGCCGATGATGGCCATCGAGCGCCCCTTGCCCACGCTGAATGATAGGTCATCGATGACCTTGACCCCCGTCCCGTACTCCTTCCGCAGGCCCTCGACCTCCAACATAGGATCACCCGTACAGCTCGGTAGCCATTACCTTGCCGTAATCAGCAACGGCGGTGAGCATCCCCTTCGAGACCATCCAATCCTGGACCCTCTGCAGGTCGGCGGCAGTGGGAAGGGCGATCGCCGACATGGGCGGGAAGTCGAAGCTAGTCTCCAGCTCAGGGGGGAAGTGGATCCTGGACTCGAGGGTGGTGTTGAAAGCCATCGGGTCCTGGTTGACCAGCGTCACACTGGCATTGTATCCGGCGAGGAAGCTCCTGACGGCGGCCCCATGTTGGGAGACTGTGCTGTCGCGCAGGGCGATGACCGTGGCGGTGGTGTCGATCCCCCGATCGTCGGCCAGGAGGATGGCCCCGTTCTCGATGGCCCTGGTGGCAAAAGGTTCCGGGAGGACGGCTACGCTGAGCTGGCCGGACATAAGTGACTGGTATCTGATGGATATTGCCGGCACCTCATTGATCCTCGGTTCGCTGGTGACGTTATTGGCCTTCAGCATCTCCCCGAGGAAGTATTCGGATATTGAAGCACGGGAGGTGGCGATGGCCGTGCCGTTGAGCTGCGAGAGATCGTTGATGCCGGAATGAGGGGACGCCAGTATGGCGAACATGCGATGGTCCGACAGGGTGTGATAATCCACTGTGATGACTTTGACCCCGGTGCTCTTGGCGATGACCAGAGTGTTGACCAAATCCCCGAAGTAACCGTCTATGCTGCCGGCGGTGAAGGCAGCGTCACGCTCGATGGCGCTGTTGAACTCCACAAGCTCCACATTTACCCCTTGGTCGGAGAACAGGCCCTGCTCCACACCTACATAGAGGGGCAGGGTGTCGATGACGGGGAGCACTCCGATGCGTAGGGTCGTGGTCCCGTTGGTCTTGGTTGAGAACATGGTCGTCGCCCCTGCGACCACGACGGCAGCCGTGATGACCACGGCCACGGCGATGAGTAGCTTGTTCCGGCCTTGCATAATGATCGTTCAGGTCTCGCCGAGACCCCCTGGTGGGCGGTAAATGCCGACCTAGCCTTAATCATGTCGCCCGGGCCGCCGGCGGACATACGGCATTAGGACGAACAGCCCGGGCAGGAAAGGGAAGGATATAAAGGGAGGCCGGAGGCCTCTTTTTGCTTCAGACCAGATCGTGGTACCGGTAGGCCTCGGTACCCGCGTTGAGGCAGTACTGCACCTTGGTGAAGTCCTTCTTGAGCTCCCAGACATCCTTCTTAACGGTCTCTGGGTTCTCCTTCTTCACCACCACACGGTAGATGAGGCGGGCGACCTCTTCCATCTCCCCCTTCTCCATGCCCAGCCTCGTGAGCTCCTGGGTGCCCAATCTGATGCCCGACGGCTTGACCGCGCTAGTGTCGCCGGGGAGCATGTTCTTGTTACAGATTATGTTGGCCTTCTCTAGGTCGAGCGCCGCCTGCGCGCCGCCGCCATATTTGGCTACACTGACGGCCAGAGTGTGCGACTCGGTGAACCCGAGATGGGGACACATGACATCGATGCCCATCTCGTTGAGGGCCCCGCCCAGAGCTTTGGCGTTCTTTATGACCTGGCTAGCATACTGCTTGCCGTATATCTCGTACTCGGCCATGGTCACCGCCAGGGCGGCCATGGCATGTAGGTGGTGCGAGGAGGTTACACCGGGGAAGGCAGCCTTCTGCAGCTTAGCCTCCATATCATCGGTGAGCTTGTCCCCGATGATGATGCCGTGGTTCGGGCCAGGGAAGGTCTTGTGGGTACTGGCGGAGATGATGTGCACGCCCTCCCGCAAGGGGTCCTGGAACTTGCCGCCGGCGATGAGCCCGAGGACATGAGCGGCATCGTACCACACCGTGCTCCCGGCCTCCTGTAGTGCGTCCTGGATCTCCTTAATGGGCGTAGGGAACAGGAACACAGAAAGACCGAACTGGGCCACCTTGGGCTTCTCCTTGATCAGGAACTTCCGGGTGGCGTCGATGTCCAGGTTCCAGTTCTTGTAGTCCCATGGATAGTGCACGGGATTCAGGCCCCGGAGGCCGACCGCCCCGAAGGGGGCGGTGGAGATGTGGGCGCCCGACGCGAGCTCAGGGGTGGCGATCTTGTCCCCGGGCTTGGAGATGGCGAACAGGACAGCAATGTTAGCTACTGTGCCGGAGATGGGGCGGACATCGACGAAGTGGGCCTTGAAGATCTTCCTGGCCAGCTCCAGGCACTTGAGCTCCACCTTGTCGACGTAGATGTTACCCTGATAATACCGCTTGCCGGGCAGGCCCTCGGCATACCGGTCGTGGAAGTCGGAGATCATCATTTCCTTAGCCAGGGGGCTAATGAGGTTCTCGGAGGCGATCATGGGGAGGGACTCCTCGAACCACTTGGTGTGGGCCTTGACCTGGTCCTTAATCCAGTAAGCATCTTCCTTCATGAATGTTACCGGGCTGACATGAGGCAACATCTAAAAAAAAGTGTTGCATGACCCTCTCGGACGAGCGGGGTCCGAGCGCCCTCCCGGCATCTTCTTACATCGTTTGGTATCGTTGGAAATAACATCTCTAGAGATGTAGAAGAGTGCTTATCAAATATCTAAATTAATATAAAATATAATATAAATACGTACGATCTTCCTTCGAAGTATGTCTCAAGTCTACTCTAGGACCGTCAAGGCAATAGGAGATGTCGACGCGATATATGATCGCATGTGGGCCGCCATGAAGGCCCAGGGGTTCAACCTCGTCACCTCGGAGAAGCCGAACCTGCTCATCGGGGACAGAGGCATCTTGAGGCCGACCAGGAAGGTATCTAAGTATCCTCACAGCCTGGTGGTGGCATTCCATTCGGGCGAGAGCAACCCCCTTGTCTCGTTCACCTATATCATGAGCGACATGTGGAACTATACTCCAGGGGATCGGGAATTCTTCAACTTCGAGATCAACACCATCGTCTCGTCCTTGAACATGAACGCCTCGTTCATCGACGTCAAGGATGCACAGGACAGTCCGGCCTCCAGCGCCTACATCAATGAGCTCAGAGGGCTGGCAAAGCTCCGGGACGACGGCTTGATCAGCGCGTCGGAGTTCGACTACAAGAAGCGGCAGCTCATGGGCATCTGAGTTCGCCCCTTCTTTCACCCCCTCGGGGGCTTTTTTCCTTTATCCCAACCTCTTCTTCAGCTCGCTTATGGACGACACCGGCGTCGGATCGACTCCTTTCAACATGGCCAGATAGTAGCTGACATGATCACCCAGGATCATACCGCGCATGATGTTCTCCAGCGCCGATGAACCATGGAGGTCCACCACGATCGGGTCCAGGCGGAAGTCCTCGAATATGGAAATGGTCGCATTCACGATGTCGGCCATCATGCCCTGGTCCGAGGGGGCCCTCAGGAACACTGGTTGGCACGCCGATTCCCGGGTGCCATCGACCCAGCCCACCACCTGATTATGGTCCGCCTCCGGAAGCTCTCCGTACAGGCACAGAGTCTTGGAGTTTTCGTTGATCTGGGTCTGCCATCGCCGGCCCGCAGGGCGGACGTTGCGGGAGGAGTAGACGAACGGTATCCTCCCATGCAGTCGGACGGCGATCTGCTTGGCCTGGTTGCTCGCTTGAGGAGTGGAGGGCGAGCAAGCTTCCAATTCTTCCCTGATGTTGGGCAGCAGGGCGCGGAGGTCGCGATCCATGGTAGATATGCCCGCCGCCCCCACCACCGCCGCGGCCGCACCGAGTAGATGCCCGAGGGCCGCCCGGGGTTGCAGGCCGGGGGGCACCGCGACCAAGGGGTCCCCGTTCTTCTCGCTCAGCTGCTGCAAGCGGCCCCCTGATGTGATGACTGCGACCCGGGCCCCCCGTCGGCGAGCCTCCCCATACATGGACAGGGTCTCTCGGGTGTTACCGGAATAGGAGATGAGAACAACGAGGGTGTCCCGGTCGACCCAGCCGGGGAGAGCGACATCCCTGATCACCGAGGCCATCACCTTGGTGGTCCTTTCCAGGTGGTCGCAAAGAACATCGGCCCCCATGGCCGAACCGCCCAGCCCGCAGAGGCACAGCCTCTCCGACCCGTGGTCGAGCTTAACCTCGCTGCAGAGCGAACGGTCAAGCTGATCGGCAAGGGCGGTCATCTGTCGCAGCATGCCCGAAGCATCGATCTTGGCCAGGGCATCGACATCATCCAGCATCACGGCCATGTACGGCTGATAGCACGTTGGCATATATTATTTGATTGATTGCCAGAGGCCCCAAGGCCTAGCTGGCAGGAAAATCGGTATAACATATTGACTAATAATTTGGTAGCTACCGGAGAGATAATATACGGTGGCCCATATGGTCGGGGGAGAGCATGATGGACAAGATCGGCGAAGCACAGGCCGCCCTGAAATCCGGCAAGTTCGTGCTGGTTTTCGATTCGGACAGCAGGGAGGCGGAGACGGACATGATGATCGCCTCTGAGCATGTGACCTTTGAGAGCATCCGTACGCTGCGCAAGGAGGCCGGTGGATTGATCTGCACGACCGTCCCGGCCGAGGTGTCTAAGAAGCTCGACCTTCCCTTCCTGGCCGAGCTCTTCGTCGAGTCGTACGCCAAGCACCCGGTCCTCAAGGGTCTGGCCCCCAACGACCTGCCCTATGATACGAAGTCCGCGTTCTCGCTCACTATCAATCATCGCCATACCTTTACCGGCATCCCGGACCGAGACCGCGCACTGACCATCTCCGAGTTCGCCAAGCTGGGTAAGCAGGTGCTGGAGCTGGACGGCGAAGCCGCCCGCAAGGAGTTTGGAGCGGCGTTCCGCGCCCCCGGCCATGTTTTCCTGCTCAACTCTCAGCCCGGGGTTCTCAATGACCGCCGAGGCCATACTGAGCTGGTCACCGCGCTGATGAAGATGGGTGATATGTTCCCCTCGGCCACCATCTGCGAGATGATGGGTGAGGACGGGAAGGCGATGCGCAAGGAGAAGGCTCAAGAGTACGCCAGGCGATATGGTGTACCCTACCTCGAGGGTGCCGAGATCATCGAGGCGTGGAAGAAGAGCGTGCATTCGAGATGACCAGAGTCATGGCCAGCGGGGTCTTCGACATTTTGCACACCGGACATGTGCACTACCTGACCGAGGCCCGACGCCTGGGGGATGAGCTTGTGGTCGTGGTGGCCACCGACAATACCGTCCGCAAGAACAAGCATGAACCGATCACCCCCGAGAAGATGCGCCTGGAGCTAGTACAGAGCCTCAAGCCGGTAGACCGAGCCATCCTGGGCCATGAGGGAGACATGTTCGGCGTGGTGGCCGAGATCAGACCGGACGTCATCGCCATCGGCTACGACCAAACCTTCGACGAGAAGGCTTTGGAGGCTGAGCTGGCCAAGCGAGGTATGAATATCAAGGTGGTCCGTCTAGGGCATTACGCCGACGACCTAAACGGCACACGCAAGATCATCCGCAAGATCATCGAGTGGCACACCGCCACGGCCTGCCAGGAGGGGAAGCAGTGAAGCTTATCGGCATCGCCGACACCACCTTTGCCCGGGTGGACATGGGCGGAGCGGCGGTGGACGAGCTGAAAGCCAGAGGCACGGGGTTCAAGATCGTTCGGTACACTGTGCCCGGAATCAAGGACCTTCCGGTAGCGTGCAAGAAGCTCATCGTCGAACAAAAGTGCGATATTGTCATGGCACTGGGCATGCCCGGCCCCAAGGACAAGGATAAGAACTGCGCCCACGAGGCCTCCACTGGCCTAATCGCCGCGCAGCTGATGACTGATCACCACATCATCGAGGTCTTCGTCCACGAGGACGAGGCCTCCGACGCCAGGACTCTCGATTGGCTCGCCAAGCAGCGGGCCAGGGAGCATGCCCGCAACGCCTATGACCTCCTCTTCCGTCCCGAGGTGCTTTCCCGGAACGCGGGGAAGGGGCTGCGGCAGGGCTACGAGGACGCTGGACCGATAAGGGAGTGAGCACATGAAGCGATACAACATAGGGATAGTGGTTTCCGAATTCAACTTCGACATCACCTCGATGATGTTGGAGCGGGCGAAGGCGCACGCCGCCTTCCTGGATGTGAACGTGGCCAAGGTGATCTCGGTGCCCGGGGTGTACGATATGCCTCTGGCCATCAAGAAGCTGTGCGAAGATCCCAGCATCGACGGCGTGGCCACCCTGGGCTGCGTCATAGAGGGCGAGACCGAGCATGACGAGATAGTAATCCAGCACGCGGCCAGGAAGATCATCGACCTCAGCCTACAGTACGACAAGCCAGTGTCCCTGGGGATCACCGGGCCGGGAATGACCCGCCTCCAGGCTGAGGACCGCATCGAGAAGGGGCGCGACGCTGTGGAAGCAGTGGTGAAGCTTCTCAAGAACCTGGCGTAAAACCCCTTACGTAATCATCTTTTTATAACGCGCACTTCCAGGTAGCTCCGGTGGTTGAAATCAAGGATAGGACCATCTTCGTCACTGGTGCCACCGGGCATCAGGGGAGCGCTGCGGCCAGGCACCTTCTGGAGGCGGGCTATCGGGTCCGTGGGCTTACCAGGGATCCGGATTCCTCCAGCGGTCAGATGCTGAAGGAACTCGGGGCAGAGCTGGTCCAGGGCGATCTGGATGATCCGACGAGCGTCCGGAGGGCGCTGGCTGGCTCCTATGGCGTGTTCGCCGTCCTCACCTGGGTGGAGGAGGGCCCTGCGGGAGAGGTCAAGCAGGGTAGGATCCTCGCTGACGCGGCCAAGGCCGAAGGCGTGGAGCACTTCCTGTATAGCTCGGTGTGCGGGGCGGACCGCAACACTGGAATACCTCACTTCGAGAGCAAGGCGACCAACGAGCGATATATGCGGTCCATCGATCTGCCCTTGACCGTTCTGAGGCCGGTATACTTCATGGAGAACTTCAACTCGCCCACCGCTCGCCGGCTGATCTCCGAGGGCAACCTGGTGATGTCGCTGAGCCCCCAAAAGCCGCTGCAGATGGTTTCGGTGGAGGACATCGGATTCCTGGCGGCCATCATCCTGGATAATCCCGAGGACTGGGCTGGACGGACGGTGGACATCGCCGGGGACTCCCTCACCATGCCCGAGGTTGCGGAGCGGTTCTCCGAGGTGACCGGAAGGAAGGTGTTCTTCCGCGAGCAGCCGCTTCAGGACCTCAAGAAGATCGACAAGGAGCGCTACCTAATGCTGAAGTGGCTCAACGAGCACGGCTACGACGCCGATATCGAGGCCATCAGGCGTTTGCACCCCACCTTGTTGTCGTTCGACCAGTGGCTGAAGGGGGGCTTTTGGAAGGGAGAGGAAGCAATGGCCACCACCCTTCGGACGGCGTGAGAGGCCTCAGGCGACCTTGTTCATGTAGTCCTCGATGGAGTCGAAGGCCTTGGCTAGCGTCTCCACAGGAGGCAGGAACACCGCGCGGAAGTGCATCTTGCCATAGGTCTCGTCGAAGCCGTGCCCCGGGACAAGTAGGACGTGGCAGTTGTTCAGTACATCCAGTACGAAGTCCTGGTCGTTGGTCCAGTGCTTGGACTCGATCTTGGGGAAGATGTAGAACGCGCCCTTGGGGCTCGCCGTCGACAGGCCGGGAATGGAGTTGATCTTCTTCACGAGGTAGTCCCTGCGGGCCCTCAGCTTGTTGTTCATCTCCTCGAGGTGGTCCTTGGGGCCCTTGAGCGCCTCAATGACCGCCATCTGGCAGGGATTATTGGCGCTGATGCGCAGACGGAGCTGGCGCATCATGCCCTCCTTGATCTCGTCCAGCTTCCCCTGGGGGTCGCGGAAGACAGTGTATCCCAGCCTCCAACCGGGTAGTAGGTCGACCTTGGAGAACCCATTGAACATTATTATCGGCACGTCCTTGGACAGCGCCGCTGGAGAATGATGAACGCCATCAAAGGTCATGAGGTCGTAGATCTCGTCGGAGATGATGAACAGGTCGTGCTCGCCGGCCAGGTCGGTGATCTCTTTGAGCACCTTGTCCGAATACAGAGCTCCGGTGGGGTTGTTGGGGTTGATCACGGTGATGTACTTGGTCTTGGAAGTGATCTTCTTCCTCATGTCGTCCACGTCCGGCTGCCAGCCGTTGGATTCGTCCGCCCGGTAGGAAACCGGCTTACCACCGAAGAACTTGGTGAACTCTATGTAGGCAGGATATCCGGGCCCGGGAATCAGGACCTCATCCCCCGGCTCCACCGTCGCGGCGCTGATCATCTGTATGGCCTCGGTGACGCCGTTGGTGATGACACAATTCTCAATCCCCACGTCGATATTGTTCTTCTGCCTCTCCTTCTCGAGGATGGCCTGACGAAGCTCGTCATAGCCTTCCGACTCGGCATACCCGTTGTCGTTGATCTCGACTGCACGGCACAAGGCATCACGCACGTGCTTGGGGGTCTCGAAATCGAACTTATTGGGATCTCCGATGTGGAGCTTGATGATCTCAGCGCCGTTCTTCTCCAGCTCCCTCGCCGGGAGAAGGATGTCGCGAATGGCGTAGGATACATCCAACGAGCGCTTGGTCGCTTTCATCATGACCATCTTCTTTTTTCTGGCCATGAATTGAGTCCCAATATAAACTTCCTTCGACCCCGGTAGGGAGGGATTTGCCTTACGATGTCTCGAAAAAGGTTAATTACTGCTTCGCCTACCCATCGGCGTGTCCCTGGTCCGACTTGGAAAGATCCCCCTGCGATGGTGCGACTCCTGCAACCTGCCAGTGCTCGAGAGCAAGGAATGCGGGCGCTGCGGCGGGGCCACCCGTCAGATGGAGATCACACCACCCGGCGACGCCCGCCCGGCCACCGTCCACGACCTGGGCTTGGCACGTGAGGTCATCGATCGGCAGTTCGGCCTGGGATGCGGGGCGGCGGTGCTCCAGGACGGCCACTTCGCACTGATGAACAAGGCCCCGGCCCTCGATCGGATGGACGAGATCATCATCGACGGCAAGGTGGCCGGTACGATGCGCTACGACCTCGGTCGAGGGTGGGTCTTTCTGGCCCGCATGTCCGCGGCCAAGGCCATGCAGGGCCTGGTGTCCCGCGGGAGGGTGGTGGCGGATGACGGGGCATTGAAGCCGATCCTGGGAGGATCCAACCTTCTCGCCCCCGGAGTGTTGTCGTGCAGCGATGGCATCAAGGTTGGCGACGAGCTGATCGTGGTCGACCAGGAGGGCCGGGCGTTCGCCGCAGGCATAGCCAGGATGTCTTCTGGGGATATGTCGGCGGGAAACAAGGGCATGGCGGTGAAGGTGCGCTGGTGCGAGGCCCCCGATGACGAGACGCCGGAAGGGTGTAAAGCAGGATGGCCAGAGGTTCTGGAGGCCAACCGACCAGAGATGGACCGCAAGATCGCCGAGGCGGTGAACTTCATGCGCAGGGTGATGCGTGAGAACCGTGTTCCGGCGATCGTCTCCTTCTCCGGCGGGAAGGATTCCCTGGCCACCTTCCTCCTGGGCAAGAGGACGGGAACGAAGCTTCCCCTCTTCTACATTGACACCGGACTGGAGTTCCCGGAGACGATACAGCACGTCCGGGAGGTCGCCCAGCGTCATGACGCCGAGCTTATCTTCGAGGAGGCCCCGCATGAGGCGTTCGAGGAGGGCCTGAAGGTCTTCGGCCCTCCCGGTCGTGACTACAGGTGGTGTTGCAAGACCAACAAGCTCGGCCCCACGGTGAGGGCAATCTCGAAGCACTATCCGACCGGCGTCCTGTCGTTCATCGGACAGCGCCGGTACGAGTCGGAGTCCCGTGCCTCCAAACCCCGGGTATGGGAGAACCCCTGGACCCCTGGCCAGGTGGGCGCCTCTCCGATCCAGAACTGGACCGCACTCCACGTCTGGCTGCTCATCGTGGGGGACGGGGAACCCTACAACCCGTGGTATGATCGGGGCCTCGACCGGATCGGCTGCTTTATGTGCCCCGCCTCCGACCTCGCCGAGCTGAAGCTGGTGGAAGCGAGCTCGGAAGGCTACCGCCGATGGGATGCCGTCCTGCGCAAACGGGCTCAGGACAGGGGCCTTCCGGGCGAGTGGGTGGATTATGGCATGTGGCGGTGGCGGGCGGTACCGCCGTCCATTAGGCAAGAGCTGGAGAGGGCAGGCATCACCATCACGGCCCAGCCCCGGGAACAGGGGCCGGGAGAGGGCAACCTCAGGCTGTACATACAGAAGGGCATCTCACCCTGCACCATGGGCTATTCCATCGAGGGAGCTTTCGACCGCTCCCTGCATCTAGACCGCTTGGCCAATGTCCTCAATATGAACGGCGAGGTGGTCGTCAACGAGGACGAGGGATGGGTGGCAGTGGATGGTATAACGGTCTTCGACGAGGGCGCCCTGATGGGCAAGGATGCCGACGCAGAAAAATTGAAGGAAAAGGTTGAGAGAGTGCGGCGGACGGTGGTCAAGGCCGAGGAGTGCGTCGGATGCGGCGTTTGCACCGGAAGATGTAGCGAGGGTGCACTTATGCTAAAGCTGGGCCGGGTCCACGTAGAGGTTGATAGATGCGTCCATTGCGGGCGCTGCGTGGAGCCTTGTCCGGCCATCACCTTCGGTGACAACGCCTTCGATTTCTGACCTTCCGAACAAATAGATGAGGGAAGGGGTTTCCGACGTCCTCGATAGCCCCCGCGTTCACCGCACGAAGTCTATCCCGTCATCGTCGGCAGGGGCCTGCCTCTGTGGCTGCGGCCTGGCCGGCTGGGGCTGGGCACCAAGCTTGGACTTGGGGATGTCGTTCTCCAGGGCACCGAGCCTGCTGGTCGGCTGTCCGCCCTTGCCGTACATGTACTTGGAGGACGCGCCGGTGACAATAAGGAGGATCTTGATGGTACCCTCCAGCTCGGGGTCCACGGAGCAACCCCAGATGATCCTGGCACGCTCGTTAACGCTGTTGGTGACGATCTCGGCCGCCCTCTGGGCCTCACCCACTGACATGTCCGGGCCCCCGACAACGCGGATCAGCGCACCCTTGGCGTCCTTCAGGTTGATCTCGCCCAGCAATGGGGAAGTGAGCGCTTCGTGGACAGCGGCCTTGACCCGGTCGTCGTCCTCGGTGGTCGCCTCGCCGATGCCGACGAAAGCCACCCCGCCCTCCTTCATGACCGTCTGGATATCGGCGTAGTCAAGGTTGACCAGGCCGGGCTTGGTTATGATCTCGGTGAGCCCCTTGATGGTCTGCATGAGGACTTCATCGGCGACCTTGAAAGCCGCGTCCACCGGTAGCTTCGGAACGAGCTCCAGAAGCTTGTCGTTCGGAACCACGATGGTGGTGTCGCACACCGACCTCAGCTTGTTGAGGCCGATCATGGCGTTCTCAGCGCGGACGGTCCCTTCGGCCTTGAACGGGAAAGTGACCACACCGATGGTGAGCGCCCGGATCTGCTCCTTGGCGATCGAGGCAACGTAGTGCGCGGAACCGGTGCCGGTGCCGCCACCCATGCCAGCGGTGACGAATACGATGTTGGAACCGGTAAGGAACTGGCGGATGTCATTGTCGTTCTCTCGGGCTGCCGCCTCTCCGTTCTCGGGCAGGGCTCCGGCTCCCATACCGCGGGTGGTGCTCTTGCCGATGAGGATCTTCTTCGGCGCACGGATGGTCAACAGGTGCTTGGCATCGGTGTTGATGGCACACAACTGAGCGCCGCTGATGCCGGCATCAACGCAGCGGTTGATGGTGTTGGAACCGCCTCCGCCGCAGCCGATGATCTTAATGCAGACATCAAGCTTGGCGGCCATTTCGAGAATCTCTCTGTCGGTGTCGGACAATTCCTGCTGCTGAACCGGGGCAGGCGCCGGCGCGGGCTCAACAGGTCTCGCTACCAGCTTCTCCTTGTAGTCACTACCTAGTGCGTTCTTTACCAACGAATTTGGCATAAGTGCATCCCTCGTCTGACGGAACCGCCTCTCTGGCATATAAATTTTGCTAGTTCCATATGGCTCATAAAAATATACTGGGCAGATGTCTCCGACCCACATATCAAAGAGCGGGAGGAAGGTGTCTCAAGGAATTGTGTCGGACGATAGTCGGACGATATTTTTTTAATCCTCTACCATGGAAGCTTGAGGATATGAATGCTTACCGCCCCCTCCAGACTCCTGAATCCCTCAAGATATGCTCCCTCGGCCGTTACCGGGAGAAGGTACGACGTCAGCTTGACGCAGGTGAGCGCCACCGCATACATTGTGGCCGCCGCTTCGCGGTCTCCCGCCCGGATTCTTGGCCCAAGGCCAGTTTGGTACCTTCGAAGGAAATCGCCAATGAAATCGTGGAGCGCATCGATGGCTTCCATGCGCCGACCGCCGTTGCTCAACTCCTCGATCGATTTAGTAAATCCGCGCAGGGCGGTGAGCTCCTTGCGGCCTTCATCGGAGATCGCTTCATCGTCCACTGTGGGTCGGAAGGTGATGTTGACACCTATCTCGAGCACGAAAGCGCGTAGGTCATGACGCAGGGCGGCTTCCTTGGTCCGCTCCTCGATCGTTTCCCTTGTTTCATCGAAGCTGCGGTTGCGGGAGGCTTTCATGGCCTTGCGGAGAGGTTCCTCGATAGCCCCGCTGTATACGCCCATCCTCGTAAGGTCAGGGGCCATTTTGAGGAAGTCAGAGAGATAATCCCTGAGCTGCTCGGCGCTCCGGAAACGGTGCTTGGCCTGGTCCAGGCAGAACCCGATATCTCGTACCGACTCCATGACCTCCCCGTCCATGAACGTCTCCCTGGATAGCTCGGCGAGGGCGACGATATCGTCCACCGGGATCTCCTTTCTCTTGGACATCGCTGCCTGGAGCATGGTCTGCTCGTAAAGGGACGCGTAGATTGTGGCATGGGGGCCCACATATTCCCCGAGGAATCCTTGCACTGCCTTGCGCACGGCCCGGCTGGGGTGGACCATATCCGCTAGGATGATCGAGAGCATGACCCGGTCCCCGGCGAGTTCGGTTAGTATCTCCGCGACGGCCTTTCTTACTCGCTCATCCTCATGACCATAGTTCCTGAGCAGGAGAAGGATAGTGTCCTGGGGCTTGTTGGTGGCACGCTTCACCAGCCTACGCTTGACCTTTTCCGCGTCCGATCGAAGGTCAGAGGCGAGGGAGTCAAGCATGTTAGCCTCAAGCCGTTCCTCTTCGTACTTCTTGCCGAAAATACCAATGAACGACATCGGCCTTACCCTGGTCGCCAGTAAAATTTGAGAGCTACAAATAGATTGGCATCCAGCTATTATAATCTGGTAACGCCGTGGTCGCGATGCCAGACGGTCGATTTCGTGACATTATTATCGACCAACATCAAATAGTACTGGCACATGCTGGATGGAAGGTTCTGAAATATTTTTATCAAAACCTATATATGGCCGCGGCTCATTAGACCAAAAAACCGGGAACGAGGAATACCATGAGCGAGCTTTCGCCTGTAAGGAGCGCTTTGGACCAGATCAAGGGTCAGGATCACGTCCTGGACGCTTCTCTGGTGTCCCGCGGAGGCATGTACATCATGGGCGGACCCTTGAAGGGTATCCACCGTGAGACCTTCGCCGCCATGTCGGCCATCATCCTAGGTGCAGCGGAAACGACTTCTACCGAGCTCAAGGACAAGCTCACCAAGATCTCCATCGACCTAACCGAGCAGAGCTTGGTCATTGTAGGCATCGGGACGAAGTACCTTGTCACCGTCCTCATGGACCAGAACGGGGACAAAGACAAGGTGGTCGCCCTGACGCGTGAGCTACTGGCGAACGCGGAGTCGATCCTCTAGTCGCCAACCTGCCCTAATTTTTTGTCGTCATGGCAGCGTCAGCTATGCTTGGAGACTCACATGCGTCGGAATCCGCGCCGAAGCCACCGCAAGACGCTAACCATGCCTGATTGAGCCGAACGCGAGAGACCCTGGCCCGAGCCGAAAGCCCTGCTCCGATGATCTCGTATCGCCTTTAGCACATCATGATGGTCCCGGCAATCATCCGGGAGTTCGGTGTACGCCCGACCGATGGCCTGATTGTAATGGGCATCGCTGCCTCCCACCATGGGAAGCCCCATCGCCTTTGCCAAACGCTTGGCGGCGATGTTTCCTTTGCGCTTGGACCGTCCGTTGGCGACCTCCACCGCGTCGAACTGATGGCCCCGCACGTTCCTCTCACCGAGGCCGGACCAGGCCCTATAGGGATGAGGTGCGATGGCAATCCCCCCCGCAGCGTGGATGAGGTCTATGGTCTCGCCCACCGGGCGCCCCCGCGGTATCACCTCCGTGATGCCCAGGGCCAGAATGTGCCCTCCAGTCGAGGAGACCTCCATCGCCGGTACGATGATGATCCCGGCGCCGACGGTCGCCTCCTTGTGGGCTTCGAAGACGTTATGATCGGAGATGGCCACCGCTCCTAGCTCCAGCTCCTTGCACCGGACGATGATCTCCTCCACCGACTGCCGGCCATCGTCGGAGTGGGTGGAGTGGACATGAAGGTCGGCCCTCATCGTACAGTGGCCCCGCTGGGTAACCTGGGATCAGCCACCACCGGTGCGCCGTCCATGGTGAAGAACGCCAGGCCCTCCTCTGCATCGGGGGAGGGCAGGAACACCGCAACCTTGGCCCCCTCGGCGACATCCGGACATTGGCACCTGATCTCGCGGCCGATGTCTACCTTACCCTTGCCGGTCACCGTGCCGATCTTGAGGACAAGCTTTTGGAAGTCTTTGAACTCGATCTGCTTCTCCCCCGGGACCATGCCGCTGTTGACCGCGTCGCCGGGTTTGGCGTCCGTCGGCGGGGAGAGCAGCGTCACTAGTTCCCCAGCCTCGGCGGCCAGGAGCATGCCCTGCGACTCATATCCCCTCAGCTTGGCGGGCTTGAGATTGGAGACCACTACGACCTTGCGGCCTTTCAGTTCCTCAGGAGAGTAGTATGCCTTGAGCCCGGCCACGATCTGCACCTTCCTGCCGATGTCGACCTGCATGAGCAGCAGGGAGTCGGCGTTGGGATGATTTCCCGCCTCGATGATCTGGCCGACCTTGAGATTAAGGGTTGTAAATCCGTTGAACGCCGAGCTGGCATCATCCTTTTCAACGATGATCTTCGAGAACAGGGGCTTGGGCTCCAGCATCTTCTGTCCACCATGGAGAGGGACATCAATGGCCTTCCAGCCCGCCGCTTCCAGCTCGCCTTCCTGCCCCAGGAGCTTCCAAGCCCCCCGGGCCGAGCGGGGCATGAACGGATAGCTCATGATCGCCAGGGCCTTCACCAACTCGAGGTTCAGGTTCAACGCGGAACCGCAGGCCACCCGGTCCTTCTTTATCAGTGCCCACGGCCCGACCCCGTCGAAGTATCGGTTGCCGAACTGGGCCAGGTCCATTATCCCCTTCAGCGCGCGCTTGAACTCGCATGCCTCTAGGTCAGAAGCGACCTGTTTGCGGGCGGTCTCGATGGCATCCCAGACCTCCCTACGGTCGACGTCCGAGCCCACGTATTCCGGCACCATGCCATAGTGCTTGTAGGTGAAGCTCATGACCCGATGGTAGAAGTTGCCGAGCGTGGCCACCAGCTCATTGTTGACCTTGGTCTCGAAGTCCGCCCACGAGAAGTCGGAGTCCTTGTTCTCGGGCATGTTGACCGCCACGTAGTAGCGGATGGCGTCGACCTCGAACTTCTGCAACATGGAGGGGATGTCGATGCTGTTCCCGCGGCTCTTGGAAAGCTTATCGCCCTTGAAGGTCAGGAACTCGTTGGCCGGGACGTCATAGGGGAGGTTTAGATTTCCGTAACCCATGAGCATCGCCGGCCAGATGATTGTATGGAATGGGATGTTATCCTTTCCCAGGAAGTAGTAGCTGCGCACCGAGGGGTCCTCCCAATACGCTTTCCACGCATCAGGCCGTCCGACCATCTTGGCCCACTCCTTGGACGCCGATAGATAACCTATGACCGCGTCGAACCACACATAGACGACCTTACCCTCCCAGCCAGGGATGGGCACCGGGATCCCCCAGGCCATATCCCGGGTTATGGGGCGGTCCTGCAGCCCAGCCTCCAACCAGTTCCTGGTGAACAGCCTGACCGAGGACTTCCAGTTCTCTTTGCCCTCCACCCAGTCGAGGAGAGGTTGCTGGAACTCCGAGAGTTTGAGGAAATAGTGCTCGGTCTCCCTCATCTCCGGCTCGGTGTTGCAGTGCAAGCAGGTCGCATCCTCCAGCTCCCCGCCCTCGAAGGTCTTCCCGCATTTTTCGCACTGATCGCCCCTTGCCTTCTCGTTGCCGCAGGAGGGGCACCTTCCCTCCACGTAGCGGTCGGGTAGGAACTTCGCGCATCGCGGGCAATAGTACTGCTGGGTGCCCTTCTTGTAAAGGTATCCCTTATCCCTCAAGGTCAGGAACACGTCGTCCACGACCTCGAAGTGGTTTTCCGTGTGGGTCTTGGTGAAGAGCGAGAACTCGATATCTAAGCCTTCGATCGCCCGCTTGTTGATCTCATGGTACCGCTCGGCGATGACCTCGGGGGTCACCCCCTCCTTCTCGGCCTTAACGGTAATGGGCGTTCCATGCTGGTCGGAACCGGACACCATGAGCACCTCGTTGCCGATCAGTCGGTGATACTTGGAGAATATGTCGGGGGGCAGGAGGGAACCGGCCACGTGCCCCAGGTGGATGGGGGCGTTCGCATATGGCCAGGCGACGCATACTAGGACCTTTACCATTATATCGCCTGTGGATTGTGGAGGAAGGATTTAACGATGATGCGCCCCCCGCCGAAAGGACGGAAGGGTGAGGATCGCATCATCCCTTAGGTGCTCAGGTCCATGTTCCGGGATGGGGGTGGATGGTGTACCACGACTGGCGTAGGACCTCGGGCCGGCGGGGACCGGGCCCTCCCATCACCTTTTTATCAACGGGGTCTATTGCGTGGAACATGCGCATAGCCGTACTGCTGAAGGACCACTGCCAACCCAAGAAGTGCAACGCTGAGTGCAGGAACTACTGTCCAAAGGTGCGCACCGGAGTGGAGGCGGTGGTCATAGGGGACGGCGGACGGCCGATCATATCGGAGGAGCTTTGCGCGGGCTGCGGCATCTGCGTGCACAAGTGCCCATTCGAGGCCATCAAGATCATTGGCCTGCCCGAGGAGCTGAAGTCCGACCTAATGCACCAGTATGGCCTGAACGGTTTCCGTATCTATCGCCTTCCGGTGCCCAAGAGGGGGCTGGTGACCGGTATCCTCGGACCGAACGGTATCGGGAAGACGACATCCATCAAGCTGTTGTCGGGGGAGGAGACTCCCAACTTCGGCGAGTTCGAGAACCCGCCCAGCCGGGAAGAGGTTCTGGCGCGGCTCTCGGGAACAGAGCTCGGCGATTACCTGACCAAGGTCTACGCTGGTAACGTACGGACGGCGCTGAAGCCGCAGTACGTGGACAAGTTACCCAAGGTGGTCAAGGGCGTGGTCCGGGACCTGCTGTCCAAGGTGGCCGAGAGGATGACCGTGGACCAGGCCGCCGACCTATTGGACCTGAAGGAGGTCATCGACCGCCCCCTGGACAAGCTCTCCGGGGGCGAGTTGCAGCGGGTAGCCATCGCCGCTTCGCTGATGAAGGACGCCGATACATACTTCTTCGACGAGCCTTCCTCATACCTGGATATCTACCAGCGCATCAAGGTCGCCCGACTCATCCAGCAGCTGGCGGAGGAGAAGCAGGTGGTAGTCATCGAGCACGACCTGGCCATCCTGGACTTCCTGGCGGATAACGCCTATCTGGTGTACGGCTCGGAGGGCGCCTACGGTGTGTTCGCTCAACCGCGCCAGGTGCGCATCGCCATCAACACCTACCTTGATGGCTACATGCGAGAGGAAAACATCCGCTTCCGCGATACCCAGATCCGGTTCGAGTCTCATCCCCCACGCGACAGCCAGGTAACCGCTCACCTGTTAGACTACCCTCATCTGGAGTGCGACTTCAAAGAGTTCAAGCTGACGGCGGAGCCGGGGTCCATCAAGATCGGCGAATCGATCGGCGTGGTCGGGCCCAATGCCATCGGAAAAACGACCTTCGTGAAGATGCTGGCCGGAATCCAGGAGCCGACTCTGGGCAAGGTGGACAAGAACGTCAAAGTATCATATAAACCGCAGTACATCACCCCGGACTTCGACGGTTCAGTCATGGATCTGTTCATGGTGACGAACCACGAGTTCTTCCAGTCCGGCTTCTTCGAGAGCGAGATAGCCCATCCTCTAATGCTCAAGAGACTCTACGAGAAGAACGTCAACACCCTGTCGGGAGGAGAGCTCCAGAGAGTAGCCATCGCCATCTGCCTGGCCAAGGAGGCGGACATGTACCTGCTAGATGAGCCATCGGCCTATCTCGATTCCAACCAGAGGATGGAGGCGGCCAAGACGGTGCGGCGGGTCATGGAGAAGCGGGGTCGGAGCGCCCTCATCGTCGATCACGACATCTACTTCTTGGACATGGTCTCCGACTCCATAATGGTGTTCTCAGGTCACCCCGGAAGGGAGGGGCATGCCAACGGCCCGTTCGACATGCGGGCGGGCATGAACATGTTCCTCAAGGGCGTCGACGTGACCTTTAGGCGGGACAACGACACCAACCGCCCGCGGATCAACAAGCCCGGCTCCAGGCTGGACCGGGAGCAGAAGGAGAGGGGCGAGTACTACTACTCACAGGCCTAGGGAGAACAGACCTTCTTCGAGGTCCTCCATCTCCACACATAATAAACGATCAGGGCGGCGATGCCGATGACCACGATGATCTCGAACGGGCGATAGAGGGCCTCCACGCTCTCCCAGTTATCGCCCAAGACCACGCCGATATATGTTAGCAGAAGGCACCACGGCAGGGATCCGACCGCGGATAGGAGGACAAAGCGCTTGAACGGCATGCGGGCGATCCCCGCGGGAAGCGAGATGAACGTCCTGACCACTGGCAAAAGGCGCGATCCGAAGACCGCCCAGTCACCGTACTTATGGAACCAACACTCCGCCAGATCCAGGTGCTTTTCGTTCATCCTGACGTACCGACCGTACTTGATGATGAACGGGCGGCCTCCTTTGAGGCCGACAAGGTAGGCGAGGGTAGAGCCGATAGTGCATCCAATGGTCCCCGCGACGGCGACCAGCAAAGAATCAATCAGGGTATCGCCAGTAATGCTCAAACGGCCGAGGGACACGAGGGCCCCGGCGAAGGGCAGGACTACTTCGCTGGGAACGGGGAGGCACATGCTCTCCAAAGCCATCAGCATGACGATGCCGGGATATCCTGTGGCCTGGATGAGATCCATGATCACCTGGACGGCCCATGCGATCAACCCTGCTAGATAGTCCATCGTAGTGCTCAGACCATTCGCCGATATAAAGCTTGGCGGATGCAGGAACATAAACGATAGATATGCCGAGAAGTGTTACCGACGATGAAGGGTTCGGACATGGACGCGATCAGGGTTACGGATGGCATATACTGGGTAGGAGCGATAGACTGGAACATCCGCAGCTTTCACGGTTACACCACCCCCAGGGGATCGACCTATAACGCTTACCTTATCACCGGGGACAAGAACATCCTGATCGATACAGTCAAGCGGCCGTTCTTCGAGGAGATGCTCAGCCGGATCAGGAGCGTGATCGATCCATCGAAGATCGATATCATCGTTTCCAACCATACCGAAATGGATCACTCCAGCAGTCTACCTTTAATACAAGAGGTATGCGGCGCGACGGTCCTGGCATCTCGTTTCGGGGTCGAAGGCCTCCGCCTACACTACCCTGACCTGAGGACGGAGATGGTGGGGGACGGGCAGGAGATCAAAGCCGGCGGCAAGACGCTGAAGTTCATCGATACTCCCATGCTCCATTGGCCAGATTCGATGTTTACCTATGTTGAGGAGGACAAGGTTCTATTCAGCATGGATGCCTTCGGCCAGCACTTCGCCACCTCCAAACGATTCAATGACGAGGTCGACCAGGGTGCCCTGTTCCAGGAGGCAGCCAAGTACTATGCCAACATCATCCTTCCATTCAACGCGCAGGTCCGCCAGACCATCAAGAAGGCCCAGGACATCGACATCAAGATCCTGGCAACCGCTCATGGGGTGATATGGAGGACCGGCTTGGACAAAATCCTATCTCTGTACACGGAGTGGTCCTCCGCTCATACGGGGGAGAAAGCGGTGGTGGTCTACGACACCATGTGGAACAGCACCCGAATCATGGCCGATGAAATCGCCGAGGGCATAGCCTCCGAGGGGGTATCGGTCGAGGTGCTGAAGCTTACATCCACCGATCGGAGCGAGGTCATGATGAAGGTCCTGGAAGCGCGGGCAGTGGTCGTCGGTACGCCCACTCTGAATAACACCATGTATCCTTCGGTGGCGGACATGGTCTATTATATGAAGGGTCTGAGGCCGACCGGGCGTCTCGGCGCGGTGTTCGGCTCCTACGGCTGGGCCGGAGGGGCGACCAAGCAGGTGCATGATCTGATGAAAGGCGGAGGGCTGGAGATGCCTTTTGAGGACCTGCAGGTCCGGTACATACCGCACGACGAGGAAAGGAGAAAGTGCCGGGAGTACGGAAGGCAAATAGCTATGAAGATTATGGATATGTCCGCGGGGAAGGACCGAACGGCCAATGAGGCTTGATCCCCGCCTAATATTATGAAAAAGGCACAGGGGCGGCCGTCGGGGGCCACACCCGTGTGCTTGCGTGCAAAGAGCCTTACGCCGGGGACAGGGCCCCGTTGCTGGCCTTGGCCCGAGCCTTGCCCTTGGCCGCAGCCTTCACCCCGGCCGCCTTCAGGAGCGCGTCGACCTTATCGACCTTTTCCCATGTGAACTCCGGTTCGTTGCGTCCGAAGTGCCCGTAGGCGGAGGTCTTGGCATAGATCGGGCGGCGGAGATTGAGGGTTTCCATTATACCATCGGGGGAGAGGTCGAAGACCTTGACCACGGCCTTGGCGATCTCATCCTCGGAAACGATCGAGGTGCCCTTGGTGTCGACCATCACCGAAACGGGATTAACGACGCCTATGGCGTAGGCTACCTGAACCTCGGCGGTCTTGGCCAGTCCGGCAGCAACGATGTTCTTGGCGATGTACCGGCACATATAGGCGGCCGAGCGGTCCACTTTGGTGGGATCCTTCCCCGAGAACGCCCCGCCCCCGTGGCGACCCATGCCCCCGTAGGTATCCACGATGATCTTGCGACCAGTGACGCCGGAGTCCCCGCAGGGGCCGCCGATGACGAACCTGCCGGTGGGGTTGATGAAGTATTTGGTCTTGGAATCCAGCCACTTTCCGCATACTGGCTTGATCACCTTGTCCTTCATGGCCTTCTCGATTATGGCGTGGATCGCCTCATCGTCGCTCTCTCCCTCGATGACCGGAGCGTGCTGGGTCGAGACCACCACGGTATCGATCCGCTTGGGCTTACCATCGACATACTCCACGGTGACCTGGGTCTTCCCGTCCGGGCGCAGCCAGGGCAGGGTCCCGTCCTTCCTGAGCTTGGCAAGCTGCTGGGCCAACTTCTGGGCCATAAGGATGGGTAGGGGCATAAGCTCCGCCGTCTCATCGGTGGCGAAGCCGAACATGAGGCCCTGGTCCCCCGCCCCGGTGGCCAATTTCTTGCCTTTCTTCTTGCGGCATACACCCATGTCAATGTCCGCAGACTGGTCATGTAGGGATGAGAGGACGCAGATATGGTCAGCGTCGAATCCATAGTCGGGATGATCGTAGCCGATATCCCGGACCGCCTTGCGGATTACCTTGTCAGCATCCACGTGCACGTTTAGGCACGGATCGGTCTTCACCTCTCCCGCAACCACTACCATGCCAGTGGTCGCCATGGTCTCGATGGCGATATGGGCGTTTGGGTCCTGGGCCAGGTAGGCGTCTAGAATGGAATCGGAAATGCGATCGCATAACTTGTCAGGGTGACCCTCGGTCACCGATTCCGATGTGAACAGGTGGGTTACCATAATGACCACGTAGTGTGGCTAAAACACAGGAGTGTATATATACTTTAACGCTAAATCCTATGTATAGAAATATAACTGATGGTTATAATGGAGCTCTCTGAGATCAGGAAGCTGAGGCAGAAGGCGGGCATCTCCCAGACTGAGCTCGCCAGGAAAGCGGGTGTGTCCCAGGCTCATATCGCCAAGATCGAGAGCGGGAAGGTCGACCCTCGATTCTCCACCGTGGAGCGCATCATGCGGTGCTTGAAAGAGGAGGAGAAGGACCACTGCTCCAAATACATGACCGAGACCATCTTCGGGGTGCAGGCCGATGACACCGTCTCCACGGCGGCCGGGATCATGAGCGCCAGAGGAGTGTCGCAGCTCATAGTGTTCCGTGGGGAGGCCATAGTCGGCCTCCTCACCGAGGAGGACCTTCTGCGGTTCAAAGGGGACCCTCAGATCACTCCGGCCAGCGAGGTGATGAGTGACCCCCCGCCCACAGTCTCCAAAAACACCAGTTCCGACACGGTGAAGGAGCTGCTGTTGGAGTTTCCCGCGGTGGTGGTGGTCGACCAGGACAGGGCTGCGGGCATCTTGACCAAGTCCGACCTCATCAAGCGTTAGTCCGGACCTTTCTCTGGCCCATAGTAACTGCCTCAATAATGTTAAATGCCAGTATTCGTCTACCAACATCATATGGGAAAAGCGGACACCCACGTCCATACCAAGTACTCCGGGCTGCACAGAATGGGAGTGTTACGGTTCCCCGAATCGGTCTCTGATCCGAAGGATGTGATCGAGCACGCACGTTCGGCGGGCATGAACGTGGTGTGCATTACCGACCATAATTCCATTGCCGGGGCCAAGAAGGCGCGGGAGCTCGGGGCGTCCATCGACGGCATCGAAGTGGTCATGGGCGAGGAGGTCAGCACTGCCGACGGAGAGGTCATCGGGTTGTTCCTGGAGGAGGAGATCCCCGCCGGCCTGCCCATACAGGACACTATCGATCGCATTCGTTCCCAGGATGGGCTGGTCATCGCTCCCCATCCATTCAGCCTCCACTGCCCCTGCCTCGGCGAGAGGATTAACGAGCTGGACGTGGACGGGATCGAGGTGCTCAACGGGGGGCACATCGATAACTACGCTAACCCTCGCGCGGAGAAGGCCGCCCAAGGCGGCAAGTTCGCCCGCATGGGGGGCTCCGATTCCCACTACCTGAAGACCATCGGCATCACCTATACCAATTTCGATGGTACCACCGCCGAAGAGCTGAGAAAGGCGATCCTGAACAAGAGGACCTCAGCCGGCGGAAGGGTCATGCCCTTGGACAAAGCCATCGCCTGGAGCGTGAGCGTCGTCCTGGAATCGGACCGACTGATCGTGCGTTCGATGTTCGGCCTGGACCGAGAGCTCACCGATGACCCCATCCACGACCTGGTGCACAAGATGAAGCTGGGGCAGAAGCTCGGGGCGCTGGTCGGCTCGTTCGTCTACTTCCTGCCACCCGTCCCCTACCTTGTAGGTATTGCCAGCAAAAAGGTGCTGCACCACAAGGGGGACGAGCAACGATCGGGCAACGGCAGCGGCCTGGGCCACCTGGGCCTTTTCGATTGATCAGTGTACGTGCTCATGCTCCAGGTGCTCGGGATCGGACAGCCGACCGAGAGCGGAGATCAGCACCTCGCTAAGGGCCGGATGTATGACCTGGCTACGGGCCATGGGCATGTATGATTGGTCCCCGGCGTTCATAAGATACACCATCTGCTGGACCAGCAGGTCCGCGTCCTTGCCGACGATGTGCGCCCCGAGGATGCGCCGGGTGCCCTTCTCCACCACCACCTTGACCAGCCCGGTGTCGTCGGCCATGGCGCTCCCCTTGGCCACCATGGCATACCGGCTGTAGCCGGTGAGGTACTTCAGACCGCCTATCTTCGCCTGCTCCTCGGTCAGTCCCACGCTCCCCACTGTGGGATAGGTATAGATGGCATGGGGGATGGCATGCTCATCGGTCTCCGCCGGCTCGGCATTGTTCATGTTGTACCACACGACCTGGCTCTCGTAGTTGGCGGTGTGCCGATACATGTGCTTCCCGGTGATGTCCCCCAGGGCCCAGATTCCCGGAGCGGTGGTCCTCAGATAGCTATCGACCTTGACATAGCCTAGCTCGTCGACCTCCACCCCTGTCGCCTTGACGTTCAGCAGGTCGGCGTTGCTCTGCATCCCCGTACCCACGAACAACATCTCCGCCTGCTCGCTGACCACCGCTCCCGTCCCTCGGTCCCGCCTTTCGACCTCGACGCCATCGGGGACGGCCTTGACCTCCGTCACCGCCTGATCGGTCGAGATGGCGACATGCTTCCCCAGCTCCTTCCTCACTACGAAGCTCATCTCCGGTTCCTCGTCCGGAAGGAGCCGCACGTTCCTTTGGATGATCGAGACCTTGCACCCCATGGCCGAAAAGAAGTGGGCGAACTCACAGGACTTGTACCCCCCACCGATCATAATCATGCTGCGAGGTAGAGCGATGATATCGAAGAGGTTCTCCGATGTCCGATACGATACCTTTTCCAGGCCGGGGATAGGTGGTATGTATGAGCGGGCTCCGGCGGCGATGACGATCTTGGGGGCGTGAATAACCTCGTCACCTACAGCCATGGTGTGGTCCCCGATGAACCTGCCCTCAACATGGTAAAGTCGCATACGGGGATCCATCTTGATCGCTTCTTCGATGTGTCCCCGGTCATGCAGAACGACATCCCACATCCGCCTTCGTATCAGGTCGAAATCGATGCTCTCCACCCGGGCGGCGATACCGAGACGGGAAGCGTTCTCCATCTCCCTGATGACGTCGGCGGGGTAGATCCACATCTTCGATGGAATGCACCCCCGGTTAAGGCAGGTGCCCCCTAGGGGACCGTTCTCCACCAGAGCGACCTTCTGCCCAGCATTGACCGCTGGATCGACGATGTTCATTCCCGCTCCAGACCCGACGATGATGATATCGTACTCTTCCACTTGAACCCCGGTCAACAATGGACTGTGTGACTATTATTGGCTTTGCCCGATTCACGAAATAAGGGATGTGACGACATCTCCGACAGCGGAGCCATCAAGCGGGCTGGGCGAGGGTTGCGTTGACCATTCGATCGCTCATTTTGATTCCGATTGTACGATTATTTAATACAATCATACACAATATACTATTGTCTGTTTGCATAAGCTTTAATTATCAATTTGTCTATCGGCACCATGCAGAAGCGTACAAACGGCGAATATATCCATGTTAATGGGTTCGTCGGAGACGCTCTGCAGCCTCCGGTTCGGAGAACACGGGGGGAATGAGGTGAGACCAAGATGGCATATGATACTGGATCGATCGCGTGGATGCTGACATCCGCAGCACTGGTCATGGTCATGACCCCTGCCGTCGGGTTCTTCTACGGCGGCATGCTGAAGAAGAACAGCATGCTCTCCATGCTCGGGCAGAGCCTGATCTGCCTTGGCATTGTCACGATAATTTGGGTGGTGGCCGGGTTCTCTCTGGCGTTTTCGCCAGGGAGCAACTTAATCGGTGGCCTGGACTTCGCCATGATGAACGGGATAGGCGTGTGGTCGGACCCACCTGCTCTGGCATGGTTCCCAACATCAATTCCACCGCTCCTGTTCATGATATACCAGTGTATGTTCGCAATCATCACTGTGGCCCTGATCATCGGGGGTATCGCCGAGCGCATGAAGCTCGCCGCGGTCACCGTCTTCCTGGCAATCTGGGCGATTGTCATCTACTCTCCAGTGGCTCACTGGGTGTGGGGCGGGGGCTGGATCTCCCAGATGGGGGCGCTTGACTTCGCCGGTGGTACCGTCGTTCACATCACGGCCGGGGCGACCGTCCTGGCGGCAACCCTGGTCATCGGCAAGAGGCTGTCCAAGCAGCACAACGTCGAGGAGCAGGCTCACAACATCCCATTTGTCGTGCTGGGCGGCGCCCTGCTGTGGATGGGCTGGTTCGGTTTCAACGCTGGTTCCGCCCTCGGGTCGAACGAGCTCGCGGTCAGCGCCTTCGTGGTCACCCAGATCGCTGCTGCCACCGCAGGTGTGGTTTGGGGTCTCGTCTCGTACCTCCACCTTGGCAGGACGAGCGTCCTGGGCATGATCACCGGCGGGGTCGTCGGCCTGGTCGCCATCACTCCGGCGTCCGGCTTCGTGGATGTCTCTGGTGCGCTGGCCATCGGTATCGTGGCCCCCATAATCAGCTACGCCGCCATCCAGTTCCGCAAGAAGGCGGGCTTCGATGACGCGCTGGACGTCTGGGCCTGCCACGGTGTCGGCGGTACCGTCGGCGCCATCGCCACTGGCTTCCTTGCCACCTCCGCGGTCAACCCCGCGGTCGTTAACAACGGCCTGCTATACGGCGGCGGCTTCGACCTCCTGGTCAAGCAAGTCATCGCCGTCTGTGGGGTCTGGGCGTTCGTGTTCGTGGTCGTGTTCGTCCTGATGAAGGTCCTCACCATGGTCTGGCCCAACTGGCGCATGACCAAGGAAGAGGAGAGGATCGGTGTTGACATCGTTCAGCACGGCGAGAACGCTTACGCCTGAGGAGGGAAACAAGGATGAAGAAGATCGAAGCGATCATCAGGCCGGAGAAGCTGAACCAAGTGAAGGCCGCCCTTGAAGCCATCGACCTCAAGGGAATGACCGTGCACGAGGTCCTCGGCCGGGGCGAGCAGAAGGGGTTGGAGTTCATCAACCGCGCGGGGAAGTACCGCGTGGACCTCCTCCCGAAGACGCTCATCACCCTCGTGGTCCCAGACAAGGAAGTGGATAAGATCATCGCCACGATACTGGACAGCGCCCGCACCGGGGAGATGGGCGATGGCAAAGTGTTCGTGAGTGACGTCGCACGGTGCATCCGCATCCGGACTGGAGAGGAGGACGACAAGGCCCTGCGTTCCTCCTGAAACCCCTTAATCTCCTCTTTTTTTATCGTTGTGGGCCAGGTCGACATACGCTGATCCCATCGAACGGACTTGATCCTTTCAAAATGACCAACAACGTTTTCATCGGGTGAAGGGCGAGATAGAAAAATGGGCCGGCCCGGGGACGCTATTCGCAGGAACGGAGCATTGTTCCGCGCGCTCGTTGGTAGGGGATGGGGATGACGTCCCCAACCGGCGATTGTCCTACCTTTCAACGCTATAAACGGCTTTGCATGGAAAGAACATCTGGCCCTACAGCCTCAAGGGCCAAGGCATGTCATGTTCGTTCCAACAATGACCGAGGGACGACCCACGAAGAGACCGTCACAGAATCGCCTCTCACTCTCCCTTCTTACCTGGCTTCCATACGCCTACGAGCCGCGAGATCAGGATGGCCATGAAAAGGACGCCTGTCAGCACCTCAAGCACGGCCAATCCCCGAGTAGTGGTGGTCATGGGTGTGATATCTCCGTAGCCAAGAGTGGCCAAGGTCACGAAGCTGTAGTAGACGATGGCAGGATAGGCCATGGGGGCGCTTGGATCGAGGCTGTCGAGAAGAGATCCTGGTGACAGGAGCTCCACGAGCAGGAACAGCGATGCCCAGGTAAGACCGATGAGCAGGTAAACGGAAATAGCTTGCCAGATGACGACCGTGGTGACCTCATGGGCCTTGAAGAGGGAAGAGAACACCAGAACGGTGATGTATGCCAGGGTGATGGTGGCGAATAGAGCAGAGACCGCCTGCAGTTCCGTTTCTCCGATCAGGAAGCTGGTCCACCGCGTGATCAGGGCTATAGTCAGAGGGATCAGCCCGATCACCAGCAACCGCCGGTCGTCACTGACTGTCAGTATCCCTGAGATCAGGATGAGCGAAAAGATGATGGACAAGATGATTGCACCGATGGGGCCCTTGGTGAATGGCGTCAGGACCATGAGCAGAACGAAGGTTACCCATATTGCGAGGTATTTGCTCTGTGCCAATAATCCAAGGAGGGGAGCCTTGATCCGTGTCCCCATAGGCACTGGCTGCCTCTTACTCATCTCGGCCATGTCTCTCCCGCGTCGAGCGCATGAAAATTCTGAGCTTCTTTTATTTAAATGGCTTGGAGATTGCTCCATAGGCATGTTGGACGCATCAGGGGACAGGATGATCGGCGAACTTTACTCCATATCTGCTCTAATGTCAGCAATCGTTGAACAAAGCGGGAAGCGATACAAAGCCTGACCTATCAGGCGGCCATCCTGCCGAGGGTCTTGCTAAGGGGGTCGATTACAACGATTTCGCGGAGCAGATGGGTGGCCGCATGAACTCCGGTGCCGGTGATCAGGGCCATGATA
This sequence comes from Methanomassiliicoccus sp., assembly GCA_033485155.1. NCBI lineage: Archaea > Methanobacteriati > Thermoplasmatota > Thermoplasmata > Methanomassiliicoccales > Methanomassiliicoccaceae > Methanomassiliicoccus > Methanomassiliicoccus sp. Next base: position 109,694 of record JAWQJJ010000003.1, read on the forward strand.
ATCGTTCCTATGCCCACCCCCGTGAGGGTTCCGAGGAACACAAAGGAAAGAGCTGCCGATAGACAGACCAGGATAATGTCGATAAAAGTCTTCATTCGCCTGAAGGAAACTTCATGGTGCTTGGTCAGATCATAAATAAACGAATCGACGATCATGAGGGGGACCTTCGACCCGATCATCAGAGAAATGGCTACGCACATGATGAAATATGCTGCCACCGCATAGAACGCTCTGAGCCATAGGTCTGACGGTAGGGCAGACAGGAGGCCGGAGAAGATGTCGAGGATTGTGCCGAACGCCATGGTGAGGATAAATGAGATCACATAGCCAGCCTTGAACCTCTTGGTTACGGCCAACAGGATGATTAACAGAGTAACCTGGAAGACCAGGTTCCAGGCTCCGAAAGAGAGACCGGTGAAAATACGGCTCAGGACGTAAGGGAGCGAGGATAAGGTAGAAATCCCGAAGTCCGCCCTTACCATTAAGGTGACGGCGAACGAGATGAGCAGCAACCCCATCGCCAGAGCAACCTCCCCCGGTAGCCTCACCTTATTCTTCATTTTCCCTCTTCCTCCGATGACTGCCAACACATTGCCTGGAGTTCGCCAGGCAGCCGCCCTAGGGGGCGAAAGAGAGGCAGGCCCGAGTCCATATTAAAACCTGATTGTTCGCTGAAGGAACGTGGGATGATCAAACCCCGCCGGCATCGATCGCGTGAAAAATTCAATAATGGTGCCGGCTCAGAGAGGGATACAAAGCATGGTACAATGGACCTCCAGAGATGGGCTAGGCCTCATATCGTGAGAACGACCTTGGGGAGGTGATGAACGTGGAGATGTCCTCGATCTTCGTGACGTATCCTGATGAGCGGACCGCCCGCACCATCAGCAGGTTCTTGATAGAGAGGCGCCTCGCGGCCTGCTCCAACATCTTCGCAGTCTGCTCCATTTACCGGTGGAGGAGCGAGGTGGAGGAAGCTTCGGAGTTCGCCTCGCTCCTGAAGATCCGGTCGGAGGATTTTCATGCGGTGGAGGAGGCAATCAGAAAGATGCATCCATATGAGATCCCCTGCATCGTTCGCTTCGAACTGGCTGAAGGCTCCGCAGATTACATGAGGTGGATTGCGGAATCGACGAAAAGGCCTCCGGAGGAGTGAGTTGACTATTAGTTCTTATTAATGGGGGGCGGCATTTGCTTACGCAGGGTCGAATTGACCCTGTTCTGCTCCGTCCTCCACCCGCAACGTTTCTCCATCTTTCCTTGTAGATGAGACGGGATTAAATAGAATGGGAACCTCGCCGAGAGGCCGAGCCGTCGAGCCGGCACACAGCTCATGTCCGCGTGAGCGACACGGAATGATCTACCATGATAACCGTTAAGGTTTGTAGGAAATGTGACAAGCAGTATCCGTCGAACGTTCTCTTCTGCCCTGACTGCGGCAGTCTCATCATGAAGCCTGAAGCGCCGGAGATCGAGACCCGCGCCAAGGCCCCCATCGCCAAGCGTGCACCTCCGGTGATGCCGTCGATTAGAGAGCCCACGAGGATTCAGCCACCCAGGGTCAGGACCGAACATACTCGGGAGGACTTCATCCAGGCATTGAATGACAACAAGGTCCCGGAAGAGGACCGCGAGGTCATCAAGAGCCTGATGGATTGGTCCGAGGGCCTTGCAAGCTCGGTGTCATTCGGCGACACCATCACCGACGGGGGGCGAGTTGGGTTCCAACCGGCAGTGCGCCTTGGGGACAAGGAGATCAGCCTGTTCAGGGTCGGCACGAACGGCGGGATCGACATTCACTTCAAGGACTGGGTCGACCTGCCCCCCTTTGATTCACGCGCAAGGAGGGTCGAGATGCTGGGCAGGCTGAATGGGATACGGGGTGTGAAGATACCGGAGAGCAAGGTCATCGACCGTCCGCCAGTGCCGGTAAGGGCGCTTAGGGACAAGGAAAACCTCGACAAGTTCGTTGGGACATACCACTGGTTCATCGGACAAGCTAGGGGGCAGTGAGAGCCCTAGACGGGGAAGGCGAACTCCCTTCGTCAGCGCTTCTTAATGGAGCGAGCCCCCTCCAACATTCTTTCAAATCAAACCAACTAGGCACCTGGTGGAGTATGTCTTCAACTTCCTCACCGATGGTGCCTGATCAGGACCCATCACTGCCTTGGCCAAGTATCTTGCCCTATGGCCCTTTCATTCTCATTAATAATTGATCTAAAGTCATCCTCACCTATGTTGTCCTATCCCTTATAATGAGGACAAATGACTAAATAAATGAACACTTTATGGTCAAATGATAGGATTTAGTAGGAAGCGGCTGGCAATCCCACTCTGAACCATCCTATCTCCCCTTCCTATTTACAATGGTCAGGCATGAACGCCAATTGGTGCTTCCCTATCCTCCTGAACGTGAGGGCGGGTTTGCGGCGTTTCCTCATGATAAGCGATGATAAAAGAAGATTAAAATGCTATTTATACTATAAATTGAGATGCTTATTCGGTGGGTTTGTGAGGATAGGGAGGGTCAGGATCCTACAAGTCTGTGCGGTACTAGCTAGTGTCGCTGTGATCGGAACTTTGATGTATGGTGTTCTCGCCCAACAGTCAGATAATGGGCCGAATACATATGTGACGAGGCCAACTTTTTACAATCTGCCAGTTATTATTTACTCCAATTCAACATATACTGACGAAATAAGGGAACATGTCTCCTATTGTACGTTCGATTATGACCTGACGACGAACACGTCGCACATCGTTAATGCTCCAAATGATGTGCCGATTATGATTGACGGGTACTCTCTTGATGTTGCTAATGACCAGGATCTCGTTTCTGCCTGTTCAAAGGCGTTACTGAATGGAAGTGTGATCATCACCATGTGGGATAATGTGACCGATTTCATGCAGCAGGTTCGCCAGGCGGCTTATGGTCCATTATCGTATAACTCCCCGATCAAAGACTCGAGCATCCTTTCGATCGGTCTTTGGAATGGAGAGAATGGCGTCCAGCCTAGCGAATCTACTGTTACGGGGGAAGTTGGACCAGATGGCCCCTCGATGGCAACCCTTACAGAGTCCTACGAGTGGTGCGTAAGAATTGCTAACGATCAGCCAAATGGTCCAACTCTATACCCATAAGGAGATTGTGGTCAATCAACAGCCCCTGGAAAAACCAGGGATAAAGGTGTCGAAGAAAGACCTGGTAGTGATGATACTATACGATTGGTGCTTGATCTGGGAAGCGAGAGCTCCGTCTCAGCTTGATGATAGACATGGCGTCCCTTCTTTTCGATGTGTTTTAACCTCTGGACCAGGAGCACTTACAGGATCCCCTTGCAGACAGAGATGTCAACGGGCGATCCCAATTGAATGATCATTATGTGAGCGAAGATCTGCCCAGCCTGCGGGGCCGTCAACCGTATTAGGTACGATTGGAGTACGATGATGGTCGAGGCCCCCTGCACCTCATGCAGTGTTCTGGTCAAGTGGAAGCGGAAGATGCCTGGTTCGGGGGGCTCTATCCGGACGGCATTCGAGGACGATGTGCCGGAGCTCGTAACGCTCGATCAGTACGATCAGGACGGTGATGCTTGATGTCAACGAGGGCGCAGCGATCGGTCCTCTCCCGCCGCGTTGAGGAGCTCCGGAGCGAGGTTGAGCTCCTCCGTGGGGCTCAGGACCGGCTGCACAACGTGATGAGGCTGCAGGGCGTCCTGAGATATCATGGCCTCGAGGTCCTCGGGCAAGAGGGACCGGTACGGTACGAGCTCGGGCCGATCGTTCAATGCGATCTATGCGAAGACCTGGTGAACGTCGAGGACCTCGGCTTCGAACTGAGGCTCAGGAGCAGGGCGTGGGGGCCACGGCACTGGTACCTGCACAAGGAGGGTACTTCGAGCGGGCCACTCGAATGTAGTCTGCATAAACGACCGAGTATCCCTTGAGATCATCAAATCGTCACGCTGCCCGGGCAGAATCAGGTCGAGCTGAATTTTTTTGTCATAATACTTACTTACAAATTGAATGTTGTTCCATCGATCGCCACTCTCTTTTCAGAATAGCAAACTGAAGCGTGGTCTCATATTTGGGTGTGCCATCCGGATTGTTCACGAAGGAAATAAACTCTTTAAACGTTCCTTCATGTCGCATACCGAGTTTGCGGCAAACATTCTGCGATGCGGTATTGTATTCTTCGGTGTAGGCATATAGCCGCCGCATGTTCTTTTCCAGGAAAAGATAATCGAAATACGCCTTCACAGCTTCGGTAGCGTATCCTTGCCCGCAGTATTCGGGAAGGAAATTCCAGCAGGGACTGTACATATCATCGCCATCCTGCATACCGAAAAGCATACCGATAAAGACGTCCGTTTCTTTCAGGCACACGGTGAGATCAAATTCCGGATTTGATCTGTCTATATGCTTATATGCTTCAGCCAATGAGTCGATTTTCTCACTGACATAGCAATTCACTCTCGGATGGGAAAGCAGCTTGAATAATCCTTCTGCGTCTTTCTTTTCCATGCTTCTGATACGAATCCGCTCGGATTCCATTTTCATCTCTTTTTCCCCTTATATTCAAGCGCGGGTATCATTCTGTTGGGCAGTCGTCGGCCTATTACCTGCTATATGAATTCTCAGTTGAGCATCGTCATGGATACGCTAATACTTACTCGTCGATGCGTTACACTTCTGACAATTTGGTTTTCACCATTCATAGACTACTGGCCTGAACGTTCATGCTTCGTCCGATTACTCCTCACCCTTGCGGTTCGCGGCGATGCCGCCATGAGTCCAGGCGTCAGATCGGAATGACGATCAACCAAGAGCATTATTGTTATCTGAGTTGATATCGATAAAACTCGGAACACAAAAATTTTAAACCGAAGTACAAGTGGTCCGGTCCAATAGGGAAGTCCCAACACAGAATCCTAAATAGATACGCATGCCTCCTATCATGCGTCCAGGACAGAGATCACCTTTCCTCTGGGACTTCCCTAGAAGTTTCCTGAACTTCAATTCAGTCATTCCATCGGTCTTGCTCACAATTATTATATTAGAAACATTATCTTTATAAGTATCTGTACTCCATTATGATAACGGTAGGGGCCAGGTCCTCCATAGCCTGAAACCATGCCTGGGCCTCATTTCACCTCGATGAACCCACCACAGTCATGGGGGCGCCTACCATTTATTGTTAAAACTAGCTGGCCATGCCATTATTCTTTTTAATCAGAGCAGATGGTAAGGATGATAGAGAATCTTTGTATGATTTTAGGATATATATCTATTTATTTTATGGAGATAATATATTCTTAAGGATGCATTAAATGAATGTACTATGCGTCGACGATGATGAGGAACTTCTGTATCTGACGAAAGTGTTCTTGGGCGAAGGTGGCACGATCAACGTTACACCGGTATCCTCAGCGAACTCAGCTCTCGATCTGTTACGAAAGGGTGAGTACGATGCCATCATTTCCGACTACAACATGCCTGAAATGAATGGCATCGATTTCCTGAAGACGTTGCGGAGAAAGGGCGATCGCACCCCTTTCATCTTCCTCACTAGCAGCGGGAGAGAAGAGGTCATCAAGGACGCGGTGAACAACGGCGCGAACTCGTTTATCCAGAGGGGAGAGGGCATGGCCGCGTTCAGAAACCTGAGAAGCACCATGGTCCAACTATCTCAGGTGGGGGAGATGACGCGGAAGTTCGCCAGGCGGGGAGATAATCCCCAGTCAGCCATATATGATTTCTCTGGACCAACTTGTCTATATCGGTCTGGCACGATGGTACACGCCAACGCGGATTGCGCTCGATTGTTCGGGTTCGAAATAGTGAACGAGATGATGAACGAGCCGTCCCTGGCCTGGGCCCTGCCCGAACTTCATGAGGAGGTCCTGGATCGACTATTGAACCTGGAACTTAGACGCACCTCTAACTTCATCCATGTGATGCCAATGCAACGTGCCGATGGTTCACGGTTCAAGGCCATGATCAACGACACCCATATCGAGCTCGAGGATGGGCCTGCTTGCTTGATCAGATGCTGGGACATCAGTGATCATAAGAAGGTGAGCGGACCGCTTCAGGCTAGAATCAATGGATCACGACCCGACCTAACATCTCGTTCTGATAATATGTAAGCAATGGTTATGAACTCACCCTGAAAATTCGTAGCAGGAACCCTTGTAAAGTATACAATACCATGGAGGTCACACCGCCTCCATGGGGGCTACTTATCGCTTTTACTCCTCGCCCTTGCGGTTCGCGACAGCAGCACCGCACTTCAGGTACCGGTGGGGGAAGCAATCGTCCGTCCGGTTCGCGGTCGATCTCATGGGACCGGCCCCGTTGCATTGTGTGCAACATGTCGGCCGGTCGCTCTCCTGCCATCGCTCGTTGACTAGGAAGCCCGCCTCATCGAGGACCCAATGCTTCCTCGCGTATCGACGGCAACAGATGGGGCATCTTGCCTCTTGCCCTCGGTCCTCGAGCTGCAGTTGCTCGATGATCGCCTGGCATTGGTGGCAGGAATCAATCATCAGAGGATTATTCTTCCTTCAAGTCATATTCCGCTGATACGCCATATGCCATTTTCGTCGCATCTAGCCCGGACACGATCCGCAAGTTCTATGCTGACATCGAGCGTGCTAATGTAGGCAAGCAGCTCCGGCCGGCATGGAGAGAGACGCCGGTAATTCGATCGTCAAATACATCAGTTCCAAGAAACCGTTGGACTTAATTGCACGCAGACTCCCCCTTATTGATTTTAAAAATGATGCATCTGGATGTGAAAGGGAGCGCACACGGAGGGATTCGAACCCTCGACTTGCAGCTTAGGAGGCTGCCGCCATATCCAAGCTAGGCCACGTGTGCTTAGACGAGCGAAAAGGGGATTGAATAGAAAAGGTTTGGGTTCGAGAGCGAGCTTATTCGTCCTGGGGGATCTCTTCGGGAGCGATCTCCTCGGGAGCCGGCTCTTCCTTGGGGGCCTCAGCCGGCTTCACGTATTCCTCGATGAAGCTGACCTTGTCCGCATTCATTCCCTCGCGGAGGTCGGCGACGACCCTGTACTTGGCGAGGAGCCACTTCTGGTCGTACTTGCAGACATCGGGGAGCACTATGCTCACGGCGCTGCCGTCGACGGTAATGCCGAAGTTCTCCGAGGTCCCGTAGTCCATCTCGAGGATGGCCTTGACCTTCTCCTCATCGTCCTGGGCCTTGGACAGCACCTTGAAGTGGTACTTCAGGCTCTTTCCGGCCAAACGGCGGTTGAAGTCCACGCGGACGCGGCCGGCGGTGATAGCGGTCACGATGCCCGGACGGTTCTTGATGTTGACCTCCATTCCGATGTGGGGCTCGATGTCCTGCTTCAGGAACTCCCTGAGCGCGATGAGGTCGACCAGCTTCGGGTCACGGGGGCCCGCGGCCTTTTCTGCGGAGATGACGATGTCGTACTCCTTGCCGATTTCGGCGCCCTCGAGGGCTTCTTCCAAACCCTGGAAGATCCTGCCTCCGCCGACCAGAACGGGGATGGAGTGGTACTCGATTTTCTCGTTGTAGACGCCGGCGTCCTTGGCGGTCTGAGCGTTGGTGGTGTCGAACAGCTCGTTCGAGTCCTCGACCCAGCCGTCAAAGTCCATGCGTACAATATCTCCCTTTACGACCTTGTCGGCCTGGTTTGCGTTTTCGCTAGACATGAAATCACCTGAAGTCAATGGCTGAATATGGAGTGGTGTGATTAATTCGTCATTTTTATACTTTGTGGTTTTCCGCTGTCCCAGAATCGTCTGCCATACCCTGATCGCTAGCACCACGCATCCATGTCTGGAACCGAGGGCGTTTGTCGTTTCCCAACCTATTAAATGGAGAAGCATTATTCGAGGTCACAGGCCACCATAGCCTAGCCCGGTAGAGCGGCTGACTTGTAATCAGCAGGTCGCGTGTTCGAATCACGCTGGTGGCTCCACCCCCGTCCACCTTCAGTCAAGATCGGATGATCTTGACAGCATCCGCGGATGACGTCCTCCCTTCTTCCTTTGGGAGTCCGGAAACCTGGCGAGGTCGGGGTCAGGATCCCGCTTCGTATCAGGTGCCATATTGGTCTGGACACGATGTTGTCATCGATGAGCGTATCACCGACCACGCCGAGCTGACCAGCCAGTACTTCGGCCAGGGGCTTCTGCGGTACGATTCTCCCAACAACTACACCGATTTCGATGAACATATCCGAGATCGTTTACTCGCCAACCGCCGCCGGGTTGAAGTTTAGATGGCTGCACGAGACCCGGCTAAGATACTTCAAAGGGTACCCGCTCAGGAGGAAGCAGGAGGATGGGCATTGGGAGTTACCTGACGGCAACGGTGACATCTCTCTGACCTTTTTCCTCCTCGCCGAACGGCCGGGCTAGAGCCAGACAGTATCGTCCTCCCGGTAATCGATCTTCATTACCATGAAGCCAAAGTCCGCCTCTACCAAGGGCATGCCATGGACCTCCCCTGGCTCACAGACGATGATATCTCCGGCCTCGGCGTCTACTCGGGTATCGTCGATGGTGATCGATCCCCTCGCTAGCACAAAGAAAACCTCGGTCTGGATACGGTGATAGTGCGGGGGCACGGTGTCCCCTTTCCTGAAGCGCACCTCCTGTAGCAGGTCCACCTCTTGGGGGAGGACCCCCTCCAGGACCATTCGCCTCTTGCAATATCCCCGCCCCTGCTCCCACGCCCCCTCCGCCGCGCTAAACTTACGCATGACCTCACTTCGCCAGGTCCCGAAACGCCGAGTCCAGGATGTCAACGCCCTCATCGATGAAATCATTGTCGGCGATGAGGGGCGGGATGTACCGTATTGTCGATCGACCAGCCGGCAGGAGGATAAGCCCTCTCTTCCAGCATAGCTCGATCATACGGTCCCGTTCCTGGACCGCGTGCTCCTTGGTCCTGCGGTCCTTGACCAGCTCGGTAGCCTGCATCAGCCCCATCCCGCGCACGTCCCCGATTATCTCGTAGCGGTCCTGGAGCTCCTCCAGCCTCTGGTGGAGGTAGTTACCCACGCGGGCCGCGTTCTCCACCAGGTTATCTGATTCCATCACATCGAAGGTCGCCAACGATGACGCGCACGCCAACAGGTTTCCGCCGAAGGTGTTAGAATGCACCCCGGGCTCGGGGTCCATATGCCGGGGGAAGATCGTGGCGCCCATTGGCACCCCCGAGGCCAACGCCTTGGACGTGCAAAGAAAGTCCGGAGCGACGTCGAAGTGCTCGATGGCCCATAGCCGGCCGGTCCGTCCCATCCCAGCCTGGACCTCATCGTCCACCAGCAGGATGCCGTAGGACCTGCAGATCCTGGCCAGCTCCTTCACGAAGGGGGTGGGAGGGACGACATAGCCGCCCTCGCCGAGGACAGGTTCAAGAAATATCGCCGCCACCTCCTCAGGGGGCACTACGGTCTGGAAGTAGATTTCCTCGATCACCTTGGCGCACTGTGTACCACAGGAGCCGCTCTCCAGACAGTATGGGCAGCGATAGCAGTATGCATAAGGGACATGTTGCACTCCGGGAACGGTGGGAAAGAACCTCCTCCGCTGCCCGACCTTGCTCGAGGTCAGTGAGAGGGAGCCCATGGTGCGGCCGTGGAAGCATCCGATAAACCCGATGAACATCTTCCTCTTGGTGTACCACCTCGTCAGCTTCAGGGCCGCCTCGATCGACTCCGTCCCGCTGTTGGAGAAGAAGACCTTCTTTTCCCAGTGGCCCGGCGTGACCTCGTCGAGCTTACGGGCTAGCTTGGCCTGGGCCTCGTAGTAGAAGTCCGTGCCGGCGAAGTGGAACAGACGCTCGGCCTGGTCCTGCACCGCCCGCACGATCCGGGGGTCGCTATGCCCTACATTCATCACCGACACCCCACTGGAGAAGTCCAGATAGGTGTTGTCGTCGACATCGGTGACCATGCCGCCCTTGGCATGGGAGACCACCACCGGGGAGGTCTTGGTGCTCGTGGCGATGTACCGAACGTCCTCTCTGATAACATCCCTGGCCTTAGGTCCAGGCGGTTCCACCCGAATGCTCGCAATCCTCCCCATGATATCTCCTCATCCGATGACTACACAGCTCACCATATTTCTCGGTTTACGAGGAAAGACCTAAGCTTTTCCGTTCTAAGGAATCAACTACTTATACTCGTATGACCAAAGGGGGGCCGGTAAGAGATGGCGAACAAGAAAAAGAGCAAGGGTTATGGCAATCTTTGGATCATCGCGATCGGCCTTATTGGGGCCTTCGTGCTTGCAACCGTTATCGCCCCCCAGCTCACCGGCCATGGGCAAACCAATTCCAACAACGGATGGAACACCGACATGCCCAGCGGACAGGCCGTCTTCTCCGCTCCTAACACCACTCTGTCCGGATCTGGCCTGCAGATCAATGAAGTGGCCGATTTCAGCGCCTATGCTTCACCGGTGGAGGACACCACGGGCAGCGGCGGCGTCTTCGCCTGGATATTTCAGATTGATGGTGCCGGCGGTAACTTGGGCGTCGCCAACGTCGGCTATGACGGTGGAGCCAGCTCGGTGGAGTGGTCCAATGCCAGCAGTGGCGCCATCGTGGGTGTCGGTCCTCGATTCGTCCAGGGACCCGGCGCTGTGTCTATGGGGGTCTCCTCAGCCCTCTCCATTTCCATGACCGCAGCGGGAACCTATACGCTGAAGATCTGGATCGCTTCCACCCACACCAACACCTCGGATATCAGGCCGAGCAACTATACCTCGGTGAGCCCGATGGTGATGATTACCCTTAACGTGGTGAAGCCGACGAATTCCTCGGTCAGCGTGGACCAAGAGATGAGCGTCCCGTCCTCCGACATTGCCCGGGGACAGTGGACGAGCTTCATTGTGACCACCACGGCAACGGGTACGGGGAGATGGTCCGAACCCATAACGATTCACATCGCCATAGAAAAGAAATCGATCAAGTTGTCGGACCTCTCCCTCAGAGTGAACACTGGTAGCAGTTACACCTCCCCCGGGCGCACCGATGAGGGGGACCGGCTGGTCGCGTCGATCGCGACTGTGACGCCCCTGACCGGAAGGTCGGACCCTGAGACCGGTACCGCCACCACGGTCCTGCAGATCAACTTCACCACTTCCGGCTCGTACGAACTGACCTCCTGGGCGGAGAGCAGCAGTGGAAGCCAGCTGTCCCAGGTCACCTCGGACACCCTGACGGTAGGGAGCACAGCGGTCATCCCGACGCCCGAACCGATAGACACCAATGACACCAACACCACCGAGCCGAGCCAAAACAACACCACGCCGGTGACCCCGGCGGTTAATACTTCCATCGTGGAAAACATCGCCGCTACCGTGGCCACCAGATACGGCGATTAAGCCATTTCCTTCCATTTTATATGGCCGGACCGTTTTTTATCTGACCCGTAACCATCATCATGATCATGGCGAACTCTGCCCATGCCGACCATGGAAGGTAAGATATATCACTAGTGGCAAAAAATACTGCAGATGAAGGCAGCCGTCAGAGCTCTGAGCACCATCTCCCTTGTTTGGACGCTCCTCACCTTCGTCCTGATCGGCCTGATGATGGTGCCGGTCGTCCCGGGGGCAGTTCAGGTACAGCTGCCTCCTCCCGACAGCTGGGTCACCTCCATTGAAGATAACCAGGTCATCATGACCAACAACCTCAGCATCCGCAATGGTGGCTTGTTCCCCTTCAATGATATATACTTCGTTCTCGAGCTCTACGGCACCGACAACGCCGTACTGGCCGCTTTCAATTCGACCAAGACCGACATCGGACCGAACGCATGGACCACGATCCCAGTCATGTTCCATGTCAATCGAACGGCCTTCGAGAACTTCAGAGTGCGAGATATGCTGTTCGACCAGGTGACCGTGGGGGGCCTGGTGTACTTCAATGTAAGGTACCTGTTCGACCTCCGCGCCCAGGTCGGGCTCAACAGCAGCATAACCCTCGGTCCGCTTATCAAGTCGCATTTTGACCTCAGCCGGGCCTCCCTTTCCCAGCTGGACGGCAACAGCTCCCTTGTCATGCCATATTACATGAACAGCTCAGGCGTACTCTACGGTCGAAACCTCTCGATCTCGGGCACCATCAGAAACGAGACCCAGGACTTTGGCACGTTCAACCAGACTATCCCCTTGGGGGGCAATGGGAGCGGCGATCTTACGATAGACCTGGCCCCAGGGACATACGAGCATCTGAACAGCTCCTCCGACCGCCTGACAATCAACGTCACGGTGACCGCAGGTGACTTCTCCTGGAATCATCAGCAGGAGCGAGATTGGCGGCCTCCGCCAGGCGGGTGATGGAAATGATCGATGGCAGCCCTGATCAGACCACCGCCCCCATCCGTAGAAGGCTTACCCGCCTGGGCCTAGCTCAAGGGACCGTATCTGATGCGGTGACGGTCGCGGGGGTTAAGGCTGTCATCTTCATCGTTGTACCGTTCGTCCTCACAACCTTGCTGTTATTGGGGGCCGAAGGTGACCAGACCATTTCCGGGTTAGAGGAGGTGAGGACCAACGCGATATTATTCGGAGTGCCCGTGGTGATCATCTCGTTCGCGTGGGCCTATCACCTGAGGATCACCAAGGCCCGCATGCTCTTCGGCCTCATCGGAGCGGCGTTCCTGGTCATCTACAGCTATGGCATATTCCTGACCGGCGGCTTCAGCCGGGCGATGACGGGGTTCGGTTGGGTCCTGCCTGCTATCCAGCTCTTCGGCCTCTCGTGCTATCTCGCGCTGGGCAGTGCCACTAGGTTCGTCAGGGACTACCAGTTCTTCAGAACGGCGTTAGCCAGGTCAACAAGTTCAGCCCCCGATTACAGGCCCAAGCTCGGCGCGGGGGAGTTCGATCTCCGGTTGGGGAGCTACGCCGCCGCAGCCTCCTCCACGAACCGGTTCATCGGACAGGTGGTCGTGCGCTGGTCCTTCGTTCTCCTGGCCTTTGCTTGGCTGTTCTCCCTCCTGGGCTTCGATTCGACGGGCAATGGCGCGGCGTTCATCGACATCATCACCAATATGGTGGGGCTCATTCTGCTGTTGGGAATCCCCATGGTCGTCCTGGCCTGGTTCAAAGGATTCTATCCCAAGGGGACCATCTCGAGGACCGTCTTCGATGTGAGCACCTCGCTGACCTTCGTGCTCCTCATCTTCGTCATCTTCGCCCTGAGTGGCCTTCCCCAGGCTGCCCGGACGTCAGACGTCGATTTTCCGATCTGGCCCATCGTGATCGCCCTGGCTCTTTGGGCAGCCATCGATGTCTTCCGGGCTATCGGTGAGTTTTGGGACGAACGCCGGCCATGGAAGATCCGGAACGGTTTCGAGGTGAGCAGAAAGAAGCGCTCCTGGTCGGCCCATCCGGATTCCCGAATCTATGAGATCAGCCCGGCCATTGGGAACACCAGCCGCGGTCTGGCCATGGCCCAGAAGACGTTCTTCAGGTTCGTGACGTTGGTCGTGATATTTGTCATCCTCTCCTTGGCCGCCGGACGGGCTGCTGGCGTTCAGACCGGTCCGCTCTTCGACGCGATGAGGAACATGGTGTACCTGGTGCTCCTGTTCGGCTCCCTGCTCACGGTCATCTCCTTTGGACGGGGGTTCTATCCAGCCGGCAGTCTGGGTCGGTTGCTGGTGGGTCTTCTCCTCGTGCCAGGCCTTTTCCTCTATGTGTTCTCGACGTTCCTGACGCCCGCCGTAGAGGATGCTTGCCGCCAGGCCGGGCTGATAATCCCGTTCAACCTTGTGGTAACGCTGGTCATCGTTTCCATACTGTTCGTGGGGTTCCTGCAAGTGACCGAGTTCATCGATGCCCGAAGGGCTTGGCTGACCTCAGTAGGGAGGAGGGTCAAGCCGCTGAAGCCAATAAAGAAGATGACTCGCATCCAGGAGTTCCGGTTCCGTTTCGGCAGCACTTATGAAGGGACGAGATGGGCCCGCAAGGGGATTGTCCGATATCTCTACTACACCACGATCATTATCATCGTGATACTCACGGTGATCGAGAGCACAGGCTACTCGATCGGCGGCATCGACCTTTCCGGCCTGGATACGAACCTGCGGCAGACGTACATCTTCATCGTCCTCTTGGCCATCCCTCTGGCAGCGGCCAGGGCGATCTACGGCTTCTATCAAGCGGGATCGACCTCCAAGCTGACCTTCGGATTGATCATGTGCCTCGTTGGCGCTTCATATACCTATCTAGCCCTTCAAGGCGGGCATATTGTCCGGGGAGGAGACCTGGGCAGGGTCAAGGCCGGTATGGCTGTAGACTTCACCTTCATCGTCTACGCCTTCCTGATCGGCTGGAGCATCTTCGTCCTCATGGTCCTGGTCGAGTATCTGCTATATCGTCGGGAGTGGGTAGCTAACGATTACCATCCCGTCACCTCGACCGAGGTGCAAGCGCTCAACAGGGAACAGAGGCTCATAGAGAAGGAGGAAAACAGGGCCAAGCGGGTGCAGGTGGAGGGCCTTACCTACGCCGAGGTGGAAGCAGAGGAAGCGCCTGATGCGGAGGCCGATGTCGAGGAGGAGATCAGGCAGGAAATAGGGGAGGATGCCCTCCGCTCGTCCAAGGCCGCGGTGAGAAAGACACCTTGAACTTCGAATAGGGAGCGTGGGAGGCCGGTGACGCGCTGATCGTCACGGTTCGCTCGTGATACGATTCACGAACGCCCCCACCCGCTTCTCCCACCCTTCCACCAGGGGCCCTTTCATGCTCTCCGGGTCGACGAACGCGGCCATCTCCGCCACCTTCACCATGCCCTTGGCCCGGAGTTGCTCGTCGATCATTGGCAGCGTGCGGCAGAGCTTCTGCAGCTCTTCCTCCGTTGGCATCCTCCCTGTCACCTTGTCCGGCCTGGGCGCGCTCAAGGTGGCGAAGACCGCATACCGCGTCCCGGGAGGCAGGGTCAACCGCTTGAGGAATCGAATGACATTACCGGGCGCCTTCCCGAAGTGAGTGGGCGAACCGAGGATGTATAGCTCGGCGGGTAGCGGATCCTTTGGGCTCGCCTCGCTCATGTGATGCACGCTCACATCGTCGTTCCTAGCCACAAGCAACCGCCTTATCTCCTCGGCCACCCTTGCCCCATTGCCGTACTTCGATCCATGATAGATCTCGACCCTCATCCTTGAACCCCGATGATGATTGTCGTCAGCGGTTTATCCAAGTTGGGGCCATCGGTCGAGGGCGTCGACGCGGTGCAGGGACCAGGCGCGGCTTGGTGGTCGCATCCTGCCTTGAAGTAATGTTAAGGCCGCGGCCCCTCAGTCCTCGGCTTCCATCTTTTCTGCCGACTCGATGCACTTCGAGAGGATGGCATAGGCCTGCATCATGTCGTCCTCGCTGACGATGAAAATGGTGTCGGTGAACACGCTGACCGACTCGAGAACATTGATGCCCCCGTCCGCGAGGTTATTGGCCAGGAAAGCGAACACGCCGCTGGTCTCGGCGATGCGCTCCGGGGAGCGGACCGATATCTCCACCAGCCCCATGCGGATCTTGACCACGTTCTCCTGCCCCACCGCGTTGACGACCTCGTTCTTGAGCTTCTCGTCGGCGATGATGGTTATGGCATGGGTTCCCTGGATGACCTGCATGATGGACTTGTCGTTGAACAGCTTCTTGAGGACCGCCTCAAGACGGTGAAGGACCGTCCAATCGTTCTTGGCAGTGATGATGGCGATCTTCGTCTTAAGTTCCAAGCGGGAGTTGCGCAGTACCCTGAGGATCTCTTTCTCATGGTCCTGCCTTCCGAGCTTCACCGCGTAACGGCGACAGGCGATCATTACCGCCTCCTCGTTGGCGATGGAGAGATCCTTCATGATCAGCCTCGCCAGGGAAGAATAGTTGATAAGATCCTTGGAAATGCAGTCCTTAATGCTGGGATGAGCATCAATATAGATTCGGGTGCGCTCGGCGATGCTCTCCTTGGGCATTTCCTTTTTCATGAAATCGAGCTGATAGCGGAATACAGTATAATAATTTTGAGCGAAGTATCACTCAACGACCATTGGGGCAGCATGGTCCGACTCTCGGCCTCATGACCAGATGGCCGGTCGCGAATCTGCCGGTCCAAGCTTGGTCTTCCATGTGCCCGCTGTTTCCTCCTCGCTCGGCCAGGTGAAGGAGGAAGGGTGCCAACGGCCAGCGTTCGTTATCAGGTTTGAATATCTGCTCACTTAGATATATTATGGCAGTGCCCAATGACGGCTCGTGAGCGTGCACAGCGTACTGCTGGTCGAGGACGACATCGCCTTCGCCCGCTTTCTCATCGGGTCGTTCCGGGACGTTGACCCGAAGATCGACGTCTTTCATGTCAACAACGGTTATGCTGCTCTGTCGGTGATCAACAGCGGCTATCGTCCCGACCTGATCCTGTGCGAGGATCATATGCCTCGAATGAGCTGTGGCGAGCTGATGAGTAATGTGAGGACCAGCCCCTTGTACCAATCAGTCCCCTTCGTCATGCTTACCTCGTCGTTCACCGACGACTTACCTCCTGTCCCTGGTCGGATGCCCATCGACATGAAGGTCCCTCGCCCCAGCAACTACCGGGAGGCTTTGGCCCTGGTGAGCCAGGTCCTGGCTCCGCCCCCCCAGGAGGACCACAACGCCAAGGAAGAGCAGACGGTCGCCCCAGCGTGGTGATGGCTCTAGTGACTATAGGCGGAGAAGGAGGTAGGCGATGATGGCGATGTGGAGCACCGCGAACGCGTAGACTAGATAGAACTTCAGCTTCCTGGTCTTGTGATGGAAGAGCTTCATCGCCCCCACCGCCCCGAAGGGGGCTATCAGGGCGATGAGAAGCAGGGTGCTCTCCGGTATCCTCCTCAGCCTCCTGATCGCCGCCCTCTTGTCCAGGTAGTACACGACGAACGAGGCCAGGTTCATCATGAGATAAATCCCCAGGAGCACCGCAGTGGTTGATACCATATCGATCGCCCCCTCCGCTCAGGCTCCCAGGTATCCCCTGAGGGTGTTGTTCAGCTCCTGCACCGAGCCGTCGCTGACGATCAACGGGGGCACCATCCGGACAACCCGCCCACCGCACACGTTGACCAGAATGCCGGCGTTCAGGGCATATTCCTGGAACTTCCTGGCTTCCTCGCCCATGTCCAGCCCGATCATCAGTCCCTGACCGCGAACCTCGGCAACCTTGCTTCCGTGGACAGCGATGGTCCTCAGTTCCTGGGCCCATTTCGCGCCCAGCTCAGCGGAGCGCTCGACCAGCCGGTCGCGCTTCATGACCTCGATGACCGTCCTGGCGGTGGCGCAGGAGAGAGGGTTTCCGCCGAAGGTGGTGCCGTGGGTGCCCGGCTTGAAGGTGGCGGCGATTTCCCTGGTGCTCACGCAGGCCCCGATGGGGACGCCGCTGCCGAGAGCCTTGGCCAGGGTCATGATGTCCGGCACTACGCCATAATGCTGGAATCCGAACCACTTGCCGGTGCGTCCCATGCCCGTCTGGACCTCATCCATGATAAGCAGCGCACCCCGCTCGTCGCACAGATCCCTGGCGGTGCGCACGAACTCCTCGCCCGCCGGGATGATCCCTCCCTCCCCCTGGATGGGCTCGAAAATCACCGCTGCGGTGTCCCTGGTAATCGCAACCTTAAGCTGCTCGACGCTCCCATAATCGATGAAATCGAAGGCCTTGGACAGCAGGGGCTCGAACCCCGAATGGTATTTGGGCTGGCCCGTGGCCGATAGGGTCACCGAGGTCCGGCCGTGGAATGAGTTCCTGGTGGACAACACCCGGCTCCGGCCGGTGGCCTTCACCGCCAGCTTGAGGGCGGCCTCGTTGGCCTCGGCCCCGCTGTTGCAGAACATGGTCGCCCCCAGAGGGGACGGCAGGATGCTCGCCAGCGCCTCAGCGGCCAAGGCCTGCTCCTTAACCAGGTATAGGTTGGAGACGTGAATAAGGCGGGTGGCTTGCTCGCATATCGTCCTGACGACGTCAGGGTGAGAGTATCCGAGAGAGTTGACCGCGATCCCGGCCACCAGGTCAATGTACCTCCGCCCCGATAGGTCGTAGAGGTATTCCCTCTCCCCATGGTCGAAGCATAGATCTTGGCGTCCGTAGTTTTGAAACAGGAACTGGTGGTCCAGCTCCTTCACCTTTTCTTTGTTCATTGTTCATCCCACCGTGATCTTGGTGCCGGTCTCCTCTTCCCTGATCAGCTTCCTGACCAGGGCGTGGGGATCCTTGCCGTTGAGCATGTATACGATCTTCACCCCGTTCTCGAGGGCGGTCCGGCAGGCGTCCACCTTGGGGATCATGCCCCCGGTGATGGTGCCTTCGGCGATCAGCATATCTATCTCCCGGAGGGTGATCGAACGGATGACCGACTCCTCCTTCAGTATGCCTGGCACATCGGTGACCAGCACCATTTCCCGAGCCCCTGCGGCCCGGGCCACGTGAGCGGCCACTGTGTCGGCGTTGACGTTGAACTCGTTACCTTCGAGGTCGGCGCAGATGGGGTAGATCACCGGGACAGTATCTGCCGCTATGAGCTCCTCGAGCCGGGCAGGGTCTACGCTGGAAACGTCTCCAACGCGGTCCAGGTCTACCATGATCGAGCCGCCCAATCCATCGGGAACCTTGGTCGGAGGCATCTTGGAGGCGATGACCGAGGCTTCGCAGCCGGACATACCGGCAGCCTTGACCCCCGCCCGGGAGAGCGTCCGGACGATCTCCTGATTGATGCGCGCCAACACGTCGGCGGCCACCTTCAGGGCGGCAGCATCGGTCACCCGAAGGCCACCGATCTTCTGAACCTTGAGCCCCCGCTTCTCCATCTCCTGCGATATCTCGGGTCCGCCTCCGTGGACGATAATCGGGGCGAAGCGGGAGCCGATGAGGGAAGCGATGTCCTCTCCGAACCGATAGAGGTCCCCCTCACCGCTGAGCGCATTGCCTCCGAACTTGACCAGTACGCGCCGCCTGGAGCCTTGATGATCGCTCATCGCCATCCCTAGGTAGTGTACTCGGCGTTGATCTTCACGTACTCATAAGTGAGGTCGCAACCCCACGCTTCGGCCTGGCCGTTGCCGACCCCGAGCTCCAGGTGCATGGTGATGTTATGGTCGGAGAGCAGCTTCCGGGCCTTGACCTCGACCTCGGAACAAGGCTTCACCTGAGGTACTCCACCCTCGAACAGGACGACCTCGTCGCCCTTGCTTCCGATGGTCAGCCGCAGCTTGTCGATATCGAACTCGCTGCCCGAATTGCCCAGCGCGGCGAGCACACGGCCGAAGTTGGGGTCCGCTCCGAAGATCGCGGTCTTCACCAGCGAGGAGGAGATGATCCACCGGCCGGTGGTACGGGCCTCGCGGTCGTTCTTGGCTCCGGTGACCTTAAGCTCAATTAGCTTGGTGGCACCCTCACCATCCAGCACGACCTGCTTGGCGAGGGACTGCAGCACGTACAGCACTCCGCTCCAGAACTCGGGGTTGTCATCGACCGGCTTGCCTCCCGCGGCACCGTTGGCCATGAACACCGAGATATCGTTAGTGCTCTGGTCACCGTCGACGTTGATCATGTTAAAGCTCTTGTTAATGCATTCCTGCCACTTCCACTCCGGGGCCTTGATCAGCACCGCATCGGAGGTGATGAAGCTGAGGGTGGTGGCGTGCTTGGTCTTCATGGACGGAGAGATCATGCCCGAGCCTTTGGCCATCCCAGCGATGGTGACCACGGTGCCATCCTTGAGGGTGATCTGGCAGGCAGCCTCCTTGATCGTCTTGTCCGTGGTCAGGATGGCCATGTTGGCGCGGTGGTCAAACTCCCGGCCGGAGCCGAGCTGCTTGGCGATGCTCTCAATCCCCGGGATCATGCGGTCCATGGGCAGGAAGCGCCCGATGACACCAGTGGACGCCACCCCTACGTGCAGTGGGTCGAGGCCCAGCGCCTTGGCCGCGGCCTCGGACATGCTGATGGCATCCCTCATCCCCTGGGGTCCGGTGATGGCATTGGCGTTGCCGCTGTTCACCACGAACGCCTGCAGCCTGTCGCTGTGGCGCTGGATCATGAGCTCTACCGGAGCGGCGCGCATCTTGTTCTGCGTATAGGCACAGGTGGCGATGGCCGGCCTGTCAGAGTATATCATCGCCAGGTCCAGCCTTTCCTTCTTGATACCGCAGTGTATGCCTGTCGCCTTGAAGCCCTTGGGGGTGGTGACCCCGCCATCGATGGTGTTCATCTCTTACACTCCTAGTCCGGGGAAATCGAGACCGACGGTCTCGTCCATTTTGAACATGATGTTGGCGTTCTGCACAGCCTGGCCGGCCGCTCCCTTCACCAGGTTATCCAGTGCTCCCATGACCACGACCGTATCGGCGTCCGCCGTCTCCACCCCGACCTCGGCGAAGTTCGAACCCACCGTGGAGGGTATCGACGGCACCGCCACCCGGCGGACGAACCGCCGACCGGCGTAGTACGAATCGTAGATCGCCTGCAATTCGTTCTTGCTCTTATCCTTTTTCAAAACAACGTAGCTCGTGGTGAGCATGCCGCGCACTATGGGCAGCAGGTGGGGGGTGAAGACTACGCCGTTACCAGTGCCCGATACAGCATCAAGAGCCATCTTTATCTCGGGAGTGTGACGATGCCCGACGATCTTATAGGGGGTGATCGACGAGCCGCAGGCAGGATGGTGGGTCGCCTTGCTCGGCTCTGCGCCCGCTCCCGAGGTCCCGCTCTTGGCATCGATGATCACCCGGTCCTCGACCAGCCCCGCGGCCAACAGGGGCGCGAGGGAGAGGACCGCACAGGTGGGGTAGCACCCCGGGTTGGCCACGAGGTCGGCACGGGCAATGTCTTCGCGGTACAGCTCCGTCATGCCATACACTGCCTTGGCCAAGCCGTCGAGGTCCTTGTGGGGATGCCCGTACCACTTCTCGTAAACAGCGGGGTCTCCCAGGCGGTAGTCCCCACTGAGGTCGATGACCTTGATACCCCTGGAAAGCAAGCTAGGAGCGATGCCCATGGACGCGCCGTGAGGGGTGGCCAGGAACGCCAAGTCCACGTCGGCGTCGGCATCCAGTTGAGCCTCGAAAGTCAAATCGGTGAACCCATTCAAGGAGGGCAATATCTTGGCCACTGGGGTTCCCGCGTTCTGCCTGGAAGTCATAGCCACCAAATTCATCTCAGGATGGCGGCACAGAATGCGTGCCAGTTCGCTTCCGGTATAGCCGGACCCTCCAACGATAGCTGCTTTGATCATCCCAGGGTTCCTCGTTCCACGTTTTAGGGCCGTTGATAAAAAGGTGCGCATATTAAGGATGATGACCCAAATGCGACAATCGAGTCCTCACCTGTAACAGAAGGGACTATCTGGCCACTAGCTTTTCCTGCATGTCCCGAGAGAGACTACAGGGGGGCTGTTTGTCGGAGTTCGTTCATCAATCCTATATAATCAGGGCCTGGTGGACAGCCCGATAGTAATGGTATCCAGCAAGAAGAAGGACGTCGTCCCCAAACCTGGCAGGAAGAAGGTCGTGCTCGCATACTCCGGCGGCCTGGACACATCGGTGGCCATCCGCTGGCTCCAAGATAACTATGACCTTGATGTGGTGGCCGTCTCCATCGACGTGGGACAGCCGGGGGATATGGAGAAGAACATCGGCAGGGCTAAGACCATCGGTGCGGTCGCCGCCTACGCCGTCGACGCCCGTGAAGAGTTCGCCGAGGGCTATGTCTGGCCTTCCCTCAAGGCCAACGCCCTGTATCAGGGCATCTATCCGCTCTCCACCGCCATCGCCAGGCCGCTCATTGCCAAGATCCTGGTCGACGTCGCCCAAAAGGAAGGGGCGGACTACATCGCCCACGGCTGCACCGCCAAGGGGAACGACCAGGTGCGCTTCGATGTCAGCATCGGAGCGCTGGCACCGAAGATCGGCATCATCGCCCCCATGCGGGAGTGGGTCATGACCCGCGAGGAGGAGATCGACTATGCCAAGAAGAATGACATCCCCATACCGGTGAAGAAGGCCTGCCCGTACTCCACCGACGAGAACCTGTGGGGCCGCAGCTGTGAGTGCGGGATCATCGAGGACGCGTCGAAGGAGCCGCCTGAGGATTCCCACGAGTGGACGGTATCCCCGCTCAAGGCCCCGGACAAGCCAGTATATGTGGACATCGCCTTTGAGAAGGGCATACCGGTCTCCGTCGACGGCCGCAAGCTCCCGCCGGTCGAGCTCATCATGAAGCTCAACCAGATGGCCGGGGAGAACGGCGTCGGCCGCATCGATCATGTCGAGGACCGTCTGGTTGGCATCAAGTCCAGGGAGACCTATGAGTGCCCGGCGGCCATCACCCTCATCAAGGCCCACCAGGCCCTGGAGGGCATGGTGCTTACCAGGGACGTCCTCGCTTACAAGAAGGGAGTGGAGCAGCGCTTCTCCGAGCTGGCCTACGATGGCCTGTGGTTCTCTCCGCTGAGGGAGGCACTGGACGCCTTCGTGGAGAGCACCCAGAAGTATGTCACCGGCATGGTCACGGTAAAGCTCTACAAGGGAAACGTGGATGTCGTCGGGCGGGAGTCCCCCTTCTCGCTGTACAACGAGGGCCTGGCAACCTATGCCAAGGGCGACGAGTTCGATCACACCTCGGCTAAGGGATTCATCTACGTTTGGGGCCTGCCCCTGAAGACGGTGGCCTCGGCGCATAAGGCCAAGATGAAGGTAGTCGAGCAGGCGCCTCCCATCAAGGCGGCCAAGAAGGTCCAGCGCAAGAAGGCCACCTGAGCCCAAACCCTTTCCACCCATTCCTTTTTCTAACGGGGGACGGTTCCAGGTTCGACGATGATGACTTACGAGGAGGAGCTATTATGAGCGGGGAAAGGAAGACGCTGTGGTCCGGGCGGTTCAGCGAGGGGGCGGCGGAGAGCACGCTGCTATTCACCACCTCCCTTGCCGTCGACCAGCGGTTGGCAAGGTACGATATATTGGGTTCCTTGGCCCACGCCCGGATGTTGACCCGCCAGGGCATTATATCCGCCCAGGACGGCGAGGCCATCCAGGGCGGGCTGCATTCAATCATGGCGCAGGTCGAAGAGGGGACCCTGCCGGTGCAGGAGAGCTTGGAGGATATTCACTCCAATATCGAGTTCCTGCTCACGGATATGGTCGGGGACGCCGGGGCCCGGCTGCATACCGCCCGGAGCCGAAACGACCAGGTGGTCACAGACCTTCGTATGTTCATGCGTGACGCCACCCTCGATACGTTGGAGGCCATCAGCGCGCTGCAGAAGGCCCTCATGGAGCGGGCCAGCGATAGCCTGGAGATCATCCTCCCCGGTTTCACTCACATCCAGCATGCCCAGCCGGTGACGGTCGGGCACTGGCTGATGGCCCACTTCTTCCGCCTGCAGCGGGACGCCGAACGGCTCGTGGACTCCTATAAACGGCTGAACGTCTGTCCCCTCGGCTCTGCCGCCCTGGCCGGCACCACCTACAAGATCGACCGCCTGAGCACCGCCAGCCTTCTGGGCTTCGACGCTCCCTGCCCCAACTCCATCGACGGGGTGTCGGACCGCGACTTTGTGGCCGAGTACCTCTTCGCTGCTACCCTCACCGCCGTACACCTCTCCTCGCTGTGCGAGGAGCTGGTGTACTGGTCGTCCTCCGAGTTTGGATTCCTGGAGATGGCCGATTCGTATTCGACCGGCAGCAGCATCATGCCCCAGAAGAAGAACCCCGACGTTGCAGAGCTGATCCGGGGGCGGACTGGGGCCTCGGTCGGGGATCTGGTCAACATCCTGACGACGATGAAGGGGTTGCCGACCGCTTACAACCGAGACCTCCAAGAGGACAAACCGGCGGTCTTCGCCGCCTATGATCGCCTGATCCCCTGCCTGAGAATGGCCGCGGCGATGGTAGCGACCATGCGCTTGAACGAAGAGAGAATGCTCAACGCGTGCAAGGACGGTTACATCAACGCCACCGATCTTGCTGACTACCTGGTCATGAAGGGTCTTCCTTTCCGCCGGGCCCACGAGGTTGTGGGGGCCATCGTGCGCTACGCCATCGACAACAGGAAACGCCTGGAGGACCTCAACGTGTACGAACTCAAGGGCTTCTGCGGCATCATAGACCGCGACGTGTTCTCCGTTCTGCCGGTGGATAGGTGCGTAGCCCGTAGGACCTCGATCGGGGGCACATCGCCGGAGGTCACCCCCATGCAGCTAAGCCAGGCGATGTCCGTCCTGCACCGTCAGAGTGAGTTCGTGGACCGGGAGAGGACGAGAGTTGAGCGGGCCTTCGCCACCCTGATGAGTTGAGGATCCGGACTTCCGGGGCGCCCCCGCCTTGCAGACCTATGCCGAGCGCCGAGCCTCGCTCCGAGGAAACAATGGAGCACCCCGCTCGGAGCCCGTCTCAGTACTGATCCTTGGGCCCGAGGGCGTTCCACTGCAGAGTATGCTTGACCCCGGCCTTGGTGAGCATCTTGCTGACCTTCTCGCTCAGCCTGACGACCTCGCTACCCGCCACATTGGACTTGATGTAGAACTGATGGCTTCCCAGAGGGAAGACCAAACGCATCCGTCCCTTGCGGTTGTAGCCCTCCGGTTTCTCGTTCTTTCGCAACGCCTGCTGGTTTAGGAAGATGAACATCTGCAGGACGTCGTCATCGTCAGGCATCTGGTCGGTCTCCTCCAGAAAGGTGGTGAGTATCTCGGGAAAAGGTTCCGCAAGCTCACTGTATTGGAAGTCATCGTTGAAGATGAAATGCCCGCTGGTCGCCTTCATCGAACATTTTGAAAGGGGGGTGGGTATATATATTTTACCGCTCTAGGGCCGGTCTGATGATCGAGCGTCGGTGTGACCCTGAAGCACTAGTATATATCGGGCAAGAGGGTTTCCAGGGCATGCTCGTCGCGCTGACCATCGCTGGCTCCGATTCGGTGGGAGGGGCGGGTATCGAGGCCGACGTCAAGTCCATGGCCGCTCAGGGGATACACGCCGCCGTGGCTGTGACCGCCATCACTGCCCAGAACACCACCCGGGTGGCAGGCATTTTTCCTCTCCCGGCAACAGAGGTGGTGGCCCAGATCGACGCTGTGCTCGAGGACGTCCACGTCTCCGCAGCCAAGACCGGGATGCTGTACTCCGCCGGGATAGCCACCGCTATCGCCGACCGGCTGTCCGGAGAGAATATTCCATTGGTGATCGACCCCGTCCTGGTGGCGGGTGTCGGTGATGCTCTGAACCGCGATGATCTCATCGAGGCGCTGAGGGAACACGTTATACCACTGGCGACTATCGTCACACCCAATGTGCCCGAAGCTGAGGCACTGGTTGGCTATAAGATCGAGGACGACGCCACGGTCCGTAGGGCCTGCCGAGATCTCGCCGGGATGGGGGCGGAAGCGGTGTTGCTGAAGGGCGGGCACATGAAGACCGCGGAGTGCACCGATACCTTGTTCCACGACGGGAAGTTCCTGCTCCTATCCGGTCCCCGGGTGGACGTTCGAGGGCACGGCGGCGGGTGCATCCTCTCATCGTACCTCGCGGCCAACCTGGCCAAAGGATCAAGTGTCTGGGAGAGCGCCCTGGCATCCAGGGCGGCCATCGGCGATGCCATTATCGCTCGCCACGTCATCGGCAGAGGTGTGCCGATAGTGGAGCCGTTAGGAAGACAGCTCCGTGACGCTCAGCGGTTCCAAGCATTGTCGCGACTGCGCTCCGCGGCGGGGGAGGCGGCAATGGCCGGGCCCTCGGGGTGGTTACTTGGAGAAAATCTCAGCATGGCCTTCGCCCTCTCCGGGGCGGAGGGCGCCGAGGACGTCTGCGCGGTAGCGGTCCCGTCAGGGCAAGGGATCGCCTGCCCGTGCCCCTCCTTCGGCACGGCTAGGGGGCTTGGCCTGGCGATCCTGGCCGCCATGAAGGTCGACGGCCGAATGAGAGCTGGGGCAGAGCTCCCGTTCTCTGAGGAACTTGCCAAGGCGGTGAGGAAGACAAAGCTGTCCTCGCGGACGATCAGGGATGGGCATCGGTCATCCCTGGAATCTGGAATGGGGCCGGAAGATGGATTAATGCTGCTTGATTGTGTCCCTGACGTGGTCGTCGACCGGGGCGGACCGGGACGAGGGCCGGCGATACGCCTGTTCGCTTCCTCTCCCGAAGAGCTGCTGGGCAAACTGAGAACGATGACGAGATGAGGACTGGTATGCGCGTCGCGATGTTCACTGACAGTTTCCTCCCCGCTCGGGACGGGGTGGTCAACTCGATCCTCACGACCAAGGCCCAGCTGGAACGACTGGGCCACGACGTCTACATCTTCGCCCCCGAGCCCTGCAACGGCCATCGCGAGGAAGGGGTGTTCTACTTTCGCTTGCTTAGTTACAAGCGCTGCCCCGGTTACAGCTTGTCCCCCTTCCCGACGAACAAGTGCGAGATCCTCAATGACCTGGACGTCGATGTGATCCATACCCACGGCCTCCTATTCATGGGTGTCAGGTCGATGTTTGCCGCGCGAACGATGAAGTTGCCGGTGGTCGTCTCCTTCCACACCATGATCACCGATGCGGCCAAGTACTACGCCCCCATGCCGATCCCCGAGTGGATGACCAATCGGTTGTTCTGGATATATCTCAAGCAGCTCCTGGAACGGGCCGACTCGGTGGTCGCTCCGACCGCCGCGATCAAGTCCGAGCTCCTGTCCTACGCTCCGGCCATGCACCGCGTGGACATCATCCCCACGGGGGTCGATTGCGAGCGCTTCAGACCGGACAACGACGGATCGGTCATTCGCCATCGGTATGGGTTGGACGGCGAACGGGTTCTGCTCCATGTCGGAAGGATAGCCTTCGAGAAGAACCTGGACCTGGTGATCGAGGGCTACTCCCGCCTAGTGAAAAAAGACCCCCAGGTCCGGCTGCTCATCGTGGGCGAGGGGCCGGCCAAGAAGCACTACCAGGAGTGCGTGAGGGAGATGGGGTTGGAGGGCAGGATCATCTTCACCGGATTCATCCCCGACGAGGAGCTGCCCAGCGTTTATGCGGCCTGTGATGCCTCGGTCATCGCCTCGAAGTTCGAGACCCAGGGATTGGTGGGCCTCGAAGCCATGGCCAGCGGCAAGCCGGTGGCCGGGATCAACTACCGGGCGGTGAAGGAGATGATCCACAAAGGGGAGAATGGCTTCCTGTTCGAGGACAATCCCGACTCCTGCTCTGAGGCCATGGGGAGCGCGCTGGACCATGCTGAGGAGATGCGGTGGAGCGCCCGGCGGTACGCCATGGGCTATTCCGTGGAGCTTAGCGTGGAGAAGCTGGTGGAGCTTTATAAGTACTCCATAGAACGGAAGAAAATGGTTTTGGACGGAAAGGTATTCTAACCAGGATGCAATATTTGGCCGAATGACCGATGTGGGATCAGCCTTGTGGGGATTATTCGAACCACTCGGCCTATGGGGGGGCCTGGTTTTCATATTCCTGCTTTTCTACATCGACGCCATCATCTTTCCGACCCTTCCAGAGCTTTTCGTCGTGCTGGTCTTTCTATCCCAAGATGGTGCATCGGGCAACTGGCTGCTGGTTTACGGCAGCATGATGTTGCTGACCATCGTCCTGGCCGAGATCGCCGGTGTGATGACACTCTATCTCATTCTCAAGAAGGCCAAGCTCGGCAACTACCGTGAGAAGGTCTGCAAGGCGGTGGAGAGGTACCGCTGCTTCCTTCTGGTCCAGGATGAGCGGATGATCCTCCTGAACCGCATCGCCCCCATCCTGCCATTCCTGGGCGGCTTCATCGCCCTGTCCAGTTGGAACCTCCGGAGATCGATGATGTACGTGGTGATCGGCGGGGTGCTGAAGTATGGGACCATCCTGATGCTCGGGGGGTTCTTCCTAGCCTATTTCTCCCAAGGCACGGCCCAGACCGCCAGCATAGTAATGATCGTCACTATCCTGGCCGCCAGCTTCGTGGCCTCCTTCATCCGCAAGAGGAAATGTGAAAATGCGAATCGTACAGCTTAACCCGTACCACTACCCGTACATGGGGGGGATCGAGTACCGTCTGCATGAGGTGGCCAAGGGACTTTCGAGGAAACATGAGATGATCATCCTCACCTCCCAGCTCGCCGGCACCGCACCGGAGGAGGAGCGAGATGGATACCGTATCGTCCGCCTGCCCTCGAAATTCTACGGCCATTACAATCCACCGTACGTTGCCACGCCCGGAGTGCTGGAAGCGCTGGACCGACTGGATCCGGACGTGGTCGACTTCCATTATCGGTGGGCTCCCTCGTACACCAAGGCCATCCGCCGCTACCGGGGAAAATGGATCTTCACCTTCCACAACACCTACGGCGAGGGACAGGGACTCGGCCGGGCGGTAAGTCTGGTCAACGATGCGCTGTTCTGTCGCCACATCCGCGACCATCGAGTCATCTGCATCACTGAGTTCATCAAAGGGGACCTCCTCAAGCGCGGCTTCCGGCCGGAGATGCTGGAGGTTATCCCACCGGGGATCGACCTTCAGGGCGGGGAGGGCAGGGAAGGGGACTACATCCTCTTCGTCGGCCGACTGGTGGGCACCAAGGGACTCCCATACCTGATAAGGGCGATGAGCGGGGTCGAGGGGAGACTGATCATCGTGGGCGACGGGCCGGAGAAAGAGAAACTGGAGCGACTGGCCCGTTCCCTCGGCGTCACCGACAGGGTCGAGTTCACGGGATGGGTCAGCACCGAGCGCAAGCTCGAGCTGCTCTCGAACTGCCGGCTGTTCGTCATGCCCTCGCTGTTCGAGTCCTACGGTATGGCAGTGGCTGAGGCGATGACCTGGGGGAAGCCAGTGGTGGCGTCCAGGGTCGGCGGCCTGCCCGAGGTGGTAGGGGGCGGCGGCATCCTCGTCCCGCCCAAGGACGGCCCGGCACTCGCTTCCGCTCTCAATGGCATGCTTCATGACGAGACCAAGCGCCGCTCCTGTGCCGCGGCGGCCAAGAAACACATCACCCGATATTCCTGGCCCAACATCTTCGAGGAACTCGAGGAGACCTATCGCAAGGTAGCCGAGGAGTGATCGCTCCGATGTGCCCTCGGCCACCCTGTCAGCGATTTCCACTGCGGTAGGCGGCCTCGCCCCGCCAGGCCGTTGTCGTTACCGTTCGGAGAAGGAGAAAGAAAAGGGGTTTCATCCGATGGAGACCACGGTCACGGTGAAGGTCAGGTCCTTGCCGAGGATCTGGTTGTTCTTATCGATGACCGCGGTCCCGGCGGACTCGTCCACACCCGTTACATACAGCGTGGTGGAGCTATCGATGCCCTTCACCGTCATCGCGCTGGAGGCGTCGAGATGGTGGTGGATGATGATATTGGTGCCCGTCGAATCGTATTCCGCCGTGATGTTCCACCCATAGCTGGGATCGGTCGACGAGTCGAAGGCCTTGTAGGTCGTACCATTCACCGGCTGGTTTTGAAGCACCACGTTCGAGCTGTCAACCATCGTCGTCCACACCGTCCATCCGTAATTCGGGTCGGTGTAGAGCGTGAACTTGGTCGGGCTCTCCCCGAAGTATGCCTTGAACTCCGTCACGCTCATGGTCTTCTGGACAGGTATGGTCTCGGTGAGGTTCATGGTCGTGATCTTAGATGTGTTGGCATCGCCATAAGCCTCATCGGGGGTGATGACAAAGGTCTTGGTCTCCCCGGCCTTCATCCCCATCACGCCATTTTCGAACCCTTCGATCATGGAGTCCTTGCCCACGGTGAAGCTGAGGGTGGTGTAAGTGCTCGAGTTGCCCCGGAAGCTGAAGCACAGCGCCTTGGGGTAAGTAGCGTTGTCGGTGGCCACCGAGTAAAGGGAGGTGTCAAAGACCTGTCCGTTCGGCAGCTTGCCGATGTAGTTGACCTTCACGAGGTCGCCGGACTGGACCGTCCTGTCGCTGCCCATCAGTTCGTACGCCCCGACCGAACCGCCCACCACGAGCAGGACTAGGACGACGACCACCAGCGAGCTTTTGTATCGAAGCCAACCGGGTTTAGAGGATTTTGAGGCCATTGGAACCGCTCCATGAACCTGGAGAGGTCATTTAAGCGTTGTGGGCTAATTACACACTTCTGGCTCGATGAACTGGTGGATGATGGCGACCAGAGAACAGTAAAATAATGGACAGGTATTACGACAGACCGATGAAGACCCTCTACATTCACTCTGACTACCTGGAGTATGCCGTGAAGAAGCGGACCCCCGTGGCAGATCAGATCACCGATCAGGAGAAGCAGGGCCGCTGGGAAGAGGTCCTGATCGATTTCATCAGCGTGGAGAAGCAGGACGAGGAGGACCTCGAGGGCATCGCTCAGAGGGCTGCCGCCGACGTCCTGGAGGTGGCCAAGAAGGTGGGGGCGGAAAGAATCGTGCTGTATCCCTACGCCCACCTCTCATCATCGCTGTCATCGCCTGATGCGGGCAAGAAGATGCTCCGGACCATGGAATCCTTGCTGCAGAATGAGGGGGTGGAGGTCCATCGCGCGCCCTTCGGATGGTACAAGGCGTTCAAGATGAGCTGCAAGGGACACCCGCTCTCCGAGCTCTCGCGGGAGATCCGGGTCACGGCGAAGAAGCAGGTCGAGGTCGAGGACTTCGACCCCGCCGTACTCCTGAAGCAGGTCTCCAAGTCCAAGCTGAGCAAGGGAGATCTCAAGGAGAACGACCACCGCATCATCGGGCAGAGGCTGGACCTCTTCTCGTTCTACGACGTCGCGCCGGGCATGGTATTCTGGCACCCTAAGGGCCAAGCGATCAGGAACGCGCTTATCGACCTCTCCCGGGAGGAGCACCGTAAGGCCGGTTACCAGGAGATACGAACGCCGCAAGTCATGAGCGATATCCTATGGAAGGTGTCCGGCCATTGGGGGCACTACAAGGACAACATCTTCCTGACCAACTACGACGACCGGCAGTTCGCGGTAAAGCCAATGAACTGCCCCGGCGGCATTCTGGTGTTCAAGAGCAGGGAGAGGAGCTACCGCGAACTACCACTGAGGATGCTGGAGTTCGGCGACGTCCACCGCGTCGAGCTCTCCGGCGTGCTGTCTGGCCTGTTCCGGGTCATTCAGTTCACCCAGGACGATGCGCACATCTATTGCACCGAAGAGTCCCTGGAACCAGAGATCGTAGGAGTGATGGCTCTGGTGGACCGATTCTACAAGCTCTTTGGCTTCCAGTACCGCATGGAGCTCTCGACCAAGCCGGAGAACGCCATGGGCGACCCCGTTCTGTGGGAGCGAGCAGAAGCGGCGCTGCGTAAGGCGCTCGAGGACAGGGGGGTGAAGTACGAGGTCAACGAGGGCGACGGTGCCTTCTACGGCCCTAAGATCGACTTCAAGATCAAGGACTCCCTGGGTCGGGAGTGGCAGACCGCCACCATCCAGCTCGACTTCCAGATGCCAGAGCGGTTCCAGCTAGAGTATGCCGGGGACGACGGCAAGGGCCACCGTCCGATCATGCTACACCGTACCGTGTACGGCTCGCTGGAGAGGTTCATGGGCATCCTGCTGGAGCACCTCAATGGCAACCTCCCGGTGTGGCTGGCTCCGGTGCAGCTTCGCATCATCTCGTTCAAGGACAACAACAAGCAGGCGGCCGAGGCCATCAGCAAGAAGTTCTTCGATCTCGGCTACCGCGTGGAGCTGGACCAGAGCTATGGCACTGTGGAGGGCAAGATCCGCGACGCCGAGCTGCAGAAGATCCCCTACATCATTGTCATAGGGGACAAGGAGGAGCAGAGCGGCACCCTGGCCATAAGGCGCCACGGGACCAAGGCCCCGAAGTACGGGGTGAAGTTCGACGACTTTGTGAAGCAGCTGAGAGATGAGTCGGACCCCCACCACCAGGCATGAGCGTTCTTCGGTTTGGGACCGAAGGACACTAAACGCCTTCCTTTATCCATTTCTCCCGGGGGCCTCCATCTCGATGAGGAGGCACGCAGGGTCTTCCTCACTTTTGAGCCTAGCGCCGGCCAGCTCGAACCGCCGGCGGTGGGACCTCTCCTTCTCCTGATCTAGGACCTGCCCCTTGACATCAGCGGTTATGGTCACGGTCGGCCAGTCACCGCCGGTCAGCCCTAGGACGATCTCTCTGACCTCCAGCCCTACGTACTCCTCCAGGAGCCCGCACAGCGCGTCGACGAACCGTCTCTCGTCGATGCGGACCGCAAGATCCGCGTCCCCCTCCTTGCTCACGCTGAAAGTCATCCCATCGTAGATGGGAAGGTGGGCGATTCTCTTCGCCAGCGCTGCCAGGTAGGCGTCGTCGTCACCCACGGCATCGAGGATTTCCTCCTCGGGAGGCGGGGGCGAGGCGAGGGTGCCGATGGTGAGATCAACCAGGACGTCCAGCTGGGCTGTCGTCATCTCGATATCGAACTCCAGCCCCTTCACCGCGTTGGTGAAATCGCCCAGCAGCCTCGAGGTGCGCCTAAGGACCGACGCATCCATGAGTTCCTCCAGCTTAGTGCCTCGAAATAGGTGTTCGATGGATTGTATCGTCTGTATCGCCTTGAGGATGACCTGTAGTTGGACCTTCTGGCCCTGCAGGAACTCCTCTACGAAGTGATGGAACTTCGCCAGGAGCTCGTCGATCTTGTCGGACTCGAGGCATTCCCTGCACCGACGGGCCTCCTCCGACTCCTCCAGCTCCTCGAGATAGTAGGAGAGGTAATACAAGCGGCCGGCGAGGACGGAGAACGCCTCGTTCGCCTCCATGAGGATATCCAGTGCGTAGTCGGACGTGAACCTGATGCGGTCCAGATCGTTCGTTTGTATCGACCCGAGCTCGCCAGCCCTCTGCAGCATGCCCTCCAGGATGGCCCTGGCCGTCTCGGTGTCCACTGGCCTACCGTGGCCGGGGCAGCATAGGTCGATCTCCCTGTTCTTCAGCAGCCAGAGGACGTTCCTCACCGAGGTCACCAGGTCGTCCCGGTTCCATCCGACCTGCCCGGCAATGCCGGGGTCAGCGGCGAACAGGAGGTCCCCAGTGAAGAGCATCCTACCGACCAGATAACACACGCTGTCCGGGCTGTGGCCCGGGGTATGGAACACTTCCATGGCGCCTCCGTCGAGCGGCACGATCTGCCGCCTCAGCGTTAGACCTTCGCATGTCGGCATGGCGTCCATCTTCGTTCCCAGGGAGACCTCTCCGGTCAATTCTCCTCCATCCAGCAGGGAGGAGCAGCTTATCTGGAGGGAAGACGGCGGGAAAGCCCAGCCCATCACCTTGGCCTGCGTCAGGTCAGGATCGAGGGATCTCAACGCCTCAGCCCCCGCCTCCTGGACTGCCAGCTTCATCGACCCTTTTCCCTCGCTGTGGTACGCCGACACGATCTGGAAGCAGTGATCAACGTGGCAATGAGTAAGGTAGAAAGTCGCGTCGAGGCCGGCGGCGACCCCCTGCTGCACTATCTCCAGTATGCGAGCCATCTGCTCGGCATCGGCACCCGGGTCGATGACGATAAGCTCGCAGGGGGTTCGCAGGACATAGGAGTTGCAGGACACGATGTCCGGCTTCCTTATGAACGGGTATAGCTCGACACACTCGAAGCCAGGTACAGGCTGCCATTTTACGCTCTCCAAGGCAGTCATCAGCTTCCCAGCGCTTCCTGTTCGCTCGCGAATATGCTGAAGATGCTCGTGAAGCCCGCCAGCTTGAATATCTTGAGGACAGCGGGAGTGAGGCAGCACAGCTTGAGCGAGCCTCCATTCTTACGCAGCTCCTTCAAAGTGGCGAGGAAGACCCTAAGCCCGCCGCTGCTGATGTAATCGGTATCCTTCAGGTCCACCAGTATGTTCTGGTGGCCCTCGCCCATCGCCTTCTTGAGGCAGTCCTCGAGGGTCTTGGCCGAGTACGCGTCTATCCGGCCTATGGTGTCTATGATCCGTATCCCGTTGCTGTCACTTTCCTTTATCTCCATTTCGGTCAACTCGCTGCTTCTTTGCTCATGAAATGTTATTGTTCGCGGTGCCCATCACCATGACAAGCACGTTCGTACCCGCTTCCCTACAGTATCGGACATCGTCGACTAGACTCCTCATCAGATGTATGCCCAGCCCGCCGACGACACGGCCTTCCGGCGCCTCGTTGAGGTTCGGCGGCGGGACGTTAAGAGGGTCGAAAGGCTTCCCATGGTCCCTGAACGTAAGGTAGATCGCCATCCCCTCGACCTCGACGCTGACCTCGACGCTCCCCGGACCGTCGTAGGCATGCTCGGCCACGTTGGTGAACGCCTCCTCGGCGGCTACCAGAAGGTCCGTCATTCTCTCCTCGCTCCGCAGAGCCTCGGAAATTAAAGGGCCAATGAAAGCAAGGACCTCCTCCAGTCGCTCCAGGCTGGCCTCGAAGACCTTGCTTCCGATCAAGCTCATCCATCCACCCCGACCTTCAGCGCCATGAGGGTGATGTCATCATATTGGACAACACCCTTGGAGAACTCCAGAACATCATTCTTGATCCCCTCGACGACGTCTGTAGCCGATGCGGACCCGAGCCTCCTGATGGCAAGCTTCAGCCTGTCCTCGCCATATAGCTCCCCGGATGGTGCGTTGGCCTCGGTGACACCGTCGGTGTAGAACAGCACCAGGTCTCCTTCCTGCAGCTGCAGCTCCCTCTCCTCCGGCACGGCGCCCTCCATCGCACCCAGCGCGATTCCTTCGCCTGCAAGCTCGGTGAAAGCGTCTGACCTTAGAAGCAACGGCGGATTGTGCCCGGCGTTGGAATAGGTCAGCTTCCTGGCCGAACGGTCCAGGACGGCATAGAACAGCGTCACGAACATGCCTGATGACTCGGAGGTCTCGGCGATCAGACGGTTCGCCTCGGCCAGGGCGGCCGACGGCCCCGGTGCCTTCAAGGAGGTTGCCCGCAGGACTGTTCTCGACAGAGCCATGTATATAGCCCCAGGCACGCCCTTGCCGGAGACATCGGCTATGACCAGACCGGACCGCTCGCCACCGAGGTCGATGAAGTCGTAGAAGTCACCGCCCACCTCCTTGGCCGAGAGGTTGAGCGCGTGTACATCGTATCTCTCGACCGACGGCCCGCTCTTGGGCAGGAAGCTCTGCTGTATGTCCCTGGCAACCTCCATTTCGAACTTCTCCTTCTCGATGGCATCGTGCAGCCGGTCGCGCTCTTCCTGCGTTCTCCGCTCCTTCATCAGATTGTTGATTATGTAGGCGAACAAGAGCATGCCCAGAGCATTGACCACTATCATCGGCGGACCTACCCGCTCGACCACATTCACGGCGTAATCGTATGGCGTGACGAGCAGGATGACCAGAGCCATGTGGAACACCTCCTGCATGATGGCGAAGGCCACCGCCACCAATACTCCGGGGAACCTCTTCCCGGCGATGTACCATATAATGCTGCCGAATACCCCGGCGAAGATGGTCGCGAGCGAGCAGGAGAGCGTGGTTTCCCCGCCCACGAACAGCAGGCGGTGTATCCCACCGATCAGGCCAGCACCGATGCCCATCAACGGCCCTCCCACAAGGCCGGCGATCATGGGGCCGAGGTCACGCACGTTGACCTTGACTCCCATGATATCTATGCCCGCGTAGGTGCCGAAGATGGACAGGAGACCGAAGGCCAGCATGAGAATTATCTGGCTCTTCCATGGGATCTTACCTCCGAGGGACTCCGAGAAAATCTTGGTGCGAGTTATGACATAGGCGGCCACTATGATGACGCACATGATCTCGGTCAGCGAGATCAGCAGGTCAGCGGTCACGGCGTCCATGCTAGCCCTCCGCGGTCATCAATAAAAATATATTAATGGGGAGGCCGCGACCGAAGCCTCGAGGAGGACATGGGAAGGTGCTCATGCGATTACCCCAGTTCGTAACTGGTGATCCCGAACATCTTGTTGAAGAACGTCGCAGGGATGTACTTGGTGTAGATCCTGGCGGTCCTGAACGACTCCGTCAGACCGATATCCCTCGCCAGCGCCATCCCGACGGCGTTGAGCTCAGGAACGTCAAGGAAGTACCTCTGCCCGGGGATCGTGGATATGAGCCCGTGAAGTATGCTCTCTGCAGTCGTGCGGTCCTCGGCGAACAGCGGGCCGACCCTGTGACCTGTTCGACAGGGCCTGATCGCCCCGTAACCTTGCAGTTCACCGTTGTGGATGCAGGCAAGAGCTGTCGTACCCTCCTGCGTCAGGAACGACCGGAGGAACTCACGACGTGATGCCTGGAAGACATGAGCATCATAGCGGATCAGATCATCGAACGGTACCTCGCTGACAGGCACAAGGTCTGCGAAAATATTCTGTTCGCCCAGGCCCTCAAAGCGGTGGTTCCAGTGCGAGAAGGAAAACCCCTTGTCCAGATATGTCGGGACCATCGCAGGGACGCCGTCTCCCATAACGTTGCGGTCAGCGCCATGATCCATCAAGAAACGGAGCATCTGCCTCCCCAGCCCGTGGCCGCGAAGGTCGGGGCGGACGATCAGGAAGCCGGCGAAGCTCATGTCCCCTGGGTAGCTGACCAGCGACCCCATTGCCGCGGCCTCGCCGTTCACCTCACCGATGAAGAAGCCGCGAGGATCGGCCCGGAAGAACGGCTCCGCGTCGCGGATGCCAGGATTCCACCCCTCCTTTGCGGCCCATTCGAGCGCGAGGTCCACCTCGCTCCTCTTCATGTTCCTGATGGCCATGCTCCCCGGGACGATCATAGCCATGTCGCATCGTCACTTCTTAATATAATTACACCATCATAATTATTAGTCCAGGTTCCTAGAATCCATTAAACTGGCCATTTGAACAGATGATATCGGGAGAGCGGCCGGAAAAGAGGTGAAGGGAGCGCTCGCGCCATGAGGGCTGCTGCCGACGCCACCTATCCGAATCTTGAGTTGGACAATCCAGTGCCTAGTTGAATATGGAGAAAAAGAGAAAGGGAGGCCGCGAGGCCTCGTTGCTCACTTCTTCTCGTTCTTCCTCCGGTAGAGAAGGAAGCCGATGACCAAGAGCGCAGCGACCAGGACGGCGAAGATGCCAGCGGTCCACAGGATGCTGCCGTTATCACCGTTCACGGGCGCAGTCTTCGCGATGCTCAGCGTCGCCAGGTCGGTGGTCTCGCCGGCCGATGTGCTCACCGTCTGAGTGATCGTCTGGAAGCCATCCTTGGTTATCGTGAGCGTATACGAACCGGACGGCACCCCAGTGAACTCGAAGTAACCGTTCACGTCGGTTATCGTGGTCATTCCGTTGCTCAGCGTGACCGTGGCGTTGGCGACCACGTTGCCGTCGGCGCCCTTGATCGATCCGCATATCACTCCCTTGTCCGAGAGCGTGGTAAAGGTGCTCTCCGAAGTCATCTCGTTCCCGGCCAGGTCCTTGCCTGATATGGTGATTGAGTACTCGGTGCCGTAAGCGAGCGAGGTGGACGGAGTCAACGTTGCTACGTTGCCGTTCCAAGTGATCGTTCCGGCAACACCGTTCACCACGATGTTCACCGACGAGATGTTCATCGCTTCGGAGAACTCGACCATGATAACCGAGCTGATCGCTACGTTACTGCCGCTGGGAGATATGGTCGCGGTCGGCGCCACATCGTCGACGATCTCGAACTCTACTTCGGTCGAGTTCCAGTTGCCGGCGTAGTCGCGTGCTTTGACGATCACGATGTGTTGCCCGTTAGCTAACGAGAGGAGGTGCGAGGTGTTATGCCCAACATCCACGAACGAACCTCCATCCACACTGATCCAGTACCGGCCGATTCCCGAGGCCGAGGAACCGCTCCAAGAAACATGGACGTCGGTAGAGCCAACGTTCGAGTCGTTCATCGGCTCGGTGATGACGATCGATGGCAGCTCGATCTCGATGTTGAAGACCTTGCTCGCCACCTGGAAATTGCCGGCATGGTCGTAGGCGCGGACGGAAACGGTGTGCTGCCCGTCGGCGAGCGCCGTGAACTCGTAGTAGTAGTTCGTCACGTCGATGAACGCTCCACCGTCCAGGGAAACGGACATGTTGGCGATGCCGCTCGCGTCCGACGCGGTCCAGGTGACGTTCATTACCGTGATGTTGTACCACGCGCCGACCGCCGGGCTGGTTATGGTCACTTCAGGAGCATCGGAGTCTACGATGTAGAACGGCAGCTCATCGGCCATGCTTCCGCCGTCGATGAGGTAGCGCTCGTTCGACTGCCAGTCGACCCAGAAGTTGCCGCGTATGGTAGAATTCCAGGTGTTGGTGCCGTCGTCGTAAGCCTGGACATGGCTCGAACTGTACTCAGACGTAGCTCCCCTGTTGTCGATGAGCGCATTATCGTAGATCAAATTAGAGCTACTGCTCATGACGTAGATGCCGTAGTCAGCGGAATCG
This sequence comes from Methanomassiliicoccus sp., assembly GCA_033485155.1. Taxonomy (NCBI): domain Archaea; kingdom Methanobacteriati; phylum Thermoplasmatota; class Thermoplasmata; order Methanomassiliicoccales; family Methanomassiliicoccaceae; genus Methanomassiliicoccus; species Methanomassiliicoccus sp. The sequence continues at coordinate 148,064 of JAWQJJ010000003.1, forward strand.
ACGATCGTGTTGCCGACGAGGGTGTTGTTGCTCGAGGCGGTCAATAAGATGCCATGGCTGGTCGAGCCGACCATCGAATTGTCAATGGCGGTGATGTTGTTCGAACTGTCTAGATAGATACCATTCCCATTGCCGTTGCAGGTGTTGTTCGAAACGATTATGTTGCTCGAGCTCCCCACGAAGATCCCTTCCCACGGTGCGTTGATGAACACATTGTCATCGATTATGCAGTGGTTCGACAGGAACATGCAGACCGGGTTGGTGGCGTTATCGATCTTATTATCCTCGATGACTAGGTACGAAGATATGCCGATGACCACACCGCCATAGTTCATGGAAAGCCCGCTGATGTCAGCATCGGTCACGTTGAGCAGAATGATCTCGCCGATACCAGAAGAGGGAACGGATGCGCCATCCAGGTCTGCGTTCTTCAGGAAGTAGACCGGTAGGCCGTTGACTGTGTTGGTTGAGGTTATCTTCATCACATCGACATACTCTTGAACATCCAGGGGGTCTGCCCAGAGATCGAACGAGCAGTTGACGAGGGTGTTGCCATCCATGTACCCGGTGCAATTATTCAGGTAGATCCCTACACCGCTCACGTCTGTGCAGGTGTTGTTCGACACGGTGCAACGGCTCGATGAGCCCACCATGATGCCACTATCGCCGCCGATGCAGGTGTTGTTCGACACCAGACTGTCGTTTGAAATGCCCAGAAGGATAGCTCCCCCGGAGATGTCACGGTAAGTGTTGTTGATGATGATGCTATTACCCGAGAATTCTATGAAAATGCCGTAGTAATCGTTACTACCAGTGTTGTTCGAGAAGGTGCTGTTGTCAGAGTATGATAACCGGATTCCGGCGAAAGTGCTGTTACAGCAGTTGTTGGTTAGGGTGCTGTTGCTCGAAAATTCCAGAAAGATCCCTTGGAACATGTTGCCATTGCAGGTGTTGTGCGACAGAACGGACCTGCTAGATTCATCCAGCCATATGCCGTCCTGATCATTGCCATTGCAGGTGTTGTTCAAGAAATCGTTATTGGTTGACCAGATCGACCGGATGCCGAAACTATTGTCGCTGCAGTTGTTGTCCAGGACATCATTGTTGTTCGAGGAATACAGATAGATGCCGATCTCGATGATGCCGCTGCAGTTGTTGTTCGATATGATGTTGTTGTTCGATGAGGATAGATACATCCCACGATAACCACTGCAGTTGTTGTTCGATATGGTGTTGTTGTTCGATGAGCCTAGGAGGATATCGACGCCACTGGACAAGCCATTGATTGCGTTGCCTACGATTGTCACGTTGCTCGATCTATAGATGTTGATGCCGTGGTAAGAGGTAGTGATGGTACAGCTCCTTATGGTCACGAACAGGCTGGTTTCGGATATCGATATCGCCGTGCCACTTCCTGCGTCGAAGCTCAGGTTAGCGATCGTGTACGGGTTCTCGGCCGAGCCGTCGCCAGTCCACCCCTTTGTTGAGGCTTGACTGACGAGATCTGAATTTCCGTATATGACGATCGGGTCTGACGGGGTGAGCGAGGCGCTCGCCATCGGTGACGCCAGAACCATCAGTTCGGTCATTAACAAGGCAGCTACTGTGATAGCAGACAAAATCTTTCGTCCGATGATCATCCCTTCTACTGTAGTACGGGCGCCGGAGGTTTCCCCAACCTCGTTGGTGACGTTTCTACTAGCCGTGTCACTTCCAATACTGATATTTAATATTATATAAGTTTATATTATTAGATGATAACCAGTGATCTTCAAGGAACATGGGGCGTCCATAAGCAACCTTTCTATCCATGCGACGTTAGAACCACCCGTTAGATGTTATCGTGGTGCTAATTAGCTTCAGGCGGAGGAGCGTGGAATTGGGAATAAGAAAAAGATCGACGGAGTATCAAGAATAAAGAGCGCCGCTCTGGGGCACATGCTCAGCCCCAGGGCGAATTAAGAGGTTTATCCGGACTGGCGGACCAGTTCGGCGATGGCATCCCCGGCCTGGGTGGTGTTCAACGTTCCGCCCATGTCCGCGGTGACCTTCTTCTGCTTCATGGCCATCTTGACCGCCCATTCGATCATTTTGCCGAGGTCCGGGCGGCCTAGGGTGTCGATCATAATCTTCCCGGCCAGGATGGCGGCGATGGGGTTGGCCTTTCCCTTTCCGGCAATATCCGGCGCGGAGCCGTGCACCGGCTCGAACATTGATACGCCACCGGGGCAAATGTTGCCCGAGGCGGCTACGCCTAGCCCGCCCATGATCTCCGCCCCGAGGTCGGTCAGGATATCTCCGAACATGTTGGGGCAGGCGACAACGCCAAAACGCTCCGGTGCACGGACCAGCGCCATGGCCATGGCGTCGACGAACATGTACTCCACGGGAATGCCGTGCTGCTTGGACTTGGCGTCGAACACGTTGCGCCACAGGCCGTACAGCTCGGTACAGACATTGGCCTTGTCCACTGCCGTGACCTTAGGCCGGTTGAGGCGCTTGGCCGTCTCGAAGCAATAATCGGCGAAGCGCTCGATGCCCCGGCGGGACATCATGCCAATCTCAAAGGCGAACTCCTCGTCCGAGGAGACCTTCGAGCGGAGATCGAGGTCCACGGAGTACAGCTCTCGCTTGAGGCTCATCCGCGCCTCGGCCTGACGCCCCTTGAGCACTCCTCCGGCGCCCATGTACAGGTCCTCGGTGTTCTCCCGGAGGAACATGATGTCGAAATCCTTCTCCCCCTTGAGCGGGGTGTAGGGATGCCAGGCCTTGGACGGCCGCATGTTGATGTACTGGTCGAAGGTGGTCCGCATCTTGATGAGAATGCCCTTCTCGAGCACGCCGGGCGCCACGCGGGGATCGCCGATGGCACCGAAGTACACTGCCTGATGCTGCCGCATGAAGGCGATGTCCTCGTCGGTCAGGAGTTCCCCGGTCCTCAGGTAGCGGTCGGAGCCGAGGTCCATGTGGTCAAGCTGGAGCTTGACGCCCTCGGTATCGGCCGCCGCCTGCAGGACCTTCACGCCCTCGGCGATGACTTCCTTGCCGATGCCGTCACCAGGGGCCACGGCTATCTTGAACATCGCTTGGCCTCCTTGATGCGGGCCATCAGGCCACCGGAACTGATGAGGTCCTTGACATACTGGGGGTACTCAGGGAACGACCATTCCTTCCCAGTGGTCTCATTGCGCACTTTTCCCCTATCGACATCGACGGAAATCGTATCGCCCTCGCTGGCCTCGATCTTGCACTCCACGAGGACGAGGCCTATGTTGATCGAGTTGCGGTAGAAGATACGAGCGAAGCTCTCGGCGATCACGCAGTCCACCCCAGCCTGCCTGATGGAGCGAGGGGCATGCTCCCTCGAGGAACCACATCCGAAGTTCTTTCCCGCCACAATGATGTCGCCCCTCTTGACCCCCTTGGTCATGTCCGGGCGGACCCGCTCGAACAGGAAATCTCCGAGGTGGCTGTTGTTCTCGCTGATAAGACGGTCCGCCGGTATGATCTGGTCGGTATCCACATGGTCCCCGAAGCGCCATGCCTTTCCCTTGAACTGTTCCATGATATCACCTCACTCCGGCGCCACGATGCGCCCGGCAATCGCGCTCGCCGCCACCACCGCCGGCCCGGCGAGGTACACGTACGAGTCCTTGTGCCCCATGCGGCCGATGAAGTTACGGTTGGTGCTGGAGACGCACTTCTCGCCCTTAGCCAGCACGCCCATGTGACCTCCCAGGCAGGCCGCGCAGGTCGGCCCGGAGACGAACGCTCCAGCCCTCACGAACTCGGCGAGGAGACCTTCCTCCATCGCCTGCTGGTACACCTCGGTGGAGGCCGGCACCACGACCATCCGCACGTCCCTGTGCACTCTCTTGCCGTGCAGCACCTTGGCCGCGACGCGCAGGTCTTCGATACGACCATTGGTGCACGAACCGAGGAAGGCTTGGTCGATTGTCACGTCCACCTCGCTAGCCACTTTGCCGTTGCTGGGCAGGTGGGGCAGGGCGACCATGTAATCTAGGTCTCCCAGGTCATACATCAGCTCCTTCCAGTAGCGAGCTTCAGGATCGGCGGCCACCGGCGTATAGGTGCCCCGCACCCGGCCCCGAAGATGCTCCTCGGTGCGTTGGTCGCAGGGGAAGATGCCCGCCTTCCCCCCGGCCTCGATGGCCATGTTGCTGACCGTGAGGCGATCGGAAACCGGGACCGCGGCGATCCCGGGACCGGAGAACTCGAAAGCCTTGTAGTTGGCACCGTCCACCCCGATGTCGGTGATTATCTTTATGATCAGATCCTTGCCGGACACCATCTTGCGGAAGCTGCCCGTCAGCTTGACATTGATGGCCTCGGGGACCTTGAACCACAGACGGCCCTCGGCGAAGCATGCCGCAGCCTCGGTGCTGCCGATACCGGTGGAGAACGCATTGATGCCTCCATAGGTGCAGGTGTGCGAGTCGGCACCGACGATCAGCCGACCGGGGGCGGCGAAGCCCTCGTCGACCATCACCTGATGGCAAACCCCTCCACGCCCGACCTCGAAGTAATGGGGCAGGGAGTATTTTTGAACGAAACGGCGCATCTCCGCGGCCTGCTCGGCCGAGGCGACGTCCTTGTTGGGTACAAAGTGATCGGGGATGAGGACGATCTTGTCCTTGACGGGAGGGCACTCCAGCGCCTCGAACTCTTGGAAGGCCAGCGGCGCAGTGACGTCGTTGGCCATGACATAGTCTATCTCCGCTTCCACGATCTGCCCGGCGTGGGCGTCCGTCCCGGAGTGGGCGGACATGATCTTCTCTGAGATGGTCTTCTCGCCTTTCATCGTCATAGCTCCTTCTTGCGGCAGTAGAGGCGGTCCAGCGCCTCCATGGTGGCGTCCACGCTCGTGTTCACGATATCGCTTCCCACCGCCTTACCAATGGACATCTTCTTCTTGCCGCCGTTCCTGGCCACGCGGACGGTGACCTCGCACAGCGAGTCGCTGCCGCCGGTGATGGCGCTGAGGCGATATTCCTCCAGGGATATGTCATTACCCATCACCGACTTGATGGCGTTGATGGCCGCATCCACCGGCCCGATGCCTATAGAAGTGCCCGTCTTCTTCTCGCCGTTTACCTCGATGGATACCACCGCCGTGGGCGTGGTGTTGATGCCTGTGAACACCGCGAACTCCTTGAGGCGGACGTTCTGCGCCTCCCTCTGTCCAAGGATGTGGGAGGCGAGCGCGACGAGCTCCGCGTCGTCCACATCCTTGCCGCTGTCGGCGAGCTTCTTGACTTTGTCGACAACCTGGGAGACCTGTTCGTCAGTTAGGTCCACGCCGTACTCCCCCAGCTTCTCTTTCACCGAATGGGCTCCGGTGTGCTTTCCGATCACGATGCTCCTCTGCACCCCGACCAGCTCCGGGCCGAAGGCCTCGTAGGTGCTGGGATCTCCCAGTACTCCGTGCACATGGATGCCCGACTCGTGGGCGAAGGCATTGTTGCCTGTGATAGCCTTGTTCGCGGGGATGGGGTAACCAGTTAATCGACTGACCAGCTTGGAGATCGGTCCGATCTTGCGGGTATCGATCGAAGTCTCGGTGCCGTAGAAGGCCATGAGCGAGAGTACCGTCTCCTCCAGGGCGGCGTTGCCGGCTCTCTCCCCTAGCCCGTTGACGGTAACATGCACCTGCTGGGCCCCTTGCCTCACCGCGGCCATGGAATTGGCTACCGCCAGGCCGAAGTCGTCGTGGCAGTGAATGGATATAGGGACCCTGGTCACGGCCATGAGCTCCTTTATGAGGTACTCCATCGCCGGGGGCGAGATCGTGCCTACAGTGTCCGGTACGTTGATCTTGTCCACCCCTGCCCCCTGCACCGCGATGTGCATTTCCTTGAGGAAGTCAAGATCGGTGCGGGTGGCGTCCTCGCAGGAGAACTCCACGGTTAGGCCGTGGGCCTTGGCGTACTCGATCGAGTCGACCGCCCTAGCCTTGACCTGCTCCCGGTCCATCTTGAGCTTGTACTTCAGATGTATGTCCGAGGTAGCGATGAAGGTGTGCACATAATCGATCCCACAGCTCAGCAGGACATCGATGTCTCTGCGGTTGCATCGAGCGAGTCCACAGATGCGGGCCCGGGATACGCTGGACCGTACCATGCGCACCGCCTTCTGCTCCCCCACCGATGCCGCCGGGAAGCCCGCCTCGATAACGTCCACCCCCAGTTCGTCCAGGGCCTGGGCTATGCGCACCTTGTCCTCGGCGGATAGTGCGATGCCGGGGGTCTGCTCTCCGTCGCGGAGGGTGGTGTCGAGGACCATCACCCGGGAGGGAAGGGAATCGATGCGGGCCATGGTGTTGAATTGGCTAGTGTACACTCTCTTTCGGTCCAGAGCGGGACGCGGGGACCGGGATTGCTCTGTAGCTCTTAGGTCGACCATAGGAATCGCCTCAAGTAGCCCGGGATAAAGCAATGCGCCTAATACTCACGCAAAATCAATGCCACTTCGTTGGCAATGACGCAGCTTATCCGGGACTCGTTCACGGCAAAAGGGCATAGAATGAAGGGCGCTTATAAATCCTTCCTTCACGTCGATAGCAAACTCATCGAGCCTGGAAGGCGGCCTGGCAATAGGTCACGCTCCAAAGGCCAGACGCTGGGATGGCGACGAAGCGCTTTCCGTCGAACGAGACGGCGATATCGATGCGCTCACCCCTCTCCACGAGCTGTTCGCTCCCCCGCCAATCCACGCTCGAACTGCCATCACCCAGTGTCAGGACCCTGGGACTGGACGCAAGAGAGACGATGGAATAGGTTGTTCGAGCTGTCGACACCAAAGTACATGGATATGGACGACACGAGGTGGCGGGTGCGATCGTCGACCCGAACTAGCGATCCCCTTCGCAGTGTCCGCTGCTGGGAGTCCCCTCACCTGACGCGGCCGGGGGAGGTGAGCACCGATGCGATTACTACAATTGCTGCGGCGATCGCGACGACCGCCGAGCACCCGGACCTCCGCCGAACCCATCGTCATGGATGGGATATCGATGTCACCGACCTTACTGGTGCACCGATCCCACAGGTCGGTTCACACACCCCGCTTCTCTCCCCAGATGATCTTGTGTAGCTGGGGCATGACCCGAACCATCAGCCGGTCGGCCAGCACCCACTCTGCCAGCGGCTTGAGGGTCGTGCCCCCCACCGGGGTGAAGATCGCCGGAGCGTTGACCTCATGCTCTCTCAGCACCTTGCGGGCGAACAGATAGTCCACCCGGTCGGCGATGACGAATTTGGCCTGGTCATGGGGAGAGAGGAACTCTAGGTTGTCCATCAGGGTGCGATCGGCCATCCCTGAGCTGGGGCACTTGACGTCCATAGAGATCATTATGTCCTCGGAGTTAGGCAGGCTCTCCAGCGGGAGCGAGCCGTTGGTCTCGAGGGTCACGTGGTACTCATTGTCGATGAGGAGGTTGATGAGGCGATAGATGTCCTCCTGCAGGAGGGGCTCCCCCCCGGTAAGGCTGACGAAGGGCACGCCCTTGCGCTCTACCCTTTCGAAGACCTCGTCAACCGTCATCTCCTCCCCGCCCTGCCGGGCATACTTCGTATCGCACCACGAGCAATCAAGGTTGCAGCCGACTGTACGCACGAAGGTGGTGGGCGTACCCATGAGCACCCCCTCCCCTTGCAGGGAATAGAAGATCTCGCAGATCCTCATTCCGAGGCCTCGTACGATATAGGATCCTTGACCCCCGCTTCCTCGAACCCCTTTAAGCGTAGGAGGCAGGAGTCACAGTGCCCGCAAGCCTTCTCTCCCCCTTGGTAGCACGACCAGGTCAGGTGCAGGGGAGCATCCAGCTTCTTGGCCAGGGCGACTATCTGCCCCTTGCTCATACTGAGGATGGGAGCCTCGATGCGGATCGGGCGGCCTTCCACGCCGGCCTTGGTCCCGACCCCCAGCACGTGCTGGAAGGCTTGCATGAACTCCGGGCGGCAGTCTGGATAGCCAGAGTAGTCGACAGCGTTCGCGCCGATGAAGATAGCTTCCGCGCCCTCCGTCTCGGCCAGGCCAGCGGCCAAGCTGAGCATGATAATATTTCTCGCCGGCACATAGGTCACCGGGATGTCATCAGGGACGCCTTCCAGGGAGGCTCGTCGAGGAACGTCGACGGTCTTCGAGGTCAGCGCGCTGGTGGTCAGGAAGCTGAGGTCCAACTGGGTCATGACATGCCTCTTGACCCTATAATGTTCGGACACCGCCCGGGCCGAGTTCAGCTCCCGGGAGTGCCGCTGACCGTAGCTGATGGTCAGAGGAACGACCTCGTAGCCCTTGGAGATGGCGTAGGCCATGGTGGTGGTGGAGTCAAGACCTCCGGACAGCAGAACGACGGCTTTGCTCAATCTCCCACCTCTCGCTTGACCCACGCAGTCTGCCCCCTCTCCTCGTCCAGGCCGATCTCTACGATCGAGACATTCGGGGGCAGGTCCAGCAGCTTGATGAGGCGATTCACGATGAGCTCGGCCAGCTCCTCGGCGCTGGTCTGGGAGAGGTCCAGGATAGCCACGTCCTCATTGGGGAACACATATCGCTTGGGCCCCACCATCACCTCGACCTCACGGCCCCGCTTGATCGATACGCTCTTGGAGCGTGACGGCAGCAGAACACGGTGGTCAAGCTCGTCCACGATCTTCTTCAGCGCCTTCTTCAGGTCCACGAAGTCCATGACCATGCCGTCATCGGCCTTCTCGCCGTAGAGTACGAGGTGCAGAGTATAGCTGTGCCCGTGGAGCCTTCCGCACTTGTCGTGGCCAGGTATAAAATGGGAAGCAGAGAACTTGATGCCCGAGTACTCGCCGTCGATCTCGATTCTCATATGTATCGGACAGGTATCTCGCTTTTTAGCATTTACACCTTCCCCTTATCTCTGGCCGTCGTCCCGAAGCGAGGGATCGTTTTCATCGAGAACGTACGTTCGCCGATCGGGGGCCAGTAAGTCACAGATCGCTCCGGACGATAAAGGGCTCAAGGGACGAGATTGCATGCCGGGCACTTGCCTACCTTGGACATTAGTGGCGGCCTCCCTGAGCTCTTCGGTTATAGACGGTAACGCTTCTCATACTATGGGCGTGGCGGTCGAGCGGCCGCCCGTTCGTTGGATGAGAGCAGCGGACGAGACCCGCGCCGTTGTGGATCTCTGCGCCCTTTGACAGCATCCCGCAGCCGTCAGGTCGGTGATGAACGCGCATTCCGATGCATACGGGAGGAGCGTCCAGAGGACGACGGTCACGGCGGACATGAGCGTCCCTTAATAGCAGCGGACTGGTTCGTCCGTCCATCAATAGCCGGCGACGTTCGGATACAGGGGAGTTATCGATGACCGGGTTGGCAGAAAATAGGCGGGCCCATGATGAACCGGTTGCGCACGATGATCGCCGAAGTTACGGAGCTTAGCGCAGGTGAACCTAAAAACCCGTGCATCACCGTCCGGCCTAGGTTCGGTGCATGTTCCTCGAGGCCAGGACCGATGCCAGGGCGATGGAGTCCGCATAGCTCGCCTTAGCTCTGGAGGTATCGATGTACGGCTGGTCGATGTTGAGCACAGGTGCGCCCAGGGCCTTCCCTCCGCCCAGGAAGTGCAGCGTGCGGAAGATCAGGTTGCCGGAGATGCCATCCGGAGCGACAATCACATCGCACACCCGGGCGGCGTCCTCGATGAGGATCTGAACGTCACGGGCGTCTATACCCTCGCGGACCAGCGCATCGATCGCCCCGGCGGCGGCATCGATGGTGCGGTCCACTGCGGCCATGCGCCCTCGATCGGAGCTCCGGCCGCCGGACATGATGCCGACCACCGGGCGGGGGACAATGGGCATTATCGTTCTAACCGAGAGCCTGGCCATCTCGACCTTCTCCTCTACCGTCCATCCCTCGTCGATGCCCACCGGGGCGAGGAGGAACATCCTACCTCCGACCGGCTCGAGGAAGGCGGCCCGCAGGACCTTGGGAACGTCGAAGACCGAGCGGACCGCAGCCATGGCCTCATTCGAACCCATGTCCCCTCGCACCGCCGCGTCAATACGGCCGGCAGATAGGTCTCTCGCCATCTCCATGGGATCGCGATAGAGCGTCACCTCGCCCAGGCCCAACCTGAGCGCCTCCTCCCGGCTCTTAATTACCTTGGCCTCGTCCTTGCCAGCCCCGATGCCGATGTGCATCCTGAGGTCTCTGGCCCGGGACAGCACGAGGTCTGAGGTGATCATCCGCCGGTCATCACCCGGAGCAGATTAATATTTCTCCCCCTCAACTGCTCGGCTGATATCGTCGGAGAGCGGGGGCGGGACCGGGGATGAGATAAGTGTTATGGAATAACCACGCCGCATTGGGATGTCAGGGTGGGCATCACCCACTCTGTGATCAGCCCAGGATCATGTCTGTGCGGTAGTCCGACCACTGTCTCTCGCCCAGGGCGATCTCGAACTCCACGGGCGTAAGGATGGGCCTGCTGTAGCGGAGGTAATCATCGATGGCTATGCGGGGGCAGGCCGTGGATACGTATGCATCGGCGTGATATGGGAGAAGACGATCGGGATGGAACTCCTCGAGCAGCACGATCTCCGCTGCCTTCCCATGGGCCTCGGCCTTGCGCTTCAGTTCCTGGGCCCGCTCCATCCTGATCTGCCCGACCTTGGTAGACACAAGAATGAGGAACCGGTTGGCCTCGGTCGCCCGGGTAATGGCGGCGAACCGTTGCCGCATGATGCGATCCTTGAGGTCGCCGATCTCCCGCACCTCGTTCATAAGGGGGTCGATGATCAATACCGGACGGTCGGACTCGATGGCCACGCTGAGAGGATGGAAATTGCCGCTGCCGAGGTACATGAACTGGTCCACCCCGTCCATGATCGAGGACACGGAGGTTATGTTGCAGCCGAGGACCTGGCCTTCGAACTTGATGCGAGCGTCCCCCCGGCCGATGCGCACCTCCTTGCCATGCGCCTCCAGCCATTCCCTGACTCCAGATAGCATGCCCACATGTTGGACCGTGGTCAGGAGGCCGATGCGACCCTTGAGCTTCGGAAGGGCCTGTTCAAGCAGGCCAGTGATGTCGATATTCACAAAGATCTCGACGAAAAGCACGCGGTCGTCCTTAGGCATCGACGGTATCTCGGAATGCCCGAACTGGACAAGGGCGTCGGCGTAGTCGCGGAACCGGACGGTGTAATCGCAAGCGCCGTAGCAAGGATCGCCCACGATGAGGATGGATGCTCCGGTCGTGGCCTCTAGCTCGCGAGCGATGGATTGAGCGTGGACCTTCAATCCCTCTGGCATCTGCAGGGCGATCGTGCGCGCGCCGACCGCCCTGATCCAGGCGGCGACCTCTTCCAGCCTGAAGTCGTACAGACGCTTTCCTCCGTTGGGGTAAAAACAGGAAAAGGTTAGGTTAAATCGTTTAGGACACCAACTCGGCACCCTTCTCGATGTCGAGGTAGCAGGGGGAGGGGAGCTTCATGGACGCCTTCCACATGGCCTCCTTGGCCACGTTGAACGCCTGCTGGGTGACTCGGATGGTCATGACGGTGGTGCCGCCCTGGACCCGGGCGGCGGTGCCGACAGCCTTACCGAAGGCCGCCCTCATCCCACCGGACACACGGTCCGCACCGGCGCCGGTCGCCATCTTGTGCTCCCGGAGCACGATGTGCGGATAGAGCCTGATCTTGAGGTGGAAGGACGCCGTGGTGGTGCCCTTAGACAGGGCACGGTTGGCCGCGATACGGGCCGCCTCAAGAGAAGTATGCCTTACCTGGCAGGGCTCCTTGAACTTGAGATTCATGACGATGGGGAAGTCCCCGTTGGTGGTGCCAAGATCGAAGGTGTTGATGCGTGGGGCTGGTACTCCGCCCATATACTCCCTGCGAGTGTAGGCCTGGCCCCTTATCTGACGGTACATTCTTCCGGGCTTGCGCGACATAAAGGTTCACCTGTGAGATACGATTTGAAGGTTGGGTTCATTATTGTTTTTGTATTTATAACTGGTGGCCCACCCCAGGCCACCAGGAAGAAAAAGGAAACCTTCTGGCTAACTCTTGGTGATCATTGGCTTCTCGCTGACGAGGGACAAATCCTCGACCTTTCCGTCGATCAGCTCGAGCTTGACCCTGACCTCGCCTCTTTCCATAAATATCGACGCCTTGCGCAGCATGGACTGATAAACGGCGATGCGCTTACCGGACGCGGACAGCTTCATGTCCGCGCACCGGAGCAGGCCAAGGTTCTCGAGCATCCGGATCCTATTATAGCAAGCGGAGATCGGAATCCCCAGGTTCTCGCTCATATCCGACGCCGTCCTCGGCTTATCGATCGACCAGACCAGAATTCGCGCCGCATACTCGTCGTTCATCACACCTGAAGCTGTGAGTGCATCCATTTCCATCCCTGGTGCGCCGAATCGCTATCTAACGATATAATTCATTGCATTGTTATCTATCGCGATTCTTGTAATTCTTGAACAATGAAAAATGGGATGTTCGCTCTTTATTTCGAACAACCATATCGCCCTCATGTCAGGGCCGGAGGGATGCAGTCCAGAGGTCGAAGCGGAGATAAAAAGGCGGTTGAAGAGGATGGCTGAGGTATATGGAGAGGTGCCGCTGGTGTCGGAGGTTCTCGCGGCAAGCCCGGACCTGTTCCTGCCGTTCACCGACCTATCTAAAAGGCTCCTGCTGGAACCACAGTACCTGAGCTCCAAGGAGATGGAGATCGCCGCGGTGGCGGCAAGCGTGGCCCTAGGAAGCGAGTTCTGCCTGAACGTCCACCTTCCCCGAGCCCTGAAGACAGGCGCCACTAGGGAGGAGCTCATCGAGGTCATCATGATCGCCTCCTTCATGTCCATGACCAAGGCGCAGTCGGTGGCGTTCAGGAAGCTCGACGAACAGAGCTAAAAGCCGGCACGGGCAAGCGAGGTTTTTTCTACCCCCTGCTCGAAAACCTGCATCGATGGGACCGGTGGACATCCAACGGATGATCAGGTCGAGGGTGGCGATGCTCACCAACGCCAATCCCGATCTGTCGATAGAGGACGACCTCATAGACGGGGTTTGGGGACTGCTGACGCTTAGGGAACGAGGACATCTGGTGGGCTTCGAGTTCCTGGAGACCGAGGAGAGCTGGAGGAGGCCGGATGCTGTGATTCAGTATTTCGAGGCCTCTGACGACGGTTACTACGTCGGCGTAGTGGTGCCTGAAGATGATTACGACGAGATCACCGAGCGAGTTTACACCATGGGCGAGCTTCCAGTGATGATCTTAACCTACGAGGGCCTGGGAGTCGCTCCGATGCAGCTCGGCTGAGGGCCGACCTCGATGTCGATGCTCAGGCATCGGTCTAAGGCAACCTCTATGGCCCGATGATGGGCGAAGACTACCAGCTTCCTCAAGGGGGCGAAACCTATTTCATGGCCATCCCCCTCTCCTGCTCTGTCGGCAAGGTCGGTCAATGGTCAAGAAGAGGATATCTAACAGGGAGGCCAGGGGCATAGCCCGGCGCCGGATGGCCCGGCTCATGGACCTTGCTGCCCTTGAGGCCAAGGAAGGTCATCAGGAGCGCAGCCGGAGGTATGTTTCCCTGGCCTGCTCCATAGGCATGCGGACCAACACCCGCATGCTCAAGGAACGACTGTACTGCCATGAGTGCATGATCGCCCTGGTGCCCGGACACAACTGCCGGGTCCGCTTGCGATCGTGCCGGATCAGCGTGCATTGCCTGGCCTGTGGCTATGTCCGACGGGTGCCGTACCTGAGCGAGAAGAGAGGTGTCGAGCGTGCCAACGAAGAAGACGAAGAAAGAACTGGTAAAGATGGGGTCGGAGATCGATCCGACGGTACACGTGGGAAAGGAGGGCCTCACCGAGGGAATAGTGGAGGAGGTCAAGGTCCAGCTGAAAAGGGCCAAACTGATCAAGGTCAGGGTCCTTCCCGCGGCAGACCAGAACAAGGACGAGGTGGCCGAGGAGCTAGCGGCGAGAACAGGGGCCAAGGTCGTGGAGACCAGGGGTTTCACCGTCCTGCTCAGTGAGGCAAGTCTTTTTGATGACAAAGCGCATTGACGCCATAAAGATGACTGGCCATGCTAGATATCGATCTCATTCGCAATGACCCGGAAAGGGTGCGCGCGTCCCTGCGGAACCGTAACTATTCAGAGCAGCTTTTGGACGAATTCCTGCGCATCGACGGGGAATGGCGAAAGCTCATTGACGAAGGCAACCGCCTGAAGTACGAGCGGAACCGGGCCTCCGAGGCGGTGCCCAAGTTAAAGGGGGAGGAGAAGCAGAAGATCATCGCCGAGATGCGCCAGGTATCGGAGAGGATCAAACAGATCGACGCTTCCGTGCTGGAACTGGAAGCCGCACGGGCGGAGGTCGTTCTGAACATTCCCAACGTCCCTGACGTCACCGTGCCGGTGGGTAAGGACTCCGCCGACAATGTGATCATGAGGACCTGGGGAAGGGACCGCAACTTCGACTTCACCCCCAAGAAGCACTTCGAGCTCGGGGAGGAGCTGGACATTATCGATTTCGTCCGAGGCGCTAAGATTACCGGCAGCGGGTTCTTCGTTCTCAAGGGGGACGGCGCTAGGTTGGACCGTGCGCTCACCCAGTTCATGCTGGACCTCCACCACGGGCAGGGCTATACCGAGATCTTCCCGCCCGCCATCGTCAACAAGGGTGCGGTCATCGGTACAGGCCAATACCCCAAGATGAAGGAGGACATGTATTGGTGTGAACGTGACGACCTGTGGCTGAACCCCACCGCCGAGGTGCCGGTCACCAATCTGCACCAGGACGAGATCTTCGAGAAGAACCAGTTGCCCATCGCATACACTGCCTACCTGCCTTCGTTCCGCCGAGAGGCGGGCAGGAACGCCGATACCCGGGGCATCATCCGTGTTCACCAGTTCAACAAGGTCGAGCTGGTCAAGTTCGTGTTCCCGGAGACCTCGTTCCAGGACCTTGAAGTCCTGAGGAACGACGCTGAGGCGGTGCTGCAGGGCCTGGAGCTACCGTACCGCGTCCTGCTGCTGTGCACTGGAGACATGGGCTTCGCCAGCGCCAAGACATACGACCTGGAGGCGTACGCACCCGGTCAGGGGCAGTGGCTGGAGGTGTCCTCGTGCTCCTGCTTCACCGACTTCCAGGCTCGGCGGGCCCGCATTAAGTATCGGCCGGAACCGCATTTGAAGAGCGAGTTTGTGCACACCCTGAACGGTTCGGGGGTGGCACTCCCGAGGACTATGGTGGCGGTCATGGAGAATTATCAGAACAAGGACGGCACCATTACTATCCCCAAGGTCCTGCGCCCATATATGCAGGGGCAGGAACTGATCGAGTAGATGCCTTTGTATTGGCGGGCCATCACCCGCCTGCTTTTTCATTTTCCCTTAGCCGACTATCCCGGCCATACTCATTAAATAAGCTCCTATCGTTCCGCAAGGGGACGCATTATGGACGGCATGTCGATGGGGACGGTCCTGCTGCAGATCCTTGTGCTGTTCGCTCTGGCCAAGGTCGGCGGGCTAATATGTGAGAGGTTCGGGATCTCCTCGGTCATCGGCGAGATAGCGGCGGGGATCATCGTGGCAAATACCGTCCTGTTCCAATGGTTGAGTTTGGACCTAGATATGTCCCTGTTCGAGATCCTCAGCGAACTGGGAGTCATCTTCCTGCTGTTCGCGGTGGGCCTGGAAACGCCGTTCTCGGAGCTTCGGAAGGTCGGGCGGACAGCCACCTTGGTCGCCGTTCTGGGCGTGATAATACCATTCTTCGCCGGTTTCGCCCTGATCCTCGGCCTCGGTCATCTGCAAACCGAGGCCATGTTCATCGGCGCGGCCATGGTCGCCACGAGCGTCGGCATCACCGCCCGGGTGATCAAGGATATGGACCTCACCCGCTCCATCGAGTCCCGCGTGATCATTGGAGCGGCAGTCATAGACGATGTTCTGGGCATGATCGTCCTGGCCATCGTCGTAGGCATCGCCAACGGGGGTTCCAACGGCATATTGGACATCGTATTGGTGTCGGCCACGGGAATCGCCTTCGTCCTGCTGGTGATCTTCTTCGGCTCCATAGTGCTGCCCAATGCCAGGAAGCGTGTCAACGGCAAGAGTGTCCCGGTGACAGACGACAGCACGGTGTGCGTCAAGAAGCGGAAGTTTACCATTACCGCCCTGCCCCTGGCCATCATTATTTGTCTCGTATTGTCCTATGCCGCTTCCCTTGTCGGCCTGGCTGCCATCATCGGCGCGTTCCTGGCGGGCATGGCCTTCGCCGAGTTCAAGGACAAGTGGCCGTGCGACGAGGACTTCAAGCCCATCAATGCCTTCCTGGTCCCATTCTTCTTCCTCTTCGTCGGCATGTCGGTGAGCCTATCCTCCTTCAGCGATGTTCTTCTGATCGCGGTGGCCATCACCCTGCTGGCGATCGTCACCAAGTACATCGGCTGTAGTCTCGGCTCGTTAAAGCTGGGCCGGGGATCAGCCAACATCATCGGCGTGGGCATGGTCCCCCGGGGAGAGGTGGGCATAATCGTGGCGACCATCGGACTGGGCATGGGTGTCGTAAGCCAGAACCTGTTCTCCGTCGTGGTGTTCATGTCCATGGCCACAACCATCGTCGCACCCTTCCTCCTCACCTGGGCGTTCCGCAGGAAGTACGGGGAGTGCCCGAACGGTGAGCCCGCCGAGGTAGAGCGGGTCGGGGCCCAGCACCAATGAAGGAGGAGAGCGCCTCGCCCTGGCCCAAGTGCCATTTACCTAGCTCAGGATGACCTTGTGTCCCTCGGTCTGGAACACCTCTTGGACCCTGGTGATTATCTGGGAGCGCACGGTGGGGTCCTTCTCCACGTCCTTGGTGTAGACGATGATGTCATAAAGGATGTTGGGACCCTGGATCTCCTCAGCCCGGATGGTGGGCTTGGGCTCCTTGACTATGCCTTCGATGTCGGAGATCGCCTCCTTGATGAAGCTCTCCACCTTCTCATGGGGAACCTCGAAGGACACCCTGATGGGCACGTTAATAGCATGGTTCGGCGCCCTCGAGTAGTTGTAGATCCTTCCCTGCAGGATCTCGTTGTTGGGCACGTCCACTATCTCCCCGTCCATCGTCTTGACCTTGGTGAAGACGAGACCTTTCTCGATGACGTCACACATCATCCCCTCGACGATGCGGATGCGGTCGCCGACCTCGAACGGACTGGTATCCATCAAGGCGATGCCGGACACGACATTCTGTATCGTAGAGTAGGAAAGGGCGATCCCCAGGCAGATGAATATGAGGGTGACCACTACCAGGAGGACCCCCACGGTCTCCATCCCGAGGATCAGAAAGATGTTGAAGAGAACGATGAGGAAGCCGATGATGATGAGTGAGTACCGAATCGCCGAGCTCATGAGATCGACGACGTGGGGATTGAACTTCTTGGAGCGGAACTTGACGTCCTCGAGGATCGTCTCCTCGACCTTGATGGCCAGATAGATGCCGACGATTATGGCTACGGTGACGATGATGTTGGACTCGTTAGCGCTGAGGAACTGAGCAAGGTCGCTGAACAGCTTGTCCAGACTCATGAACATGGATATGGCGATCAGAAGGACCAGGACGATCGAGCCAATGTATATGATGTAGCTGAGAAGAAGGGTAGTGAACTCCATGGCCGAGGGCATGGCCTTGTGGCTCCCGGCGTTGGCCCGGCTGCGGCGAGCAATCCGGCTGAGCACCAACACCAAGAGCTGGGCTACGAGGAAGATGATGACAATAGCGAAGGCCTTGAAGACATTGGTGGTGATGCCGGGCCAGTCGGGGTTCTCCGTCCATTTAAGCACCAGGGAGACGACGGCATATGTGGAGATGGCCAGCAAAGATATGATAAAGATAAGGGCCATCCGCCGGGAGGAGTCCAGGACTTCAGAGTCAAAGTATCGGCCCTCGTGAGCCTTCCAAATCTCGAAATGCTTGCTTAGGTACGACCACAGGTACAGCGACAGGGTGATCACTCCGATCAGAGCCAGGATGGGCCACCCGTAGCTGTTCATCCACTGCACATCCCCTACTTCCCCTACCTCGAACGGCAGGAAGGCTGGCGCAAGGACCATGAGCCCGCATATCCACAGGTAATATTAATGAACTTTCGTTCAGTCGTCAATTATTCTGGACGCGGGCATTGGTGCTTGGATCGTGGAGGATCGGCCCGCTCTCCAAGTTATTGTATGCCGTCCAGATGCGAGCATGTTGGGAGGGTTTAGGGCCCCATTGGTCGTCCTTTCTCTTTTTTCACCAGAAGCTCAAATCGTTCCTTGTCATCATTCGAGCGAATCCCGTGACGCCCGATGCCACCAAGATCGAAAACATGATCTAACACCTATCGTTGAAAAGATGACCCATAAATAAATAGAATAATATATATACAAGCTACTCTAAATATAATGGTCGCCGGTCCTCGGTGCAACATGGCTGAGCACCAAAGAGCATCCCATCCCTGGTGACAGAATTATCATCGAGCTCCCTGTGGCCGGCACCCTTCTATGATACTTCTCGGGCTGAACCCATCTTCATCAGCCTCGAAGTAAAGCGTTACAAACATGAACGCATATCCGCCGATCTGGCCATATAGAAAAACGTTAAATGCAATGGATCTGAATTAACCTGGCCTCTCTGTGCAGCCCGAATGCATTAGTACTTCTATCCCAGAGCGTAAACCTTCCATTGCTGAACGGAGAGGCATCCCCGTTATCGACCGTGTTCCTTTTTCATCCTTTCATCATTTATACGGCCTCATTTTATTTCCTGGCCGAGAGATACATTCTGCTCAGAGCATACGTCCATCCAGGCCGTCCCGTCATGGTGATTGCGTGCTGGCTCTCCGCGCCCTACTCCGCCCGCAGAGAGCCTTTCAGCAACCACACATCATAGCACACTCCCGCCGACTGATCTACTCCCAGGCTGACCTTCTCCCCGGCCATACCTGAAGCCACCAGGCCGAAGTTGATGGCGATGCTTCCTCCTTCCACCAGACCCACGGTTCCTAAGCTGACCTTGATCGTGCCCAACACAGTGACCTTGGCGTCCATGATTCCCTTGATTAGGTCGGGGGTGCCGATTTTCATGTATGCTCCCATCTGCACAAAGGCGTGGTCGGCGAGGGTGCTAACCGGCACCGGGGCCCGGGCTCCTGCCGCCAATGGGTTGAGCGGATCGTCCATGACCTCACCGATGGCGCAAATGAACCATTCCAAGCAGTCCCGGACCGCCCTGCCGTCGTATTCCAGTCCCATAGTCAGTCCCCCGCCCGCAGTCCCCGTCAGATCGTCGAGACCGAGATCTATGTAGAAGCGTAGGGTGGATATCGTCTTCTCCACTGAGTCCATCAAGAGGCCCTCCAAGCGCAGGAGCGCCCCGGCGATGATATCCCGCAGAACATTCATGTCCAACGATGTGGACATATGCTCCTCGAAGCTTTCCTGGAAGCATTTAACTGCCATCGTCAGGAGGCCGTCGAGGTTCTGCTCGCCCAACAGGGCGAAGCCATTGGAGCTACCCCTGGAACCTTCCCTCAGCTCCCATTGCGAGGCCCCATCGCAGACTCGCTGCCAGGTTCTTCCGTCATCGTCGAGGTCCTTCAGCCATGGGGCTGCATCGACCCTCTTGCCATTCCGGTCCAGCAAGGTCACTGACTCCTGCAGAGGGAAACCTTTGACGTCCCCGTTATCCAGGGCCTGCCCGGTGAACTGATGGACGAAGTGACCGTAGGCGGCGACGATTCCGCTGAGGACCTCGCGGTGCGGCTCGCCGCGGGAGGTCACCAGGGCGTATCCAGAGAGGTCGATGGCCTGCCCGGAGGGGTTGTACAGCTCCACCCACTCCCTCGACCGGTCCACTCCCCGGGGGTTCAGTTCCACCTCGTTGATGATCAGGGTGTCCCGGCCCAGTATGTTGAAGCTCATCTCCATCCCGGCGTCGACGTGCCACTTGGTGCCTGGTACAGGGGAGGGGATGCTCCTGAGCGCCTCACCCAGACCGGGGATGTCGCTGAGGGAGAGTGAGACTTTCTGGACCCTCTCCACCACTGGGGCGTACAGCTCTAGGGTGTAGGTCCCCATGTATCCCCTGAGCTCAACCTGATGCTCGTACACCTTGGTCAGGGGGTCGATGGTCAGGTCCACCGACCAGTCTTTCGCCTCCAGGTCCATGGAAACGGCTATGGTATGCTCACCGCTGGGCAGGCGGAGGACGCGCAGGGAGGAGCTCACGCTCGCCCCGGCAAAGGAGTGGGAAAGATCGATCCGCATCCGGTCCTCGGTCCCGGCGAGGGCCGAGTCCTGAGGGGCGAATACGACAGTCAGACTTAGACCGAGGACGTGAAGAGCGATCGACGTTCCACCCACGATCGTCGAAGCCCCATCGGCAAGTAGTCCGATAGCCCTGCCGATGTGCCCGGTGATGATGTCCTCCAGGGAGGCCGTTCCCGAAGACAGGATGTCATTCAAGGTTCCAATGGCGCCGGTGGAGCAGGAGAGCAGATCGCTCATCAGCCGGTAGAGAAAGAGGAACATGTCCTCCGACAGGTGACCGATCGCCTCTGCGGTCGACGCCAGCATATCATACAGCCCGGCCAGGAGGTGCTGTACATCGGACCTTAGGGTGGCCGTGGAGGTGTACTCCACTCCCTCCAGAGACCATCCGCTGAACGCTACCACGGTAAAGCTTCCTTCCAGGGGAATGACCGCCGAGCATGGCAGGTCGACGGCGGTCAGGGCCGAGCGCGCCTCCACTTCTACCTCGCCCAGGTAACGGACCTCCCATTGAGTGAGGTAGGGGGTGGCAGTGTCGGTGCCCAGGTCAGTAACGTGGTGGTTGGGGTAGGAGGTGTTGGAGCGATCGTACTGCCATGGCATCTTGACCGCCACCTGAAGGGATCCGACCCGGCCATTATCGGACAGTTCCAATGACGGAGAGCACACGGACAGGCGTTCCACCCTCCTCTGTCCGTCGGCCAGATCCAGGATCGTCCCGCCTTCGGCGACGGGGATCTCCATTGCCCCGCCCTGGGCAGCGATACTGTGCCCGAAACGGCCCATGGTGTCCTTGACCAGGAGAGCGGTCATCAGACCGAGCCCGGTCGTAGAGGTCATGGCCTCAGTTACCAGGGGGACCAGCCAGCCGGGGTCAACAGTCTTCTGCGAGAGGCCCCGGTCGAACTTGGCCAGAAGGGGGTCGATCCTGCTCTCCATCAGGGCGGCTCGGAAGGCGTCCAGTGCACCCCAGGCCTCCCCGGTGAGGGACATGAAGGTCATGTTGCGAGCCGTCCTGAGCCGCTCCTCGGAAAAGTTGGGCAGCTCCCGAAGCTCCTCCACCAAGACCCCGCTGAGGTCCCACGCCCCCATGGTCAGCGACCGGTTGACCTCCAGGAGGTCCATCCACCGATGCTCGATGAAATCCATAGCCGCCTGGGCCAGGCCCTCCCGCACGTCCCTGACCTCGTTAGCCTTGTCTATGGCTGGCCGTATCCAACCCGAACCGTCCTTGAAAGCGACCGACAGCTGGGCGTCGATTTCCTCCAGATACGTCCTTCCGTCGGCGGGGTCTAGATTGAGTGTGAGCGACGGAAGATGACAGTGGGAAGCGACGCCGTAGGCGACGGTCTCGATGTAGGACCTCATCGCCTGGGCCATTGAGTATGTTTCCGAGCGGTAATCCTCCCGCAGCTCTCCCCACACTGGTGAGGCCAGAACGTCAACCCCCGGCAGGTCGATGGCATACTGCCCCTGGAAGGTATGCCTAACCCTGTTCCCCAGGTCATCGTGGAACTCGATAGTGAAGCTGGGTAGCCTGACCACGATATCCCCTCCTCCGTAACAGTACCACCGATAGTCGTACTCCTGTATGCCCGCTTCGGCCATGGCTGCGGAGATGTACTCGACCATAGCTGCCTGGTCATGGTCCCCGCCGGTGAGGGCGTCCAGAACTCCGAATAGGTTGTCCTCCCCCATCTCCAGGGCGCCCTCGCCGATATTGACAAGGTCGATTAGACCGAGGTAATCCATCCATCTGAGGACGATGACATCGGCGCGGGCGTAGAGAGCCTGGCCGACGATAGCTGCCAGGTCGATGCCGCCCTCCTGATATGACCGGAGGAACAGGTCGGCAGGATCGATCGCACCCTCCGCTGAGGAGAGCAGGGGCTCTAGGATAGCGAGATCCTTGTCGACCGCTCCCATGTCCTGGAAGTACCTCAGCTCCTCGAGCAGCACGGCCAGGTTGACTGCTCGGGCCACATCCTCATGGGTGATTATCACCTCCGTGCTCCTGGCCCCAGTTTTGGCCTCGGAACCGTAGCCTCTCAGCACCCGGTCCTGGGCCAGGGTGGCGAGCTCATATTGCACGACGCTCTCGATCTCCCCCAGAGGGGCTGCCGCGGCGGTCATCCGAGCAAGCCTATAGGCGAGCAAAGGAAGGGGCACGAAAACGTCCTGATCCAGCTCTACCGTTCGAGTTAGGTTCCCTTCTGGGCAGGCGACTACCAGGGAGTAATTCCCGGTGATGACGAAGTAAGCGGGCACGCTCGACCCCTGCCAGGTTAGATCCTTCTCCTGGGCCACGGCCTCCTGTAAGCTGGCCATGAGGAAGGTTAAGGCTAGGCGGTGGGTGACCGACGACCGTATATCGCCGGAGACCGACGGGTAGGCACGGGCCAGGGATTCGTCCAGAGAATTGAGGAAACGCTCCTGCAGAGCAGTGCGGTTGAACTGCTCGGCGCCGCGGACGGCATCCACTGCACTGGCGTAGGCGAGGCGAACGACATTCTCGACCGCATCATCCATGGCCGCCTTGAGCTCCTCCAGCCGCTCCTGGGGGATCCTCGTCGAGCCCTTCTGGGCATCCAACCCATAGAGGAGAGCGATGCTGGCCGAAGATACTACCAAGAGGAGGACAGCAATTACGGAGAAGGGCATCTGGCCCCTACGGTCGCCCCTCGTCTTCGCGAACCTGCTCGTGCCCGTCTTGTTTGGCGTCATCGCTGGGAGCCACGACGGCGGGGCTAAAAAGGGGGAGAGTTAATTGCATGCTACACCGGACCGATTATTTCCGCCCTTCCGGCCGGTCCAGAGATATCTGGAAGAAATTATCGAGGTGGGCCGCCAGGAAGGGGTTATCGGTGAAACCGCAAATGCTCAGGTCAGGGGTGGCCATCAGTGCGACATCGTAATCCATGATAACGTCGGTGGCCAGCAGGTCCGCTTTCCTGATTACTTCGGTAGCCTCAGGTACCTTGACCGAGGGCTCCGCGACCACTGTAACGTGGATCCCTCGCTTAACGGCATGGGCGAACCGGGCGGCAAAGTAGTTGTTGAACTCGGTGAGGTCTGGGGAGGACAAGAAGAAGCGTTCCTTGGCCATATCGATCATCTCGCCGATCTTAGCCATCACACTCTCCTTGCCCAAGATGGTGTAGACCAGTTGCGGGCTGCCCTTCTCGGTCTGAGACCCTCTCAGGGAATCGAGTAACGTGAAGCCACGCTCCAGCTCGGCAGCCAGGCGGTCGCGTATCTCCAGAGGAGGCACAGGTTGAAACACCACCGGGCGGCCCCCCCGGGAGTTCACATAGCCCTTGGTCTTCAGCGCCTCGAGCACCTTATACGCCGACGTTCTCGGGATGTCCGCAGTGTCGGCGACGTCCTCGGCGGTACCACGGGAGCGCAGGACCAAAGCAAGATACACCTTGGCCTCGTAGTCTGAGAGGCCAGTCCGTCTCAGCAGTGACAGAATGTCTTCTCGTTCCAAGGCCATTTGAGTGCTGTCCGGCCGCCTAGGTGAAATCATAAATACGTCCCCGGTTGTCGCTTTATGCGCTACAATAGTATTAAATTATCCCATGTTGAATCGTGGAGCAAAGCGGGATGACACTCGTATGATTGCCAAGGAGAGTGCTTTGAAGAAGGGATTGCCCAAGGACACACTGTCGCTGTGCCCTGAGTGCAAGAAGGTCGTGCCGGCGAGGGTCTTCGAGTCCGAGGGCAAGGTCCTCATGGAGAAGAACTGCCCCGAGCACGGAAAGGTCACCGATGTGTATTGGTCCAACGTCGACCTCTACCTGAAGGCGGAGAGGTTCGCCTACGACGGGATCGGGGTCAGCAACGCCCTTATACAAAACGCCAAGACCTGCCCGGATAACTGCGGCCTGTGCAACTTGCACACCAGCCACACCGCTCTGGCCAACCTTGACCTGACCAACCGGTGCAATCTCAGATGTCCGATCTGCTTCGCCAACGCCAATCAGGCCGGCTATGTCTACGAGCCTTCGTATGAAGAGGTCGTCAAGATGCTGGAGACCTTGAGGGCAGAGAGGCCGGTCCCCTGTACAGCGGTCCAGTTCTCCGGCGGGGAGCCGACCATCTATCCCCGCTTCTTCGATGTCATCAGGAAGGCCAAAGAGCTTGATTTCGCCCAGATCCAGGTCGCCACCAATGGTATCAAACTGGCCGAGGACCCAGAGTTCGCCAAGAAGTGCGCCGAGGCCGGGCTCAACACCATCTACCTGCAGTTCGACGGAGTCACCGATGATATTTACATGAGGACCCGGGCGAAGCCAATGATGGATGTGAAGGTGAAAGCAATCGAGAACGTCCGAAAGCTGAAGGACCATCGTCCGTCCATTGTGCTAGTTCCCACCTTGGTCAAGGGGTTCAACGACCACCAGATCGGGGACATAATCCATTTCGCCATCAAGAACAGCGATGTCGTCAGGGGCGTGAACTTCCAACCCGTGGCTTTCACTGGCCGCATCGATCAGAAGGAACGCGAGGAAGGCCGCTACACAATCCCAGATCTGATCAAAGACATCAAGGAGCAGACCGGGTATGCCAAAGAGGAAGACTGGTACCCAGTGCCCACCGTGGTACCCATCTCCACCTATGCGTCTGCACTGCTAGGGGAGCAAAAGGTCACCTTCACTCCGCACCCCCATTGCGGGATGGCTACCTACTGGTTCGTCAAGGATGAGAAGACCGTCATGCCTCTCACCCAGTTCGTGGATGTTGAGGGCCTCTTCCGCGAGCTATATGATCTCTCCGTGAAGACCGAAGATGCCACGTTCCCCAAGCTCTCCCTGCTGAAGGCAAGGAAGATCCTCAAGGATCATCTGGACGAGAGCAAGATGCCGGAAGGACTGACCACCTCTCAGTTCCTGGACGTCCTGACCAACGTCTTCAACAACAATACAAAGGAAGGCCTGGCCAAGTTCTCCTGGGGCATGATGCTCATCTCCTCGATGCACTTCCAGGACGACTACAATTACGATATCGAGCGGGTGAAAAGGTGCGTGATCCACTATGTGGTGCCAGACGGAAGGATCATACCGTTCTGTGCTTACAACGGTGGGCCGACCTATCGTACCGAGGTGGAGAAGAAGTTCTCCGTGCCTCTAGCGGAGTGGAGAAAGACCAAGGGAAACGAGTACACCTGAGGAATTCAGATGCTAGTATCTATCGAGAAGTGTCATCATTGCGGAGCCTGCGTTGGCTCCTGCCCCAAGAACGCGATCTTCCTTAACGACCTGGTGTTGGTGTTCGGAGAGGAGTGCAACCGCTGCGGCCGCTGCGTCAAGGTCTGTCCTGTCGGCGCGATCACCATGGAGGCGAAGAGATGAGAAAGATAGAGACCGACATTGTTGTTGTCGGGGCTGGACCGGCAGGAAGCATGACTGCCAAGTGGGCCGCCCAGGGCGGGGCGGACGTGCTGATGATCGAGAAGCGCCAGGAGATCGGTTCCCCGGTCCGCTGCGCCGAAGGAATATCCAAGCACTGGATCGACGAGGTTGGCATCACCGTGGACCCCAAGTGGATCGCCCGCGAGGTCCGCGGAGCGAAGATCGTGTCCCCCTCGGGGCATACCTTCCTGGTGGACGAGAAGAACGCCGGCAATGAGGTCGGCTGGGTCGTGGACCGGGTCTTCTTCGACAAAGCGCTCGCGGCCGATGCCGCCCGTGCCGGTACCGAGATACTGCTGAAGACCTCTGCCACCTCTCTGATAAAGGAGGACGGTAAGATCGTCGGCATCATGGCTCAATCCTACGGTGAACCGCTGGAGATCAGGGCGAAGTGCGTGGTCGGCGCAGACGGCTACGAGTCGCAGGTCGGCCGCTGGGCGGGCATAGACACCAGCCTGAAGACCGATGATATCGATACCTGCTACCAGTACCGCCTCACCGGGATCGACTACGATCCGGATTATTGCGAGTTTACCCTCGGGTCCGCGGCTCCCGGTGGATATGTCTGGGTGTTCCCCAAGAATGAGGACACCGCCAACGTCGGGATCGGGGTGCAGCTATCCAAGGTCAAGCACCCCGCCGATCCCAAGATGTACCTCGACAAGTTCATCGCCAAGAACCCTGGACTGAAGAAGGGGCAGCCATTGGAGGCGGTGGCTGGTGCAGTATCTATCTGCGCCCCCTTGGACTCCGTGTCGGTCGATAACCTCATCCTCGTCGGCGATGCCGCCAGGATGATTGACCCCATCACCGGCGGTGGCATCTCCATCAGCTGCATCGCCGGCATGTGCGCCGGAAAGGTCCTGGCCAAGGGTGTGGAGGCGAACGATCTCTCCATGAACACCCTTCAGGAGTACGAGACGGCATGGAGGAACCGGCTGGAGAACAAGCAGTGGCGCAACTGGATGGCCAAGGAGAA
Organism: Methanomassiliicoccus sp.; assembly: GCA_033485155.1. NCBI lineage: Archaea > Methanobacteriati > Thermoplasmatota > Thermoplasmata > Methanomassiliicoccales > Methanomassiliicoccaceae > Methanomassiliicoccus > Methanomassiliicoccus sp. The sequence goes on from JAWQJJ010000003.1 coordinate 174,780, forward strand.
GCTCACCACTCTCTCGGACGAAACGCTGGACAAGGTCGTCCATACCTTCTCCAAGTATGGCGTGGACAAGCTGTCCGTCCAAGGATTGCTGGCGGTCATCAAGGAGCACCACCCCGAGCTGGTCAAGGAGTTCGAGGAGTTCATCTGAGCTCCTCAACTCCTCTCTTTCTTTTTTACAAAGAAATTTCTGCTATCTTAAAAAAGTAAAGGAATAACCGATCAACTTGATCCATTTATTGTTGCAAGAGGAACGCATCGATAGTCTAGCCATCTGTCAGATCTATTCCTCGGCCCGCACGCCGTCCACGCCAGTGCGTACGATGAACGGAGTGCCCCCGCGAGATCTTATCGCCTCGGCGACCTTCTCCGGCTCGTCAGTCAATGCGATCATGCTTCCCCCACCCCCCGCCCCGGTGAGCTTGGCGCCATACGAAAAGGGCAGGGATGCGTCCACCAGCTTCTGCAAAGCTGGTGTAGAAACACCCAGGATGGTCAGGAGGTTGTGGTCCTTGGTCATTAGTCTGCCGAGGGCCTCGACATCGCCGACCCTCATGCGACCCAGACCCTCCATGGTTAGCATGCCGATCTCGTCGATGATTTCCCGGGCGAAACCGCTCCTCTCAGCGTAACGTCGGACCTTCGCCACCAGCGGACCGGTCGGCGCTTTGTTCCCGGTGAACCCGACCACAAGGGTCATCTTTGGCACTTCACAGTCGTGAATGAACCATCGGCGGGTATCGCGGGCTATCTCCCACAGCAGGCTCTCGTCCTTACTTGCGCTTATAAATATGCCGCCCCCGTGCGATGAGATGGAGGTATCGATGGGACTGGCCCTTCCCTGCACAATGGACTCGATGTCGAAAGCGTGCCGGGCGATGTCCTCTGGGACGATGCCGTTCCTCCGAGCGTTGATCGCTCCCAGGGTGGCCACGGTGACCGCGGCGGACGAACCGAGACCCGAGCCGGACGGCAGATCCGAAGCGATATCGATGGCCGCATGGCCTTCAGTCCAGTGCTGCCGGAGGACAGCAGCGATATATGGCCCCGCCCGCTCATCCATGGGCTGACCGTTCAAGGTAGATTCCTGGGACGGGCGAATGGAGCACCGTAGCCTGAGATTGATGGCCAGGGCAATGGCCGGGCGGCCGAACACAACGGCATGTTCGCCCAGCAAGATCACTTTTCCTGGGGCTGAGGCGACGGACATGCTCGCTCTCATCCCATTTCACCCATTAAACCGTTTCTCATGGCCCGATCACCGCTTTTTTCTCAATAACAATGGCCCTTCGGTCCGTAATCTGGAGAATCAGCGGAGAACCTTCATATATGCACATCCACAGATAGGAAGGGGAACAAGAGAAGGAGAGATATGGGATGTCAGAAAGATGTGCAGTTATGACCACCCTCAACGGCGAGATGGTGGAGTGGAGAGTATTCGAGACCCAAGCCCAGGCCCTGCAGCATTATAACCAGGGAGTCGACAAAGTCCAGAAGATGGTGAACCACACCGACGATGAGGGAGTGTGGGAGATCATGCTGTGCGATGTGAAGCAGTATGCACTATCGCGTCAGAAAGCTGAGCAGTTGAGCACGGAGAAGAGTACCGATTGGTACTCTAAGTACCTGGAGATCATGTCTCGCCGCAGTCATAGGTCGACCAGGGTCAGGCACAGCTCCAACCTGAATCTATGGAAGAAGTTGAGGACCAATATCGTCGATAGCATTTTCACTGACGACGAAGAGCCGACGGTCAGGGGCGCCTGATCACCTCTGACACAAAAGGCCGATCATGCGGCCCATGTCCAGCTTAGTGTCCTGGTAGTCCACTAGGACCCTTTCGACGTTGCGGCTCCCGACGTGCTGAAAGAGCCATGCGGAAACGGAGCTGGCGCCCACCTCGCTGAGTAGCACGACTTCGAAATGGAGGATGTACGGGAAGTGCTTCACCCGGCCGGAGAAAGTCCGAACGTAGATGAGGCAGGCATCGCTACCCAGCTCCAGCACCTCCCCTTCCAGCACAGGCTGTTTGCCCATGAGGGCGTTGATCAGTTCAGGATCGAAGGTGTGGATCTCCAGCTTCATCCGGTTCACGTCGATATAGAACTGATGATGTAGTCAATCTTTACGGCGAGCGGCTGCGGGGTCCCTGGCCCTTAGCAGGGGCAGGGATAGCAACAGTATCGCACCCCCTGCCAGGAGGAAGGGGGCGAAACCTACGCTCTCCCCCGCGCTCCCGGCCAGGGAAGCCAGGGCGACCGGAGCTATAACGAAACCCAGGTCCCCCACCGTCCTGAACAGACCCATCGCCGCCCCCAGATCTCGAGGTTCGGTCACGTCCGCAACCCAAGCCGCGATGGGGCCGGAGAGGCCAACCGAGAGACCCATGGCCATCAGTACAGCGGTGAAACCGACAGGGTCGTGGGTGAATGGAAGGGCGAGGATCAACACGGCCAAGAGGAGGAGGGCACCCATAAGGAAGGGTTTCCGACCATACCGGTCGGTCATCCGACCGGCGACGACCATCATGACCAGGTTACAGATCGCGCTGAGGGTCAGGACCAGGCCCAGAAATCCCTCGTCCATGCCCAAGTTATATTGAGCATAGAGCGGGACTATGGTGTTGAGGATCCCCTGGCGGTTGATGAAGATGGCAAAGGTGGCCAGGTTGATGGCAAGAAGATCGAACCGGGTCATCAGTCGGCCCAGCTGGCGAAGGGAGATTTTTTCCACCCTCGCGAGCTCCGGCCGCACTTCCCGGATCATGCCGAGGACGAGGAAGAATGACGCTGCAGCGCAAATGCCGTACACGATGAACGGGGCGCTGAGGCCGTAGCGGATGGATACGAAACCTCCCACTGCCGGGCCGAACGAAGTGCCAAGAAGGAACATCGAAAGATAGAATGAGAGGTGCGCCCCCCGTGACGCAGGGGGCGCCAGCCGACTTACCGCGGTGATCGAGGTGGTGGTATACAGTGCGGAGCCGACTCCCTCGAATATACGGGCGCATAGGAGCATCGGGTAGTTGACGGCCACCCCTGCCAGCAATGAGGATACTGCGATTGTGGCCAGCCCTAGGAGCATGAGGCGCTTCATGCCGTAGCGGGCGCTGAGCAACCCTGCTGGGATGTCCAGGAGGACCCTGGCCACCGCAAAGGCGGAGATCAGCAGGCCAACCAGAGCCAGGGACACCCCGAAGCTGAGGCCGTAGGACGGCAGCACCGGAGCGATGATGGATACTCCCATCATCACGAAGAAGGCGACCACTGACAGTACCAGTGTCGACCTGAACTCGGGGCGCAGGGGCCCACCTCACCTAAGGAGATCAGAGGCCGTATTTCTCGGCCATCTCTTCGAGGGCATCGTTGGGAGTCTTGCCGTCGAGATCATCGCGGGGCGTGGACCACCATTCCTCCTCGAACTTGCTGAGGGCGGCGACCAGCTTCTCCTCGGAGGCGAAGTTCTCACCCTCCTTCTCCTTGAAGTCCTCGCGGAAGGTCTTCAGCAGGTCAACCCCATATTTGCTGTTAACGATGGTGACGGTGATGTAATCGTCCAGGTTACGGGCGTAGGCCAAGGCCATGTCCTCCGGGACGACGTCCATGGTCATGTCCAAGAGCGCGTTGGTCAGGGTCAGGAAGAGCATCTCCTCCCTCGACTCGCGGGGGACCGACTTATCGTTGATGACCTCCATCAGGCTGGGGAACCAGACATCCCGCAGCGCATAGGTGCGGTTCTGGTTCTTGCCGAAGATAACGCCTTCGGCCAGGGTGTCCAGGTCTTCCACTAACTCCTCGGACGAGGGTAGATCCTCTTCCTCTTTCTTGATCGGCTTTGCCTTGACGGGCTTCTCGCCCCTGGCAGGCATCTTCCTATTGGGTTTAGCCTTCTTGGACTCGGATTTCAAATGGGATCCTCCCTATGCCAAGCGAGCATTCAGAGGTGCATGGGCGCATCCCATGTCCCCTGTGGCCGGCATTTCGAATAAAGGACATGCCCGTATATATTTCCTCTTTACGCCCAGACCGGCCTTACAGGCCCTCGACAACCTTCTTGACGATCGCTAGCCCGTTGGTGATGTTTTCCTCGGAGGCGGCGTAGGAGAACCTCAGATGGTTCTCTCCCATCTCCCCGAAGGCGGTCCCCGGTGCACATATGACCCCTTTGGCCACGAGCTTGTGGGCGAGGTCCCGGGAGGGGATCTTTTGCTTGTATCCAGGGAAAGCATAGAACGCTCCCTGGGGTAGATGGCAATGGAAGCCCTCGATTTCGTTGAGGCCGTCGATCATCGTCTTCCGGCGGCGCTTGAAGATGGGGACCACAGTCTTGACGAACGCCTCTTGTGCCCCGAAGGCCTTGGCCAGGGCGATCTGAGGCGGAGTCGGTGGGCAGGCTACCAGGTGATACTGCATGTTGGCGATGTGGTTCACCACCTCCAGCGGAGCGGTCAGGAACCCGATCCTCCAGCCAGGTACAGCAAAGGACTTGGAGAACGAGTTAAGCACCACGGCGCGCTCGATGACCTCGCTGAATGAATGGTGCATGCCGTGGTAGATATAGTCCTCATAGACCTCGTCGGAGATGATCCAGAGGTCGTGATCACTGGCGAGGTCTTTGATGGCTTTGAAGCTCTCCAGATTCAGCACCGAGCCGGTGGGGTTGGAAGGTGAGTTGACGACAATGCCCTTGGTCCGTGGAGTGATGCGCTCCTTGATGGCCTCGATGTCCGGCTGGAAATGTTCCTCGTGTCGGAGCGGATAGGGCACCGGCACAGCCTCGGCCAAAGTGCTGTCCGGCTCATATAGCACGAAACCAGGCTCAGGGATGAGGACCTCATCTCCCTTATCGAACAGTGTTTGGAAGGTGGCCATGGTGCCCTGGGTACCCGAAGCGGTGATGACCACATTGTCCATGGTGATATCCTTTCTATACTTCTGGACCTTGCCTGCGACCAGCTTTCGCAGAGGGTCGATGCCTTTGGTCGGGCCGTAGTGGTTGCCGTCCTGGTCCAGGGCTTCCTTATACGCGTCCCTGGCCTCCTGGGGAGGCTCGAAATCCAGTTCTCCCAGCCCCAGGTTGATGGCCCCGTTGGTGGCCATCTCGAAAATCTCTCGTATGCCCGATGGCTTTATCGCTAGAACGCGCTTGGAGACCATGAGGGCGTAGGAACCGTTCTCGCCATTTTATCCTTTTGGTCCAGTCATCCATAACAACAGATAAGTCGACGACGGCCATTCCCCATCGGAAAGGATGGCGGCAGAGGGTACGAGCGCCGAGGAGAAAATCAGAACCTGCACCGAGTCCTATCTCTGCCTGGACCGGTTACCCAGACCAGCCGTATCGTTCATCACCATCGTCCTCCCGTTCGTGGCCATGGCCGCGATAGCACTCGCCCCCATCGGCCTGGAGTCGGGGATCAAGTACACCCTCGCCGTTTTCGTCTGCGTCAGCTTGCTGTGGACCTTCGGGGCCCTGCCCCTGGCAGTGACCGCCCTTCTAGTCCCGGTCCTGCTGGTCTTCTTTGGTATCTTCACGCCCACTGGAGCGCTGGCCTCGTTCGCTGACCCCGTGGTCTTCCTGCTGATAGGAGGTCTGATCATCGCCGAGGCCTTCCGGGTCAACGGCTTGGATAAACGGTTAGCGTACACCCTGGTGACCATGGTCGGTGGGGACCTCCGGCGGACCTTCGTGGCTCTCATGGCGATCTCCGCCGCCCTATCCATGTGGATCTCGAATACCGCCACGGTGGCCCTCCTCCTGCCCGTGGTTTTAAACATCGCCAACCGAGCTAGGGGGAACGACCGCAAGGTGGCCACCCTGTTCCTCCTCGGGATATGCATGTCTACCGCGTTCGGCAGCATGAGCACCATCGTGGGGTCCCCGGTGAACGCGATCGCCTTTGGGATGCTCAATCAGGTCGCCCTCTGGACCTTTCTCGACTGGATTGCAGTTGGGGGAGCGGTAAGCCTCGCTCTCCTCCTGCTGACCTACCTCTTGCTCCCCAGAATCATCCCTCCGTCCGCTGACAACATCGACCTCGGGCCGATAGCCAAAGAGCTAAAGGGGATGGGGCCGGTCAGCAAGAGGGAGGCCATCACCCTGGCCATATTCATGCCAACGGTGGGCCTGTGGATCGGCGGAGGGTGGACGACCCAGCTCCTGGGGCTCACCCCTGGCTTCCTCAGCGCGGCGATGGTGTCCTTGATGGCCGCCTTCCTCCTCTTCGCGTCCCGAGCCATCGCCTGGAGCGATGCCCGCCGCATTTCCTGGGAAGTTTTCCTCATCATCGGGGCCGGCCTGGCCATCGGCCATGCCCTGGATGCCACCGGCACCGCGGCGTGGTTCGCCCAACTGCTGTTCGAGCTGACGGGCGGGCAAAGCCTCATCGTCATGATGCTGTTGGTCGGTTTCATCACCATCCTTATGGGCACCATGCTCAGCAACAGTGCTACCGTATCCATCATGGTGCCCATCGTCATCAGCCTGTCCACGGCCATCGGGGCGGATCCCAGGTACCTCGTACTCGTAGCGGCGTTATGCGCCTCCATATCGTTCATCACTCCTGTGGGCACCCCTCCCGTTACTCTTGCCTATTCCACCGGCTTTTTCACCCGTCGAGAACTGGCAAGGGCGGGACTGATCGTGACCATACCTGCAGTCTTTCTGGTCGTGCTCATCGTGTTCGCCCTTGTCTCCCTGGGTTGAGGACCATGGACCTGGCAGAACGATAACGGGGGCGCAGGAGGCGATATGAACAAAAAAAGGAGAAGAGTGGTTGGGTCGAAGAAACAACGCTATTACTTCTTCAACTTACCTTTTACCTTGGAACCGAACTCTCCGAGGTCCTTCTTTACTTCGCTGCCGGTCTCCTTCAGCTCGGCTCCGACCTTCTTCGCTCCATCCTTCAACTTGTCGTCGAACTCAAACTTTCCCTTTTTCTCGACCATTTATCCACCTGTCCGATTATTGCTTATTCTCGTTAATAAATATTTAGAGTGAATATTAACATTGGTGGAATTACCATGAGAAGAATCTAAATAACAGGGGATACGAGCGCTCTCTCGCTTGAGGATGGCAACCACCCATCGTCAAACGCAGCTTTCCTCCTCCCGCTTGTAGGATTGCCATCCGAAAGTTATTAGATATACGATTGTTAATATAATCGGTTGATGCGCGAACAGGTGGGGATTTTCTTGGCCTTGGCATTGTGCCTGCTGATGATCATGACCGTGCTGCCGACAGCCAGGTCGGACGATGTGACCCCGGCGTCTCAGACCTTCATCACCGAGGACGCCGAGGAGGCGACCTATGATGAATGGGATGCTCACTGGGAACGCTGGGACGCTAACGACGATAACGTCTCCGGCCAGGACTGGTGGTGTCGCCAGATGCACGAGGTCCATTCCGGCCAACGGGCCGTATTCTGCGCCAGGAACGGCATCAATTCGCATTATCTGGACTCCACGGGGCACCAGCCGTGGAACGTCAACCTCACCAGTCTGCCAGAGTCGGCCTCCCAGTCCAGTTATGTGCTCAGGTACGATACCAACCAGGATGCCATCATGCGCAGGCCCATAACCGGGGCCCAGTACTACAGGACGATTACGGTCACCTTCTGGTTCTACTCCGACACGGGGGCCTCCGACGCCAAGCAACCGGGGACCAATGCCTCGGTCGGCTACGACTTCCTTAATGTCATTTACTACACGGGAATGGGCGAGGAGAAGGTGAAGCGGGTGGCGTGGACCGACTCCGAGTCCCAGGCGACGTCCAGGACTTGGACCCAGGTCTCCATCGCCATCCCCAACAACGCCACCATGGTCGGCTTCGAGTTCGTGTCCGGCACGGTGCCCCCGGCCGGCGGGGATGCCAGCGACACTTTCTCAACCTCTGATATTCGGACCGTTCCCTCGGGCTCGGCGGGAATGAGGGAGGGGGTCTTCCTTGACGACATCAGCGTGGTGGGGACCGATCCAGCGCCGGACTTCCCCCTGGTGACCTCGGTCGATAACCTCCCGGCCTACGAAACCGGCCTTTCGTTCCCGGTAAGCATCGTGGATAACGGTCCCAAGGTGGGGATGAGATACGCTAACCTTTACTATCGTCCAGCTGGAGAGGTCGATTGGACCAAGTACACCACGTCCGATAACCCCGCCGGAGAGTTCTCCTCCGGCTCCACCGTTTTCGTCGCCCCTGAGGATGGCAAGTATGAGTTCCTCTCGGTGGGAGTGGACCAGAACGGCACGGTCGAGGCGATGCGCACTGGGGCGGACGAGTCCACAATCGTCGACACGACGGCCCCGGTCTCGAACATCACCGTGAACGGCATGGTCGTCGACGGCCATCATACGGGCGCGGCCTCTTTTACCATCTCATCCCAGGACCGGACCTCGGGGGTCGATGCAGTGACCTATCGGGTCGATGGAGGAGGGTGGGAGCCATACTCTACAAGCGTCGGTCTGGCCACCAGCGGGAACCACGTGGTCGATTACTACGCGACTGATAAGGCGGGCAATATCGAGGGAACAAGGAGCGAGAGCATCTTGATCGTCGACGGTTCCTCGGGCATTGTGTTCGATAGTAAGGACGACGCATTCCCAGACGGCAACGTGACCGTCCACTTCACCGTCGTGTCGCTCACCTCCATTACCAAGCTCGAATACGCGCTAGACGGAGGTTCGTTCACCGAGGCCTCGACGAGCTCCACCTCGTTCTCCTTCACTGGGCTGAGCGACGGGGAGCATAGTCTATCGGTAAGGGCAGTGGATATGAACGGCAGCACCCTCCAGGGGAAGTTGGAATTCACCGTGGGGGAGACCACGGCCAACCGGGGTGGAACGGTCGGGTCCCTTGACCAGTCAATGATCTTAATCGGCTTGGGGGTAGCTGCGGCGGTAGCGCTCGTGGGCGTGACCTGGCATCTGAGGAAGAGAAAAGACTGAGGATGGCGGGTTGGTCCATAGGTCCGCCTCTCCGAACGATACTGCATCAGGGGTCATCCAGCCACGTGCTCCACGCTCAGACAGACCACCTGAGATCAGACTGAGGTAGCAATTAGGACGATAGCGACCACGGCGATCAAGAGCACGGCCGATGCTATCAGCAGGATAGCCGGCACGGACAGGCCAGTTTTAGCCTGCGGCTGAGGGACAGCAGGCTGATAGGACGGATGGCCGACAGGGGGCGGAAGGTACTCCCCACAACCCAGACAATAGCTGGCCGTCAGAGTGTTAAGGGAGCCACACTTCGGGCACGCCCTAAGCTGCGATTGGTCCGTCGGCCTTTGATACAGAGGGACACTTCCGGCCATCATCTCATTTCCACCTGATGGACAGAGGACAGCGTCCACGCGCTCATTTATGTTTCGATTCTTGCAGAATATGTGTTCCATCCACGCTGACCGGGCGGAGTAATTAGCATCTCTCGGAAAGTTGATAAAACACTCGTCGGGTGGCCGTTCAGGGAGCCACTATATCACCAACCTGCCAGGAAGGCTAGGGAGAAGAGGCTGGTGCACAGCGTCCCCAGGAACAGGGCAGCAACCCATCGACGACGGTTCATGTTTTTCGCATAGGCTGCCCCGATGATGGCAAAGAGCAATGTCGAGATCATTCGTGACACGTAGAGCGCGACCGAGGTCTGGGAGAATATCAGGAACGGAAAGACCAGAGGAATGACCAGCAGAAAGTCTATGCTCAGTATCCCCAGAGCGTAGGTCCAATCCTCCTTACAAGGCCGATACCGCTTGGTGTAAGGATTATCTTTGAGGGGCGCGGACCCTGAGATCAGGTCTAGCACCTTCCCTCGTTCATCGGTGCTCAGGGTCGAAGTGATCCCCTCCGAAAGCGCGTCCATCCCCGCATCTCTGGAACCGGCATCGCCCTTCGTTTGCAGGTCGAAGATCGCCTTGTCGCTCTTCGACCTCTCGATGATGTTCGTGTGCATCACCGTCAGACCGTCGATCAAGCCCCAGGCCGTGTTTACGGCGAAGGCGATGAAGACGACATAGGCGATAGCTCCTCCCTCGAACCCCGTGCCACCCAGGATTCCCAGGGAAACAACGACCATCCATACTGCGTAGAACATCTCTCCCAGATAGTCGCCGATCGGAAGATTTCGCTTATAGAACTCTCTGATCCTGACAAAGGCTCTGGAGGCCATGTTAGCACTGGTGATTTTATTGGTGGACCCCAGTAATATCTTTGACTCTAGGTGGCCCTCTCAGACTGGTCGGGCGATTGAAAAAAGTGGAGATCTGATGGACGGGGGCGTCCACCAGTCTAAGTACTGACCTCAGGGCCGGGATAGGCGATGGGAAGGGGTTTACTTACTTCACGGTGAACGTCACCGTCTTGGTCATGGCATTGCCGGCATTGTCCACCGCCTTAACCGTAACGGTATGGCTGCCTACCCCTAACGCGTTCACCGTGGTGTAGCTGGTCTGCGAAGAGGACAACTGAACCCACGAGCCTCCGTCCCTCACGATCTGGAAGTAGGCGATGCCGGAGGCATCGCTCGCCGTCCACGAGATCGTGGGGTGCGTGGCGGTCGTGGTCGCGCCGTTGGATGGCGAGACGATCGTCAACGACGGTGCAGTGGTGTCCGCGGAAGCGGTCGAGACCGAGAAGACTACGGTGGCGTCCTTGTAGTTGCCGGCGTTGTCCATAGCTCTAACGGTGACGGTGTGCGAGCCGCTGGCCAGCGAGTTCACCGTGGTGTAACTGGTCTGCCCTGATGACAGCTGAACCCACGAGCCTCCGTCCCTCACGATCTGGAAGTAGGCGATGCCGGAAGCATCGCTCGCCGTCCACGAGATCGTGGGATGATCCACGGTTATCGTCGATCCGGTTACCGGCGACGTGATGGTTAGGGAAGGAGGAGTGTAATCGGTAGCGATGATAGACGTCGTGAACGTTGCAGTTGCGTCCTTGTAGTTGCCGGCGTTGTCCACCGCCCTGACCGTCACCACATGCCCGCCCTGAGATAGGCTGCCGATCGTGAGGTTCGTTGAGCTAGAGGACACCATGGTCCACTGGCCACCCTCTGTCCTGACCAGGTAGGCCGCAATGCCTGAACCGCTATCGGCTCCGGACCACCTCACGTCTACCGAAGTGGACTTAATCGATGAACCGCTGGTGGGAGATACAATAGCTACCTGAGGACCATCCGCATCCACGGTGACAGCTTTAGACATGGAGGCTGTCGACCCGGCGCTGTTCATGACCTGCATGCCGATAACATAGGAACCGCTCTGAGAGTAGCTATGACTGGCGACCTTGGCGGTCGTCCATGCCGTATCATATGTTCCGTCATTGTTCCAGTCCCATCGAACTTGTAATTTGGATGAGACGTCCTGCGAGTCCGAGCAAGCCGACGCATCGACTGAGAAGGCGGTGCTGCCGTTGCCCAGGGTCGGCGTTACAGTGAACGATGCGCTAGGGCCAGCGCTCCCGGTGTAGGGATAGCCGGCGGTGCCGGTCAGTACCATCGAGGTGATTATCTGCCCCCCGTTGGAAAAGATGGCCTGTTCGCCATAGCTGTAGCGGACCAGGGGATACGCTTTGTTATTCCCCAGCTCGCCCCAGTACAGAGGTTTGCCATCGGCCTGAGCCCATTGCTCAGGTGTTGCGAAATTGCTCACATCGGTGTTCGAAGCATAGTAATGCCTGGAGGCGATCTCGAACGGCACCGTTCCGGTGCAGAGGTCGAAATCGCTCTTCCCCCATCCGAACATCAATCCCAACCCGGCCACACCCATGGTTCGCGGGTGCGAGGATGCATCGGCGGTGTCTTCGGCGACCGAACAGGCCCAGGTGTGGAAAGCGGTCTTGCCGCCATTGCCACTCCAATATTTCGCCCAGCAGTAGTCGTGGTCCGGTTCGTTAAATAGGTCAAATATCGCGATCCCCTTTAGACCATCTAGTGCCGCCATTACATTGTTACAGTAACGGACATAGGCCTGGTAAGCGGAACTGGAGGCTGAGAACACCGACCCAGAACCGCCGAATTGGTAGGCTGGATAGTCCTGAGTTCCGGCGAGGACGAGGACTATCCATATATTGTGGGCCTCGGCCGCGGCCTCCATGGTCTTGAGCAACGATATGAAAGCGTCGTGATGGTTGGCCCATGCATCGTATTGTATGCTTGTACCCCAGGTATCACCGGCCCCGATGCGCACTGTGTTGCAGTGGTAGTAGGCGAGAAGAGCGAAGTACCGATCGAAGAAGTGGGCCGCGGTATCGGAGGGCGAGACCGCGCTGTAGCTGCCGGTGTCCGGTCCGTTGAACACCGAGCTCTTGCCCGCGTACTGGGTCTGGCCTTCGATGTAGGCGAGGATGGCGTACTGCAGAGCTGTGGTGTCTACCACGCCAAAAAAGTCGTTGGACGGGGCCTGACCATCGACCAAAATATTGGAACCTTGGACCGAGACCATGCCATAGCTCGATGAAGCAGAGGCGATTGGAAAAGTTACTGTAAGTAAGGTACTTGACAGCAGCAGCACTAGCACAAACAAGGTGGCTGTCATTTTTTGTTTTATCTTTACCATGTTCTGGTCCCTCTATTACTATGCATATTTGGGAAAGGACAGAGCTTGATCGCGTCAGGAATGATCTCTGAGCTCAGGTCGGATGTTCGGGCGCTCTCGTCAAGATCAGTCGGCCAAACCTGGATCAGGTGGCCTTCGAGCACTATGCTTTTTGAGACGGGGCGGAACCTTTCACGAAAACATCGACATTTCTCATTCTAGCCTATCCCATTACTCGCTAAACGTGACAAAATCACAATTATTAAAGTTAGTGTTAATATTATAAGAAACAAAATTAAATTGATTGATCGGTCGACGTTCAAGCATTGATCCTCTTGCAGGGTTCGAAGAGAACCCGCCTTCCATCCTGATTATGCTCGAAAGTGCCGCCTGCCACCAAGCTGGATGTTGCCATTCCTCCGTACTCAGGTCAGCGAGCGGTCCAAGACAATTGAGTACGTTTCCGTTACTCATAGCAGTCCTCCCTCTGGAATGTTCTAGCCGATCTTACCCATCACCTGCTAAAATGCCCCAGAGGATAAGATGGATATGTCGAGCATTATGCCAGCCACCCATACGGCCTGCTGAGATCATTACTAGACATGAAGTAATAAGTGGCGTTTCCCGGTATCAAATGATTCACGTTATCGAGAAGGCCAACCCTGATGTGGCCCAAGTAATGGATCCATATCCTTTGTTCCTTAATTGTTGTTCGAGGTCGGCAGAGATGGCCATATTGATATTCGGCCCTTCGAAAAGATCCTTGACAAATAGGCCGACAGAAAGCTGTCCATCTGGCCAGAATCCAACGGAGTGATGGCTGTGCCGCCCTTATGCCGGATGAATCAAACTGCTGTGCGATATACTTGTATTTTGATCTGATCTGCTAGTACTATCAAAATTAATGTATCTATATAATTATGACGGATTGTCGCTCTTTTTAATTGCCTCCTTTATACAGTTATCATATTTGATTCGTGGTTGGAAATAATAAAGACCTTTTCCACTCTTTTAACCACGCGGGAAGTATAATGCACAAACTTATTGCTGTATTGATATTGACTCTGGCACTGCTCACCACCGTGGTCGCCGTTCCGTTGGACGTTCATGCCACCGATACCGATAGCAATTTTCAATACCTATTAGTCGACAGCGGGACAGCGGTAGAAATCACGGGATATGTCGGATCAAGCAAAGCCGTGGCGATACCCATCACACTTAACAATCTTCCCGTCGTCAGTATTGGTGACTCTGCCTTCCTGAATCGTTCAGATTTAACATCTGTAACATTGCCGGTCACCGTCACAAGCATTGGTAACGATGCTTTCAGGAACTGTTACAAGATCACCTCAATGACCTTGCCCAATAGTATGATTGGTTTAGGAGATAGGGCGTTCAGTTATTGTGGGCTAACTTCCATCACGATCCCAGACGGCATCACTCGCCTTGGAAACAGAACATTTGAGGGCTGCTCTGCTCTCACCTCTGCGAAGCTCCCCAACGGCATCGTCGATCTCGGTAACTCATCGTTTTACAATTGCTATTCTTTGAAAGCAATTACCTTACCATATAGCGTCATCAATCTCGGGAATAATACATTCGGCAATTGCTACTCTCTGGCCTCGGTTACTTTTTCCAGCAACGCCATCGACTTAGGTAACAACACGTTCTACAATTGCTATTCTCTGACATCGATAAAGATACCTGGAGATGCCGTATCATTGGGGACAGGGGTCTTTTATGGAAGTGGTCTTCGCTCAGTTGACATTCCCAATGGCATTTCCACCATCGGCAATTATTCGTTTAAAAATTGCTACGCTCTGGTCTCGGTGAACCTGCCCAACAATGCCACTTATTTAGGAGACAAAGCGTTCGAAAACTGTTATGCTCTGACTACAATTCCCTTCCCGGACAGCCTCGTCTACATCGGAGACTATACTTTCAGCAACTGTTTCCATCTTACATCGGTAGCGTTCCCTAAAAGCATCAGCAACATTGGATCCTGCGCATTCTTTGGATGTTTAAATCTGACTAAGATATCGTTCCAGGGTAACGCACCGTCAGTTGGAATGAACTGGGCTACTGGTTGCGGTGATAATCTTACGGTGTATTATCTAGAAGGAACCAGCGGGTACACCGCACCCACTTGGAATGGGTTGCCAACATCGTCCTTTCAAGCTGTTGGAAAGGTCATTGGTACTATCAAGACAGTGGATGGTACTCCGCTAGCTAATGCTACGGTCCTGATGAGCAATGACCTTGTTGCTAGAACGAACGCCACAGGGAATTTTGTCTTTAACGATGTTCCGATAGGAAATTACACACTATCTGTCTCAGAGAATGGCTATTCCAAGACAGTGGAGGTGCCAGTGGTTGCAAATGGGATCACAAATTTGGGCGATCTGGTCCTGCAGTCTGCCAATCAGACCTCAGAGACTTCCTTAAGCTCGGGGGGTGGTATGGATCTTACGCTGCCCATTATCATCGCGATCATTTGTGGTGTTGTTGTGTTCGTCCTATATCTGCGGAAGAGACGCTAAGTGAGTTGAGCGCTTCAATTTTTACTGCAACACTGTCGGTTAAACATTTTCACAATTTTATATTTTAATCATTCATATCTCGTTGATTTCGTTGAGGCAGCCACTTTACCATGAACTTGCTTGATTCAGCTTTACCTGAATGGTTTTCGCTCCTACCCCGGCAACGGTTGATAGTGTGTCTTGCGTCCTGCATTTGTACACATGAGGAATGAACTATGAGTTAAAATAGAAAATATCGAATGGAGAAGTGAGCTATGCTTTGACTGAACCGCAATATTGGCCAGATACTTTGACCCTGGTTCGGTCTAGATTATAAACATCCAATCAGGACGCTTGCTGATTGCCGCAATGGATGCTTCATTCGATGGATCGGGGGTGCTATGTCAGCCCTCAAAATGAAGTGAGATCAACGACTGAGTTGTTAAGGCTGTGAGCAATGAAGAGCGCCAATATGGGGCCTGAATAAGGCTCTGAGGAAAGGGTTCAGGGGCCAAAAATATATCCTCAGATTGGACGACCAATGAACGTGTCTCCGTATTGCTTGGTTGGGTGTTGGTCCCGACGACCAACGGGCCGATAGCAATCTAACTAGGGGCTGAGTCTAAACTGGAAGCCCTCTGACCGATATCATAGAACACGCATGCCAACCACCTAAGGTCGTTAGATGTTTTCTTGTGGAGGCGAGAATCAAAGCAACTATGGGATGGAGGATGGCGGCATGAACGCTTCTGAGGCCTCAATGTTAGGTCCTGTCGGAGTGGGAGTTGCCGGTCTTCGAACCTTAGCGCGATCGATGGACCTGGAATACGAGCTGACATACTCCCTAGAGTCGACAACTCGCTAAAGGAAGGCAACCAAGCTAAAACGCATCGCGAGGAAGCCAGAGCCTGGAAATGACCATGCGATGTAACTTACAAAGGGAAGAAGGGGGGCAAGGTCGTTTGCTCATCATACACAACATCACGAGAGTTCCCTTGAGAGAGTACCTAGCTCAGCGAGAAGAGATGATGAATAAAGCGGTCTAGGACCCCGGATACCTATTTTGACTCATTGACATGGAAAGCTGACAAACGTGACCAATGTCACGATAAGTCGGAGGGTCAAGGAGATCGGGATCGAGCGAGGATCGACCTTCGATCGCACGATCTCCGGGCGACTTTCGGAAACCGACATTGGAAACGGGGGATGGATCTGGCGATCATCGCCAAGTTGATGGAGTACGAGAGTCCAGATCAGACCTTCAAAGCTTATATGGGTGTGAGCCAGGAAGACCAAAGGAGGGCGGAGGACATACCGGGGCATCAGGAGCAATTATTCTCTCCCTAGAATCCATGCCAGTTCAACCGAGCAAGAATAACAGGATATCAGAACTGATTATTTCATATTGATTATTAAATATCTTTTTACCAATAATTTACATCGTATCATGAACATTGTTGTAGGGAACGATGGCAGGTCGCATTCGGAGAAAGCGGCCGAATTTGCCTTCCGCTATGCCAAAGCGTTCCAGGCCAACCTGTACATGCTATACATCGTGAACCCGAAGAATCAAGAGGAGAAGGAGAAGGCCATCAAGAACGGCATGCGGGTGCTAGGGCGTGCAAAGATTATCGCCTCAGACCTAGGAGTGCCTTTGGCTACCCTCCTCGAGGCGGGCGAAGCTCATGAGACGTTGCTCTTGGCGGCAGATAAACTAAAGGCCAGCGCCCTTATCATCGGTTCATCTGGAGAGAAGGCTGGCATGTCCAAACTGTTGAGTTCGAGCACGACCGAGAGCCTCATCAAGAATGCACCCTGCACCGTCGTTCTAGTGCGTTGATGGGTGACGAGCAGTATCAATCAATAGAAAATTATAATAATCTGTTGTGCTCAATCTATACCCAATGAGCATGCGTCAGATTCTGTTGATCGTCGACGCCTTCCTGATCTTTGCAATCTTCGTTAGCCTATACTACCTAGTGGAGAACCTGCTGATCTAAAATGGATGACTCCAGCAGGATCGATCTCTTACTCGAAATGACATTTTTAAGGTTAAATGAGCTCGAAAGAGGGAAGATACTAAACACGGCAGATCTCTCTAGTACAAATATGTGCATCGTCTGCTGGCAAATGTAAAGATAATGGATGAGAACGCTTTTTGATATTTTCTATACATTATATTAAATTCAATAAAGACTGACCCTCATGGCAGTGGCCGACCGGTGGATATCATTCTCCGTTTCGAGCAGCCTTGATTTCTATTTTTTATTCTCTATATCAAGAATGATTATGGTATTAGTTGATTTATATATTTTAGGTCCAGTTTTTAATCACTTAAGATGGCTGAAGGGGAGACTGATCCTCTCATCATCTAAGTGAGAGCTTGGGCCGAGGTCCTCGGTCTGAGGCAATCAATGGAGGAATAGAATGGTAATGAGCAAGAAATTTGCAAGGATGTCTAGGGACAAGCGCGCCGAGATGGGCGTTGGTACGATGATCATCTTCATCGCCATGGTCCTCGTGGCCGCTGTCGCCGCGTCCGTCCTGATTAGCACCGCCAACACGGTGCGCGAGCAAGCGACTCAGACTGGAAACGACGCCATTAACAACGTTGCTTCTGGCTTCGACATCAAGTACGTGAAGGGAACTGTAGCCAGCAACGCCATCACCTCGATGGATGTCTATGTCCAGCTGTCCGCTGGCAGCCCGGCCATCCGGATGGATACTGTCACCCTCTCGGTGACTGCTGGAACCTCTAGCGGCGAGCTGACCTTCGACAAGACCGATGGTGCTGACAAGTCCGCTGACGCCGGCACTCCGGCCACCTATGGTGCGATCCTGGTGCCTCCGGCTGCCGCTGGCACCCCCTTTGCGTCCTATAGCACCGTCCAGCAGGGCGACCTGGTGAAGATCACCATTAACGCTATCGGAACTGCAGACCTGGGCATCACCCCCGGCACCTCCGTGACCATCAAGATCATGCCGGCCAAGGGGTCTTCGACCACTGTGTCGTTCACCGTCCCGCCCGTTCTGAGCAACGGCGTTGTGAACCTGAGGTAAACGCGTTAGTGTAAACTAGAAGGAGGGAAACGACGAATGAGCAAGTATCGCACGACCCTCCTTGCCTCTTTTTTTTCCTCGATGGCAGTCCTATCGTTCAAGAAGAAGGGCAAGGACGAAAATCTTGGGAGCGCGTCGTCATCGCTGGGCAACATGAGCCTCAACCATGGGGACACCATGTCGCTGGGCGATCTCGGCGGAGGACTGGGAACTCTGAGCAAGCTGAGCGACATTGGCCAGCCAGGTGGATCGCTGGGCGATCCGATGGGCGACGCCATGCCGAAGTTGGGAGGCGACAACAAGAAACTCCAGGAAGTGGAAGCGAACGTCAACGACCTGAAGAGCCACATGGAGTCGACCGATCTCACCACCAAGGCGATGAAAGGCGAGATGGAGTCCATAAAGAGCGACCTGGGACAGATCAACGACTCCATCAGAACGCTCCTCAACGTTTATGAGGCCGTATCCAAGCAATACAATCCGTTCGTTGATGACGTTCCGGCGGCGCCGGCAGCGAAGGTTACCAGCGAACCGAAGATCGAGGCCACGATGACCATTGCCGGCAGCCCGAAGACCGAGCCCACACCGGTGAAGGCCGAGAGCCTTGTGGAGAGCCTATCGGACATTCCGTTCGATGCCGATGGCCCTCTGGACCGTATCGTCAAGCCGGACGAGGAAGAAGTGCTCGCGATTAATAAGGCGGAGGAACCAGCCATATGCCATTCCCTGACCGACATGCAGGTCAATGAGAAGCTAGCGATAGAAAAGGAGGAGGAACCGGCTATGGTGAAAAGCTTGGAACCGACCATCGACACTACCTTCAACGAACCCAAGCCCGCGTCGATCAGTACCCCGGTGCCCGTGACGAAGCCATTGTCTCATGAGGACGTGTACGCGCTCGAACAGATCCGCAGGCTGGTCGACTGCCTGATGGGCAAGATATGCACGGAACGGTCCGTGGGCAATGAGATAAAGGAGGCGGACATCAGGGCCTTGGACCTCTGGCTAGGAGAGTTCAAGCGATTAGGGGGCATCTAATGGGGATGAGCGTGTCCATCGCCACTGCCATCATCTTCATCGCCTCGTTGATATCGTTCGCGTCGTTAGCAGGCGCCCTGGACCAGGCCCAGAGCTCCCTGATAGAAGCACAGAAGGCCAGTGCCTCGCGGGATGTGGAGGCGCTCCATACGAGCATCTCCCTGACCGAGATCGACAGGCCGAACGGTACCATCGAGGTCGTCAACAGTGGCGAGGTCACGCTCTCATTGGATGAGCTAGACATATTCATCAACGGGACGCTGAGCAACGAGCGCATAACATCGATGACCGTGCAGGGACACAACGATACCAAGCTCTGGCTATCGGGAGAGGTCCTGGTCATCGACCTTAACGGAGAGCTGAGCGGTGCAGCTATCAAGATCGTCACCGCAAACGGGACCTCAGTCTATGATTAGGGGAGAACATGGCATCGGACGACTCAATTACCCAGATGGTCTTCTTCATAGCGTCGATCATCGTTGCCGTTTCCATAGCCGGGACGATAATAGGGGTAACTGGGTTGATGAGCGACGAGGTACGCACGAAGGCCAATGGTGCGGTGACGGAAATGGGCTCATCGATCGCCTTCGTGAACGACCCTCGGCATGTCCCCTATGAAGAGGGCAACCTAACGCTGTACATCAAGAACACTGGAGACATAGTCCAGAGCTACAGGGATCTGATCATATTCGTTGATGGGCAGTACGTCGAGTACGAAGTCAAGATCGTAGGATCGGACAGTGAGAACTGGGTCACCGGTGGGATGGTCGAGGTCACTGTCGCGATAGTGCTGGAAGCGGGAGATCACACGGCAAAAGCCATTGTGGGCAGCGGAGTCTCAGACACCTTGGACTTTAGGCTTTGATCGGACAAGCCTATGGAATAGAGGTAGGAGGTGAGCATTGATGAGTGACGGCTCCGGGAATAGCGGGGGAACGCGCCATGACCTGTTCGGTATTAATTTAAAGCAGGACGAGCTCGCAGCTCGGATGGGCGGCGGTCTCCCCCGCGGTTCCACCATGCTCATCGAGGGCGCGGAAGGGTCCGGCCGGAGCGCCCTCTGCCAGCGCATTCTCTACGGCCTGTTGCAGAACGGCCATACCGCGACCTTCGTGTCCACCGAGCTGACGCTGAGGGATTTCATCGACCAGATGTATTCCCTCGACTACAAGGTCGACAAGAACCTCCTCAACGGCAGCCTCAGCTATTTCCCGGTCTATCCCCTGCTGGGCCAACAGCGGTCCCGGGGTGACTTCCTGGAGAAGCTGATGGCCTCGCCCCAGCTGTACAGCAAGGATGTTCTGTTCATCGACTCTCTGACCACGCTAACGAAGGATAGTCTGAACGAGGCCAACTGCATTCGCCTGATGGGCTTCCTCAAGAAGCAGATGAAACTGGAGAAGACCATCATTATGACCGCGGACGAGGCCTGCAAGGCCGCAGACCCCCTCCGCCAGGCAGTGGACATCTACCTCAGCATCAAGATGAAGGCGTCCGGATCGGAGGTAACCCGGACGGTGCAGACCCTGCGCTATCAACGCGCAAAGCGCAAGGTCGATGACACGATGAAGATCAGGATAGAGCCGGGCATCGGGCTGGTCATCGAGATCACCGAGGTGTCCGGTTAATGGTCAACATCCCTCCGGACCTCGAGAAGGAGATGGCCCATGATCCCAACATCCGGGAGTACATAGAGGAACTCCTCAAGACCACCACGATACTGCCGAAGTACTTCAACAACCTCTCGGTCAAGGACCTCGCGGACATTAGAAAGAACGCCGTGTTGGACCCCACCAGCGCCAACCTGATCTACAAGATCAGCGGAGGGTACATCCACATCGATGCCCTGCACTCGAAGTACATATCGGTCGAAGCCAAGCTGGACCTCGAGCAGAAGGAGAAGCTGCGCAAGATCAAGGAGCTAATCCTGGAGAAGGCCAGCGCCGAGGAGTCGGTGGAAACAAAAGAGGATCTGGTTCGTATACTGGAGAAGCTCTTCGACCTATCGGTAGAGGTCAGCGACAGCGGGCTCAAGAGGAAGAAGAAGAGCGGCAAGGTGGTCCTCAATCAGCGGGAGCACGACCTCCTAAAGTACTATATCAACCGGGACATCGTGGGGTACGGTCCGATCGAGCCGCTGATCATGGATCCGTACATCGAAGATATTCACCTCATCGGAACGTCCAGAGTGAGGGTGTCTCATAAGGCCTTCCAGTATGGGCTGGAGACCAACGTGCGGTTCGATGATGAAGTCACCCTCAACGACTTCTTCGTCTCCATGTCCGAGCGCATGGGGCGGCCGGTCAGCGCGTCCAAGCCCATCGTCGACGGCACCCTTCCAGACGGCTCGCGTATCAACATGATCTACTCGAACGATATCAGCGCCCGCGGCTCGTCGTTCACCATCCGTAAGTTCGCCGCCGAGCCCATCTCGCCGATCCAGCTGATCAAGTGGGGTACCTTCTCCCCGGAGTTCGTGGCCTACGTCTGGTTGTGCCTGGAGAACAAGATGAACATCATCCTGGCCGGTGAGACCGCGTCCGGGAAGACGACCGCGCTCAACGCCCTGCTGTGCTTCATCGACCACCGCGGCAAAATCTATTCGGTCGAGGATACCCCCGAGGTCAAGCCTCCTCAGAAGGGTTGGCAGAGGTGCGTCACCCGTGAGTCCGGACCGGAGGAGGCAAGGGTCACCATGTTCGACCTCCTGAGGGCGGCGCTGCGTTCCCGTCCGGATTACATCGTCATCGGTGAGATCAGAGGTGAGGAGGGTAGGGTCGCCTTCCAATGCATGCAGACCGGTATCCCGGTCATCGCCACCTTCCACGCCTCCAACGCCACCAAGTTCATTCAGCGTATGACCGGGCAACCGATCAGTATTCCCATGTCGTTCATCGACAATGTCAACGTCATCATCTTCCAATCGGCCGTGAACGTCAACCGCCGGTTCTTAAGGAGAGTTACTGGTGTGGAAGAGTTTATAGGCTACAACAAAGAGGCGGGAGGCGTGCTCAGTAGGAACGTCTTCAAGTGGGATTCCGCCACTGATAACCTCTACTTCCGCGGTAACAACAACTCCTACATCCTCGAGAAGAGGATTGCCCTAGAGCACGGTTACGCCGAGCCCAAGGATGTGTACAAGGACCTCCGCCAGAGGGAGAAGATCATCCGCAAGATGATCGAACTGGATATCACCGGATATCACGAGGTCAACAAGATCCTGAGCGACTACTACGAGAACGGACCGAGCTCCCTACCTTTCACGGTGTGATGGGGTATGAAGAAGGACGCCTGGCTGCGCGACCTTCGGATGAAGGAGCAGACCTACTACAAACTCATTCTCGTGTCGGTAGTAGTGCTGGGTATCGTGGTCCCGGCCATACTCACCCTTGTCCTGGCCCCCTACTTGAGCGGGATGCTGCTGGTGGTCGTGTATGTCGTGCCGATCTTCGGCATCTTCGTCATCTTCATGCTGCCGGCGGTGTACACCTCCAGGCGCAAAGTGGAGGTGGAGCAGAACATGCCCATGTTCGTGACCACCATGGCCGCCCTGTCCACCTCGGACATGCCCTTCGAGAGCGTGTTCTACATCCTATCGACGAAGAAGGAGTATGGGCAGCTGGCCAGGGACGCCAAGCAGATCTGCCGGCTAATCAAGCATTACAGCGTGGGCGCGGCCGAAGCCTGCCGCTTCATCGCCGTCCGCACCAGCTGCCAGATGGAGGCGAACTTCTTCAACCGGCTGTCCCACTCCCTCGATGTCGGTGAGAAACTCGACCGATTCATGGCCAATGAACACGACGTCATGATGGACGAGTACGTATTGAGGGCGGAAGCGACCCTGAAGGACCTTGACTTCGTCAAGGAGATCTACACCGGGCTGACCACCTCCCTCATCTTTACCGCGGTGTTCGTGTGCATCATGCCGATGTTCGGCTCGGGTGGAGTAGAGGTGCTGATGATCGGTGTCGTGTTCAGCTTCGCCGCCCTGGAATCATTCTTCATCTACCTGCTGAAGACAAAGGTGCCCAAGGACCGCATCTGGCTGGGGTGGCGGGCCAAGATCAAGAGGGGCATGGTCACCGACAAGGACCGTCTGATCTTCACATCGGTACTGATAGCCGTCCTCGGTATCATCCTGCTGTCGTTCATCATGATACCGTCCGGCCTGCCGATGACCTTCATCGCCTCGACCATCTTCCTGCCCGCGCTCTTCCCCGGAGTGCTCATACTCCGCGAGGAGAAGGCCATCGAGAAGCGGGACAACCTGTTCGGTGCGTTCATCCGGTCCCTCGGGCGATCGTCAGAGGTCAGCGGCACCACCATGGCCGACGGCGTGAAGAAGCTGGCTATGCACTCGTTCGGCCCCCTCACCGACATGGTCAAGAACCTGTCCAAGCGGCTTTCGCTGCACATAAGCGTGTCCGATTCCTGGAAGCGGTTCTCGGCGGAGACGTCCAGCGACCTCATCGACAAGTTCGGCGAGATGTACGTGACATGCATGCAGAACGGGTCCAAGGCCGAGCCGACGAGCGTGTTCATCAGCAATAACATGTTCCGGGTGCTGAGCATACGGAAGAAGAGGTCGCAGACCGCGTCCTCCTTCGTGGGCATCCTTTACGGCGTCATGATCTCGCTGGCGGTCACGCTGTACATCACCATCGGGATCGTAGGTTACATGAGCGACGTCATGTCCTCGGTCGTAATCGATAACTCCGGCTCGGACTCGGCCTTCCTGAACAGCATCCTGAGCGGCAATATCAACATCGCCGAGATCCAGCTGATGGTCTTCGCTGTGATCATAGTCCATGCCGTCCTTTCCTCGCTCATGCTGCCAATGATTAAAGGGGGACATATCGTCGGCTCGGTGGTTCATTTCATAGCGCTGATCTGGATAGCGTCTGCCGCCTCAATGATATCTGAGACCCTGATAAGCGGACTACTGACCAGTGGTTGAAAAATAAAAAAAGATCAGATTGTGGAATGATCGTTTCCCTTCTGGATACGGTAGACGCCGTTGGTCGTGTTGAAGGTAATGGTGCGGCCCCGCACCCCTCCGACGTCCTCCGCCAGCAGAGGTATGTTCTCCCCCTTCAGAGTAGCCCTGGCGGTCTCCGAGTTCCTCAATCCGATGTTCAATGTGTCCGAGGTGATGAAGGAGAACATCTGCGCCCCGCCGGCCATCTTGGCTCTGAGGTGACCCCTCGACGCGCCCATCTCCAGCAGCTCATCGACCATTATCATTATGGCCGAGTCAGCATACTTGGAGGCGTTGACCTTATCTCTCCCCTCCTCGTACCGGGGAAGCATGGCATGAGCGACTCCTCCCACCTGGGCTTGGAGATCGTAGATGGCGATGCCTACGCATGATCCCAGCCCGATGCACATGAGTTTGGCCGGGCTGCGGGCGATCTTATATTCCCCCACCCCCACCACGCTGTCCGCATCAATGAGATGAGCGTGGCCGATGGAAGCGGTGTCCCGGATCACACCCGGCCGGGAGGCTGGGTCGTCCGATTCAATCCTGGATGCCATGGCAGCTCACACAGACCTGAACTTGTCGCTCAGCACCTTGATTGTATCGCGGTCCGGCAGGTAGAGCATGAAACCGGAGCACACCGATCGGTCGAACACGAACTGCGTCCTGATGACCATCAGGTCATCCGCCTCCGACTCGGCCAGGGCGGCAGGGTACTCAAGGATGGCATGGAGCATATCCACCGCCACCCCCGGGGGAGAGGGCAGGAGGGTCACGCCGCAGAACTTGGCGACCGCGTTGAGGTAGGCGGAGGCGCAGATGTTGCCGACCTCGCAGATGGCATCGCGGTCCATCTCATCGAGCTCGCGCACCTCATGAGGCCGGGACAGCATTAGGTCCACAAGGGTAGTGGTCATGTCCTGAGAGAACAGCAACATGATGCCCCCCTTGCCCGTCCCGTGCGTCTCCAGGAACACTCCGACCATGAGCTGCTCGGGGTCCTCGATGACCTCCGGAAGCTGGTGGGTCTCGCACACGTAGTGCTCGGATACCTCCACCACAATGTCCTTGTTGATCAGCGCGGACAGCGCGGTGGTGGCATGAGCGGCACCGATGTTCCCCATTTCCCTCAACCCGTCCACCAGGACGGGGTCCCATTCAATCGATTGAGCTGACATCTTGACACCTCAGAGCCCGAACTTCGACATCATGGCCGCCTGCGACTCGGAGTCCACCCCGAACCTCTTGAATGTGAGGGTCTGGATCCCCTTGCCGGGAGCGAAGATGATGGCGCCCTGGAACCTCTTGTTCGTATCAACGAAGTTGGTCTCCACCCGCACCACGCTGGTATCGCGAAGCGGCGCGATGAGCGCCGGGAACTTTATACGATCGGTGATGCGGTCGATGGACACCGTCGGTGAGTTCGGGATGATCTCGATGGAGAGGAACTTGGCGATGGGGACAAGGTACTGCCGAATGCATATGTCCCCCATCTCCACGAGCACATCCCGATCCTGCTCGGTCATCGGCCGGCCCGGCTGATGAGGCTTGTTGAGCAACAGGTCGGACAGATAGGTGGCGACCTCGCCGGGGAACACCATGTAGATGCAGCTGCCCCCCGTATCGATGTCGATCTTCAGGGTAGCGAAGAGGCTCCCTAGATCGCCGAAGCGATTGGGCAGGGCGGGCATAGGCATGATTCGGCATTCCGTCACGTCGATGAGTATGTCCGTCTTCACCAGCTTGGTTAAGGCGGTGGAGGCGTGGGACGCCCCTACGTTCCCGATCTCCCTGAGAGCGTCCATCTGCAGTTCGTCCAATTGGCTTATCTGTTCTGAGCTCATGTGAAAGCCCCCACGTCCAATATCATTGCCACTTTTCCGTCCCCCAGGATGGTCGCTCCCGAGAAATACCCAGTCTGGCGAAGGTCCTTTCCCAAGCTCTTGACCACTATCTCCTGCTGCCCGATGAGACGGGACACAAGCAAGCAGGCACGGCTATCGTTCTTCTCCACAATGACCGCCGGCATCTCGTCGGCCGCATGTTCGGGCGATCCGAACTCCGATCTGATGTTGAGCACCGGGATCACCTCGTCCCGCAGCTGGAACATCCCGCGGTCGACGACCGCGTGGATAGCGTTCAGGGGGACCCGCACGGTCTCCCGCACGTTCTCCAGAGGGATGGCGTACTTCTCCTCGTTGACCTCGACGAGCATCGCCCGAATGATGCTCATGCTCGGCGGTAGCTTGAGGGTGATCCTGCTTCCCTTGCCGAAGGTCGAGTCCAGGCGAATGAAGCCGCCGAGACCTTCGATCTTCGTCTTGACCACATCCATGCCAACCCCCCGGCCGGAGATGTCGGATACTTTCTCCGAGGTGCTGAAGTTGGGCAGGAAAATGAACTGCATCTTGGCCCGATCATCCATACGGGTTGCCTCCTCCGGAGTGATCAGACCCTTGCTGATGGCCTTGGCGGTGATCCGCTCGATGTCCATCCCCCGGCCGTCGTCCTCCACTGTGATGATGATGTTGCTCTGTTCTTGGAAAGCGGAGAGGATGATTGTACCGCGGGGGCTCTTGCCCTTGGCGATGCGATCCTCCTTGGACTCGATGCCATGATCAACCGCGTTCCTCAGGAGGTGGACGAGGGAATCGCCGATGTCGTCCAGAAGGCTGCGGTCAATCTCGATGTCGTTGCCCCGCATGATGAACTCGACCTCCTTGCCGTTGGCCAGGGAAATGTCCCTGACAATGCGGGGAAACCGCTTGAAGATGAAGTCGACCGGCACCATTCGGGTACGGAGGACAATATCCTGCATCTCCCCCATCAGCCGGGAGTTGTTCTGCAGGGTCTGCTTGAGCTCACGGTTCTTGAGGTCGTTGGCGATCTGGTTGATCCTGATATTATTGATCATGATCTCCCCGACAAGGTCGAGGAGCTTGTCCAGCAGCTTGCTCTTGACTCTGATGGACGAGCTGTTGTTCAAGGCCCCGTGCTTCTCCTCGCTCCCGTCCACGCATTCCTTAGGGGCCTCGGGCGACGGTTCCGACGGCTTCTCCTGTGCGGCCTCGACGGATGGAGCCGTGGTGGCTTCGACCTTTACCGGGGTCGGGGCGGTCTTCTCCCCGCCCATGGTGATGGCGTGGATTGTCGCGTCAGCCACACCGGTGACATTACGGACCGGAGTCAGCAACGAATCATCGTCCGATGCGGTGCCCAGGACCATGATGAGGCCCTCGTCGGAATCGGAGACCTCAGCCATGTCTGGAGAGGACGCCAGAAGCGAGCTCATGGGGGCGATGGCCTTGGACACCTGATAGGCACGGCCCTCCTTGAACTTCAGGCCTTCGCTCCAGGTGATGCTCATGATGATCGGGCGAGTGCCTTCGGGCAATACCTGACGGATGCGCTCCAGCTCTTCCGGCTCGAGGGTGAGCTCGTCGTCACTACCGCTCGTAGTCTCGGGGGCAGCGGCGGGGGCGGGGGCGACGTCGATGGCCGCCTCGATGCGTCCGGCCAAATCCTTGAAGGAGATGTGCACGCTGCCCGACGACTCGAGCTCCTCGAGCATGCGCTCGATGGTGTCGACCCCGGTGAACAGAAGCTCCATGACCGCCCGATCTGGAATCGCCTTCCGCTTGCGCAGCACGTCAAAGAGATCCTCCATGACATGAGCTAGCTCCTGGATGGATGGTATCCCGATGACCCCGGCGGTACCCTTCAGGGTATGCATGGCCCGGAACGCCTCATTCATGCTCTCTTCGTCGAAACCTTTCTCCTCCAGCGTTAGCAACATGCTGTTCAGGGACTGGAGGTTTTCCCTTGATTCCTCGATGAAGACGTCAAGATACTGTGAGTTGTCCATTTTTCACATCCCCGTGCTGATCATGATGGTGATGGCCTGGGCGATGTCCTCGAGAGGGACTATGCGGTCGGCAGCGTTCAGGTCCGCGACCGCCTTGGGCATCCCGTACACGACGCAGGTCTCCTCGTTCTGCACGATCGTCTTGCCCCCGTTCTTCTTGATGAGCTGCATCCCCGCCGCACCGTCTGAACCCATGCCGGTAAGTACCACGCCGATAGTACGCGGCCCGAAATGGGGGGCCACGCTGTTCATGAGAACATCCACCGCCGGACGCACGTAGTTCACCTTGGGGCCGTCGTCCAGGTGCAGCTTGTTGCCCCTAAGGACAAGATGCTTGTTCCCCTGGGCAAGGTAGATCTTGCCCTTCCGTATCTCGTCCCCTTCCTCGGCCTCCTTGACCTCCAGAGGGGAGATCCAGTTGAGCCGCTCGGCGAAGGAACGCGTGAACCCCTCAGGCATGTGCTGGACCACCAACACTGCAGCCGGGAGGTTTGCCGGCAAGCGCGATAGGACCTCGGGGAGGGCCTTGGGGCCTCCGGTAGACGAGCCGATGAGCACGATCCAGTCCCCGCTGAGAGTGGGCATCTGGGTCGGCTGCACGGGTCCGGTACGCATCTGACGGGGAGCGATCTTAGCCTTGGCCGCCGCCTTGATCTTGGACAGTATGGCTTCGCTATCCTTCTCCAGATCTAGGGAAAGGGAGCCGGCGGTCTTGGGTATGAAGTCTACCGCTCCCAGATCCAGGCTCTTCAGGGTTATGTCGGCCTGGCGCTTGTCCATGGAGCTGAGCATCACCACCGCCCGCGGGGCTTCGGCCATTATGTGCTGCAGGGCGGTGATTCCGTCCATGACGGGCATCTCGATGTCCATGGTGACGACGTCGGGGTCGAGCTGACGCACCTTATCGAGCGCCTCCGCCCCGTTGCGTGCGGTGCCCACCACCTCTATCTCCTCGTCCTTGGAGAGAAGGTCGGAGATTATCCGGCGCATCACGATGGAATCATCCACCACCAGCACTTTGATTTTGAACACTAGCTCATCTCGCCGTCTTATGGGCTGCCTGTAGCAGCTCAGCGTTCTCGAAAGGCTTGACCAGGAAATCCTTCGCCCCATTGTCCAGCGCCTGCATGACCAGACTCTTCTGGTTCAGACCACTGACGATGATGATGCGGGCATCCTTGTCCACCTCCACGATCTTCTTCACCACGTCGGTACCATGCTCTCCAGGCATGATTATGTCCATCGTCACGAGGTCTGGGCAGAGTTTCACGTACTGCTCCACCGCCTCCTTTCCGTTCTTAGCCTGGCCGACGACCTTGAATCCGCCATCCTTGGTCAATATGTCGCTGATCATCGCTCTCATGACCATGGAATCGTCGACGACCAGGACCTTCTTCTCGTTGCTCATCTCTATACCTCTGCAGTCTTCATCTTATCTGCCGGAGCCTTGAGCGACGCATCGCCTTGGCTCGAGCGGATCAGTTCCACACCGTTCATCACTTTCTCCAGATCGAGCATCATGATCAGCTTGTCCGGCAGCTTACTGATGCCGGTCAGGGCTGATGATTCCGTCCCCGCCAGAGTTTTGGGGGGAAGGGAGATGCTCTCCTTGGGCACCCTCATGACATCCTCCACCGCATCCACGATTATGCCGAGCTGGTTGTCGCCAACCTCGGCCACGATGATCCGTGATTGCGTGGAGCGGGCCGGGCCCTCGGAGGCTATGTTAAGCCTCTTCTTGAGGTCGATCACCGTGGTGATCTGGCCGCGCAGGTTCATGACCCCCTCGATGTACGAGGGGAGCTTGGGAACCTTGGTGATGTCCTCGACCTTGCGGATCTCCCTAACCTGGGAGACCACTATGGCGAAGGTCTCCTTTCCCAACCGGAAGGACACTATCTGCTCGACGTCCCCGGTGAGCTCAACCTTACCCCTCTTGCGAGCCATGTCATGACCTCACTGGGCCTCGATGCCCCTCTTGGCCAGCGCTTCCTTGACCTTCACCGGCACGTTCGCCTTGCTCTTAGGAGCGGGCTCGGCGGGTGCGGGGCGGGGGGCGGCCTTGGCCACGGGCTTCAAGGGCTCCTCCACTCTCTCCTGCTCGCTTCCTATCTTGAACTGCTCGGAGACCCTCTGAAGGTTCACGGCCATCTCGCTGAGGGTCTGGGCCCTCGCCGTGAGGTCCTCCATGCTCGCCGTGAGCTCCTGCGTGGACGACGCCGACTCCTCGGCCGAGGAGGCGGTCTCCTCGGCGATGGACGCTATGCCGTCCACCGACTTGGCCGCGCGCTGGGCTCCGTCCTTCTGCTTAACCATGAACTGGGCGATGTCGCTGGCCTCGTCGGCAGTGCGGGCGATGGCGTCGGAAATCTCCGAGAACGCCTTTCCGGTGTTGTCGACCATCTGTATGCCGTCAGCCGCCTCCTTGGTGCCGCGATGCATGGCCTCGACCGCCTTTCCGGTCTCCTGCTGGACCTCCTTGATCATCTTGGCGATGCGCTCAGCCGCTTCTCGGGAGTCCTCGGCGAGGTTCTTGACCTCTTCCGCGACGACGGCGAATCCGCGGCCCTGCTCGCCTGCTCTCGCCGCCTCGATCGCGGCGTTCAGCGCCAGCAGGTTCGTCTGGTCCGATATGTTGGTGATGACGTCGACGATCTCGCCGATCTCTTCCGAGCGCTTGCCCAGGACGGTGATGACTGCGGCCGATTCCTCGACCACCTTGGCGATCTCCTGCATCTTCTTGATCGTAGCATCCACCGTGTCCTTGCCTCTCAGGGCGCCCTCGCTGGCGGAAGTGGCGGCAGTGCGGGCGGATTCCGACTTGGAAGACACGGTCTCCACCGAGGAGGCCATCTCGGCCATGACCTTGGCCGTCTCGTCCACCTGGGCGGCCTGGTTCTGCGCCCCCCGGGAGATCTGCTGGATCGCGGCACTGACCTGCTCGGTGGAGGCGTTCATCTCCTCTGCCGAGGAGGCCAGCTCCTGCGAGGTGGAAGATACCATGTCCACCGAGTTGTTGACCTCGGTGAGCAGGTTGATCAGCGACAGTCTGAGCTTGCGGATGGCCATGTGGACCTCATGGAATAGCTCGTAGGCCTCCTTGGTGTCCATATCGGCCTCGTGCAGTTCTATGGAGGCGGTGAGGTCCCCATCGGCCATCTCCTCGAGCACGCCCTTGATCGCGTTGGCCGAATCCACCTGGTAGGAAGAGACCTTCTGGGACTTCTTGATCATCTGCTTCATGGCCGTCTGGTCGGTCACGAACTCGAAAGCTCCGATGACTTCGCCTGCGTCGTTCTTCAAGGGCGCACCGGCGCAGAAAATGTCCATATGATTCCCGCCCACGGTGCAATCATTCTCGCAGGTGTGCACACCCTTGATGCGCATGGCTTCGCTGCACGGGCAGGCCGCGGTCTTACACTTGGAGGTGTTCCAGAGATCCGCGCACTTCATGCCCATTAGATCCTTCTTGCTCTTTCCCAGAAGCTTGGCCCCGGCCTCGTTGATGTACATGATCCGGAGATCTTTGTCCATGAACTGTATGGGGGTGGGAATGGACTCGAAATCGCCGACCACAGAGTCCAGGGTGTGGTTGACGCCGTCGAGGATCATCTTGTAGTTACCGCCGTGCTGAGAGAGGTTGGCCCGCTCATCTAGGCGACCCTGGATGGCCGCGCGAGACAGGGCGTTGGTATCCTTCACCAGCGCCCGGATGGCGTCACGGGCCTTGACCAGGTTGTTCATGATCTGCTCGTATGCCACCTTGCTATCCTGGGTGTACTCGTCCGCATCCCCGACCTTGGTATCGAAGGTCAGGTCGCCGACGGCGAGCATCTCCAGACCCTTGGCCACGCGCTCGACCTCGACCTGTTCGTACTTTATCTTGCGCATGGTCTTGGTGACGTCCTGCAGTATCTCGACATGACCGACGACCTCCCCCTTGGCGTTCTTAAGGTACGAGACATCGATCTGGTTGGTCTTGCCGTTGCGCTCGGCCATGGTCCTGCTCTGACCGTGCCTCAGGCGCATGATGCCGCAGTCCTTAGTGCCGCAAACCTGGCCGTTCCAGGCCTGGCAGTTCTGGCCCAGTAGCTCGCTCTTAGGCTTCTTGAGTATGTCCAGGGATGCCCTGTTCAGATAGGTCATCCTCATGTTGGCATCGGTGACCGAGAGCGGGAAGGGCAGGGCGTCGATGATCTGCTCATACCAGTAGGTCTTATCCACCACCAGGTCCAGGGTCTGGTTGAAGCCTGATATCACATTGGCGTACTCGCCCTGGTGCTTGGACGCGTCGGCCCGCTTGCTGAAGTCGCCCTTAGCCGCGGCATCGCTGAGGGCCTTGGTGTCATCTACCAGCGCCTTGATGGCGTTCTGACATAGGTCCAATCGATCCCTCATGATCGCCAGATCCCCTTTGACTTCCATTTCGAAGCCTTTGGACAGATCGCCCTTGGACATGTAGCCCAGCTGGGTTACAACCGCCTTCAGGGGCTTCATGAACGTATCGATGGTCTCGTTCATCCCATCGACGATGCTCTTATAGTTGCCCTCGAACTTGGAAGCGTCCACCCTGGCCTTCAGGTTGCCGGCGTGCACTTCTTCGGTCAGGCGCTTGACCTCTTTGGTAATCTCCGTCTCCTTGGTGATATCGGTGATGAGTTCGATGGCCCCGACGACCTTGCCCGATTCGTCTTTTACCGGAGCAACGGAGCATCGAATGGGCATTTCTCCCGACTGAAGGTGAGCGTGGGTATCGCCGATGAGGGGGCGGTCTTCGCTCATGGACTTGCGCACCGCACAGTTGCCACCCTTGCAGTGGTCGGTGTTCATCAGCAGGTGGCAGGATGTCCCCAACACCTGGTCCAGGCTCTTTCCTACCATCTTGAGGGCAGCCTGGTTCATGAAGGTGATCTTGAGGTCGGAGTCCACGGCCATCACTGGCGTGGGGATACCGTTCAGGAACGCGTTACCGTTGCTGCCGGTACCGGCGCTTGCCTGGGGGATCATGAACCCGACACTACCGATGATATTCCCGGCACCGTCGGTTATTGGCCGTGCGGAAACGGTCACTATGTGCGTGACTTCATCGTTGTTTACAAACTCGATGTCCTTGACCTCGATGGCTCTCCCCAAGGATATGGCGTCCATGACCTTGC
Source organism: Methanomassiliicoccus sp. (assembly GCA_033485155.1). Lineage (NCBI taxonomy): Archaea > Methanobacteriati > Thermoplasmatota > Thermoplasmata > Methanomassiliicoccales > Methanomassiliicoccaceae > Methanomassiliicoccus > Methanomassiliicoccus sp. Next base: position 207,919 of record JAWQJJ010000003.1, read on the forward strand.
AGCCCTTCTTGCCGATTGCCCCGTTGAAGATGTCTCGGATCCTCATTCCTACGGCATCCTTGGCATTCAGCCCGGTCAGTTCGGCAGCGGCATCATTGAACGCCACTACCTTCCATCCAGCATCCGTGGTATACGCGGCGACTGGCAGGCTTGCGATCACATCCGAATCGATCATCTTCTCGGAACCTTGTTTCATGACATCATTCCTCTGTGTGCCAGATTCCAACCATAATTTGGAATAATTAATTATGACTAAAAAAATATGAGAATATTTATAGAATAGGCGACCTAATATCGTTATTGGTTATTAGAATCTATATAATTCGAAGGTTTGGATACTTTATATAATATCACTATGGATAGAAACTCGAAAGACCTTGTTGAACGTGCAGGGTATGCCGGGGGCGGAACGGGGGAGCATCCGACGACCGCCGGAAAGATGTACCGGCCTCGGAGCCGATCCGTCCGTGGCCCGCATGAGGTCAGAGCATCCGAATTCCCGGCCGCTTGAAAGGCCAATGATGGTTACCGATGAGCGGACCGAGCTGCCAATCTTTTTATTTCCTTCCATTTATGGGCTCGGCGACCATGGATAAGGTTTGTACCGACAAGGGCTTCCTGGATCTGAAGCATCTCATCACGAAGCAGCTGTCCCTGGATTGCGACCACTATAAGGATGGTTATCTGCAGAGGCGCTTCGCCGTCCGGATGCGCGAGCGGGGGACGAACAGCTACGAGGATTACGTCCGTTTGCTGAAGAGCGACCCTCACGAGTTCGAGGACCTCATGAGCGATCTGACCATCAACGTCACTCAGTTCTTCAGGGACCTGGCGGTGTTTAAGGCGTTGGAAGAGGACATCCTGCCGAGGCTCATTTACCAGAAGGTGATGAATAAGGATCCGTCGATACGCATATGGAGCGCAGGTTGCTCCAGCGGAGAGGAACCATATTCGATGAGCATCCTACTCCGTGAACTCCTGGGCGAGGAATTCCAAAACTTTTCCCTGACCGTGGTGGGCTCAGATATAGATGAGGAGGTATTGCGGAGCGCCCAGGAAGGCATCTACCTGCCTCGCCAGGTGGTCAATGTCCCCAAGCCCTACCTCGAGAAGTACTTCGAACGCGAGGGCGGCAACTATCGTGTGGTCCAGGAGATCAAGGACATGGTCAAGTTCCGCAATATCGACTTGTTCACGAGCACCGCTGGATCGCACTTCGACATGATCCTGTGCCGCAATGTCGTGATCTACTTCACCCGGGAGATGCAGGAACGCCTGTATATGTGGTTCTACAACGCTCTGCGGGACGGGGGATACTTCGTCATGGGCAACACCGAGACCCTGGTCGGCGAGGCGTCCGATCTGTTCAAGCCCGCCTTCATAAGGGAGCGCATCTACCAGAAGGGGGCGCCATGATCTGCGAGAACGGCAGGGGCAAAGCAATATGCCGTTCCCGGCTTCGGTGACGGGGCACGCGCACGGACCGTGGAAACTCGTCCGAAGGATTTTATCTTCGTTGACAGATTCACCTTCATGAGAGGCATGGCCGTATCCCTCTTGGTCCTGGGCCTGTTCGGGCGAGGCAAGAAGGACGAGAAGCCGGCTAAGGAGGAGAAGGGAGCGTTCATCCAATGTCCAGCCTGCGGAAAGGAGCTGCATAGTACCATCCCTCGCTGCCCGTACTGCTCCGCGTTCCTGGAGATAGTCTGTCCCAACTGCGATCGCACGACCAACCGTAGCCTCAGGAATTGCCCTTATTGCGGCAAGCCGTTCGATAAACACAAGTGATCACGCAGGACCTAAGCTGGAATCCAGCCAGGGGACCGTGACCCGGATCGGTCGCGGTGCAAGGGTTTCGATCGAAGGGGCGTTGATCATGACCTTACGAGCTTGATGTTCTTCGGAGCCGAGGTTGGCGGACGACCGCTGGGCCTGCCATTGCATACAACTTCATCAGAATTTTCCAGGACTGTGTTTATCGTCTCCATGGCGAAGAGGCTCATGATCGTTCCGTTGATGACGATGGCCCGACTAGTCCCATTCTCCTTGGACAGGGCCAGGGTGGTCTCCTCATCGATGAGGAGGATCAGCTCGAGACAGTAACGTCCGTCCTTGGTAACGAAACCATTCTCATGAAGCTCTCCGTTCAGCTTGGTGATGTGCGGCGGCGATTTGTTGATCCTTCGTACTTTTGTATCGCCGAGCCACCCGGCAAAGCTCTCTGGATCGTGGGTCAGGACCGCGGTGATCGGTAATTCCTGAGATCTTTCGGTGAGGAGCTTGGCGTAGCGGATCATATGGCTGTTGTTGATGCAGATCAATACTATGCCCACCTTGGCCGAGGACAGCAACTCGGTGATCTTATGATCGATGGCCCAGCCACCCCTGAGCGTCCATATGGGATTCTCTGCCTTCTCTGCTCGCCTGCCGATCTCGCCAAGCTCGTGGACAATCTCATCGCTCGCCCGCCTCATCTCCTCCATGATGTGATTGGAGGATACCAAGGGGGAGTTGGCTCGGTAGCAGATGGGATTGGAGTTGCCGACCTGCACGAAGCCTCTCTCCGCCAGGTGTTCCATGACATCATAGGTCCGGGAGCGGGGAACCCCGCTCTCCACGCTTATCTCCTTGACAGTCCCCTCCCCCAGCGCCACGGTGGCGATGTACGCCCGTGCCTCGTACTCGCTCAACCCCAGCCTCATGAGATGGTCGACCAATTGTGTCATGTCACTGCACTAATGACAACAAACTTATTAACCTTGGCCACTTGCCATCTCATAATTCAGGAGGATGGGCCAAGAATGGTGTTCAATAAGATAGCCAGCTTCATCACAAAACACTACAAGCTTATCATTGTAGTGTGGATCGTCGCGTTGCTGGTATCGGTACCGGCGATCATGAACGTCGATAACGCCGTCCAGTACAATTCCGACTTTGGAAGCGTGGACGGATATGAGTCCATACAGGCCTCGAACATTATTGCCGAGCAATTTCAAGGCACGGAGGCCAACGGGTCGCTCATAATATTACTGCAGGCCGATAATATCTCTGACGCTTCATCTAGGGCCTTTGTGCTCGACCTGGAAAAGCGGATCAATGAGTCTCAGGATCTGAAGTACCTGAGCGGAGTGTCTTCCATCTATTCCTATTACTCTGGATACGTACTAGAGAAGGGCATCCCCCAGCTCGGTGCCAATATGCGGCCGGCGGAGGAGAACGTCACCTCCACTGCATTTATTATCTGGGGCGTGCCGGCGATGTACCTTGCTAATTATGCGCAGAGCGGGTCCGATTCTGCTGCCTACGCCGCGACCGCCGCTTCCCTGCAAGAAAACCTTACCCAGGCCCACGCCGACGCCAACACCACTCAGATGGCCTTCGGATATTATGGGGCGTTCACCAAAGCCTGGAACGAGACCAGTGCGATCCCTGATCCCATGACCAGGGCGACCACCAGCGTCGACAGCGCCGCTCAAGCCCTTATCAGCTCCCTGCCCGCGGACCAGGCTACGGCCAAGGCCATGATGCAGGGCGTCTTACAGGGCTTCAATTTAACCAACTTCAACGATCAGACCCACGTTCATGCCTTTACCCTCAACATGATCGGGGCGGCCGCGGGCATCACGAACAATACCTTCCTGCAGGAGGTCTATGACCTCGGGCCGACTTACGACAGCGGCGCGGTGAAGGCTTATGCAAGTTCGATCATAGACAATGGAACCCTGGACACCTACCCGATCGCCATTCCCCAGGAGCTCCGTACCGGCTTCATGTCCTCCGATAACCGGACCATGCTCATGATGCTGTCCTTCAGCGTTGCCTCCGATTACGTTGAGGATAATGGGGATAAGCCTCTGCTGGATGATGTCAATGTGCTGAGGTCGATCATCTCCGATCTCAAGGAGGAGACCGGGTCGGACATCACGACCTATGCCACCGGCGAGGCCGCCATTTCCGCGGATATGCAGGCCAGCTCGACCAATGACATGAAGTTGATCGAACCCATCACCATCGCCATCATCATTATCCTGATGGGCGTGATGTTCCGGTCGGTGGTCGGACAGTTCCTTCCGCTCGCTGCGGTGGGAGTAGCCGTCGGCCTGAGCCAGGCTCTGGTGTTCGTAATAGGCTCGACCATCGCCCAGATCAACAGCACCGTCATCACCATGCTCTTCGCCGTCCTTATGGGCGTGGGAACCGATTACTCGATCTTCATCATCACCCGATATCGCGAGGAAAGGATCAGAGGTGCTAACAGAGAGCAGGCGGTTCACACTTCGGTCACCTGGGCCGGGGAGTCTATCGTCACCTCGGGCGCCACGGTCATCATCGCCTTCTTCGCCATGGCCACCGCCTCGTTCTCCTTCGTCCAGACCATGGGCCTGCTGCTGGGCCTCTCGATCGTAATCGCCCTGCTCATCGCCCTTACCCTCGTGCCCGCAGTCCTCATGCTGCTCGGTAACCGCATATTCTGGCCGACCTCCGGAAAGCGGTTCGAATCCTTCGCTAAGAAGCTTATGCAGAGGAAGAGGGAGGGAAACCACGGTTACTTCCACCGGGCGGCCTCGTTCTCGGTCAAGCACGCCGGGGTCGTGATCATCGCCGCCATCTTGGTCACCGTGCCCACGACCTACATCTTCCTGACCCAGGAGACGAGCTTCGACTTCATCGGGAGCATGGGCGACTCGGAGAGCATCGATGGCATGAAAGCCATGACTGATGACTTCGGCGCAGGGATGATCACCCCCACCAAGATCGTGGTCGTCGCACCCGCCGAGGTGTACAATAATGGCACCTTCGACTATGGCTACCTTGACGCCATAGATAATCTGACAGCAACCGTGGCGGCCGACTCCCATGTTCAGAAGGTCACCTCCATCACCCGCCCATACGGCGAGATTGTTGACTATCGCAACCTCAGTGCCTTGTCGGCGGAGGATCGGGCCACCGTGCAGGCAAAAATGCTCGAGGACCTGGGGAAGGACAACAAGACCGTGCTCATGAACGTCATCCTCAAGGACGAACCGCAGAGCGCCGATGCTGTAGGTTACATGTCCGAGCTGAGGACCGAGCTGTCCAATGCTCAGGCAGGCCTGCCGGCTCTGGTCGATGCCAAGGTCCTGGTGGGCGGGGAGACCGCTACCATGTATGACATGAGCCTTAGCACCTCGCAACAGTTCGCCAACATCGAGATGCTGGTGGTCATCGGCATCTTCGTGGTGCTGATGATCGTCCTAGGCTCTCTGCTGCTGCCGGCATTTGCCATCGTGTCCATTGCCATGAGCATCTCCTGGGCCTTCGCCGCCACCACGCTCCTCTTCGGCGTGGGCATGGGCAAACCGATCCTGTGGATGATACCTCTCATCCTGTTCGTCATGCTCATGGGCATTGGAATGGACTACAATGTGTTCATCCTCACTCGCATCAGGGAGGAGGTCCATAAGGGGAAAGAGATCAGGACCGCGGTCGTGGATGCGGTCGACTGGACCGGTGGCATCATCACCGCCCTGGCCATTATCATGGCCGGTGCCTTCGGCAGCATGATGCTGTCCTCGAACACCATGCTCCAGGAGTTCGGGTTCGCCCTGTTCCTGGCGGTCCTCTTGGACGCCATGGTGGTGAGGACATACATCGTCCCCGCGGCTATCGTCCTCATGGGCAAGTGGGCCTGGTGGGCTCCTGGCCGCCTCCAGCGGGAGGGTCGAGGGGAGAAGAAGGGAGATAAGACCAAACCTGAGTGAAGAGAAAGAACGAGGGGATCGTCCCCTCCCTTTCAATATCTTCATTTTTCTACCTTTTATTCTCCCGATCCTTCTTCTCACTATAGTCGAGTGCGCATAACGAATATCCATTGCAATATTTAATTAAGGGAATAATCATTACGGTGGGTCGATCCTGGTGCACATCAACGCTCTGTACGTGGACGACGAAGCTTCTCTTCACGACGTGGTGAAGCTGTTCCTGGAACAATCAGGGGAGATCAATGTCGATTGCGCGCCCTCCGTTGATGCTGCCGAAAGGAGCCTCCAAACACAAGGGTACGATGTGATCATCTCGGACTACCAGATGCCAGGGATCAGTGGCATCGAGTTCCTGAAGCGCCTGCGTTCTCGTAACTACGAGATACCGTTCATCCTCTACACCGGCCGGGGAAGAGAGGAGGTTGTCATCGATGCCCTCAACTCCGGTGCCGACTTTTACATGCAGAAAGGGGGAGCCCCGCGGGTCCAGTTCGCCGAGCTTGAGAACTATATCCGGCAGGGGGTCCAGAGATACCGTTCCGAGAGGGCCAAACGGGAGGGTGAGGAGCGCTTCCGAAGTCTGGTCAACAACTCCTTCGAGGGGATCGCAGTCCACATCGGCCATGTGATGGTGGAGGCTAACAGCGCCTTCTGCCGGATAACTGGTTACACTCGCGAGGAGCTACTGGGCAGGAGCATCTCCGAGCTTTACTCGCAGCGTTCTTGGGAGGTTATGTTGGAGAAGTTCAAACACCCGGTCGCTGAACCCTACGATGTACAGATCGTGAGGAAGGACGGGACGGAGATCGAGGTCAAGACCCGCGGAAAGGACATTGAATGGGGCGGACAGGTCGCCAGGTTCAGCACCGTCCTCGATTTTTATGATCGAGACGACAAACAAGGCGGCTGACCTCGGCGTGGAGTATTCCGCATTTTCTGATCAACCTCATGATAGTTATTGTGCGTCATCGGTGTCTCGACCCTTAGGCAGGGCGGCCGATCAATTTTTTCCTGTTCAGCAGACGGTGCGAACAGAATAACATATGAGCGAAATCTCATATGAGATCATGGCCAGGTATGCCTACAGCAGTCGCTGCACCGGAATATTCCGAGCGGCCGAAAAACGTCTACATGTCGCCTGCCTATCAATCTGAACGGTAACGGTGTGAGGACAGGCACCTTGATCTACGATGGTTGTGTGCGGTTCGAGGTCATCATAACGGCATATTTTGTCCAGCAGAGGGGTGAGGTCGTAGCCTTCGGCCTGGATACGGGGGAGGTGCGCTCAGCCGAGGGGTCCCAGCTGCGGCCAGACGTTTCATTATCGGAGCTGGATCCCGATGCCCTTGAGGCATTTATCGTTCCCGGCGGGCAGCCCGAAGGAATCCTGGACGGCCCGCCCCTGGCTGAAAAGCCGCAGGTTTTTAAACGCCCGAGGAATATCCTGGCGACCATTTGCGCGGGCCCATACACCTCTCCCGGGCCGGGTGCTGGAGGGAAGGATGTTTCCTCATCCATCTTGAACGACCAAACCATTTTCCGACAGGGGCCTATTCTGATGACGACCTTGTCCGAGACGGTAACATCGTGACCGCCTAGCCCAACGCGTTCGTCGACCTCGCCCTGGCTATCGGAGACCTCTTGCACCCATTCAGGACCAGGCCGACCGGGACGAGAAGGTCCGCGTGTTCAGGGAGTTCGAGCGTTGCTGGCATATTTATTCACCAGCTCCCAGAGGAACGTTCGCATTTTATATAATATTATATAACTGGATCCATCTGAATGCTGGGTCATATCATTTATACTGGGGTTGAGATTCAAGTTCGATGCCCGACAAGCGGTTGAGGGTCCTCTATGATCATCAGATCTTCTCTATGCAGAGCTTAGGGGGGATCTCAAGGTACTATGTGGAGCTTGTGGAGAGGTACGAAAACCAGGCAGATGTGGAGGTGCATCTCGGGGCCAAGGAGGTCCTCACTTTCGATCTCCGAGATACCGCTACCTACCGGGGACACAGGCCTCGTCCAAGCACCCTTCTCCGCAATATCTATGGTCTCTCCAAAAGGCGGGTGGGTGTCGATCTCATGTACTGGTCGAACAAGAGGTTCTCCCTAAACGAGGTGATTAAGGGGGACTTCGACATATTCCATCCCACCTACTACGATCCATACTTCCTGGACGCGATCGGAGAGAAGCCCTTTTACCTCGAGGTCCACGACATGACCCACGAGGTCTACCCGGAGTTCTTCCCCCTGGCGTCCAAGATCCCGGACTGGAAGCGGGCGCTGGTGGAGAAGGCCTCGCGCATCGTGACGGTGTCCGAGAACACTAGGCAGGACCTCATACGATTCTACGGGGTGGAGCCTGAGCGGGTGCGCACGATCAGACAGGGGATATCTCTGCATCCCGAGAGGAGCAGATCGGAGGACACCCCGCCCGACCTGCCCTCTCGTTACGTGCTGTTCGTGGGCACCCGAGCATCATACAAGAACTTTTACCTCTTCGCCGAGGCCGTGGCTGCCGTTATGAAAGAGGACAGGGATCTGTGGCTGGTGTGCGCCGGCGGAGGTGCTCTCACATCCGACGAGATGCGGTTCCTGAGCCGTTTGGGTATCGAGGGACGAACGAGGCAGTACGGTATCAACGACAGCTCACTGTGCCAGCTGTACGCCCGGGCGAAGGCTTTCATCTTCCCTTCCCTCTACGAGGGCTTCGGCCTCCCGGTCCTGGAGGCGTTCGCCTGCGGCTGCCCCGCCGTCCTCGCCGATACCTCCTCCCTGCCCGAGCTGGGAGGGGAGGCCGCGGCGTACTTCGCGCCCAAGAGCTTCGATTCCATGAAGGGAGCCATCAGCAGGGTAACAGCGGACGACGAGATTCGCATCAAAATGATACAGAAAGGAAGGGAGAGGGCGCGGTTGTTCTCCTGGGACCGGACCGCCGAGGAGACCAAGAAGGTGTACATGGAGATGGCCGGTCGGTGAGGGGTGCGTTCAATCATCGTTCCACAGGCCGCCGAGCAAGCCTCTGATGCCGGAGAAGTTTTCCTTCTTCAGCTTGAACGCCAGATGTCTTAGGTACCCCCGGTCGAACCTCGACCGGTACCTCCTCTCCAGCAATGCCCTGTAATCTGGCACGTACTGGGAGACGGGCGTCCATGTGGTGCCGTTGAGGACCTTATGATAGTCATATTCGGACGCCGCCGCCAGGTAATGATACCACATCCTGTCGTATATGCCGTAGCGCATGCGGATGACAAAGTTCTCGATATCGATCCTCGAGTTCGGGTTATTGGACAGACCGGTGTTGGCCATCAAGTAGTAACCCAGGTTGCCTTCCACCCGGTCGGATCTCGCGTGCATGGCCAATCGGAATGAGTGCTCGAAATCCGCCGACGACCGGAACTGCTCGTCGACCAGGCCTGCCCTGTCCAGCAGAGATCTGCGGAACATGTAGAACGGGCCGAAGATGAAACGGTTTGTGGCTTCCCGGGGATCCAAAGCTTTGTCGTTCTTGAAGAACCCCTCGGTCGCGCCGAACTGGGGGACGACCATGTACTTGCCGTGCACGATCCCGATATCTGGCCGCTCGTCCAGCAACCTCGCCTGTTTGGCGATGGAATCTGGAGTCCTCAGGTCGTCGATGTTCCATACTGCCAGATAGTCTCCCGTGGAGTTGCGGATGCAGTTATTCCATGATGTCGAGTAGGTGACCACTTGGTCCTGGACCGTGTACCTCAGGTGGTCGGGATATCGCTCCTGGAACTTCCTAACCACGTGGAGCTCCTCGACGGTGGGAGTATTTAGGTCGATCACCACCTCCAGCCGATCGAATGCTTCCTGCTTCGGCATCTGTTCCAGGAACAGGGGAAGGTATTTCTCCCCTCGGTAGCAGGACGTGAGCGTTGATACGATCGGTCGGCCTTTCAAATCCCACTGCCTCCGTTTCCGGCCGATGGTCTCGCACGCCCGTCTCTGAGGTCGACAGCGATCGAGGTCACCGGTGAGCGATTCATGAACCGGCTTCTCATCGGGCGGTCATCAGGCTGGATTGATATAATCGTTATCTGATGGATATGAATGAGGCCGTTTCAAGATCATTTGCCTGAGGGGAGTCGGAAGAGGGCCGTCGAGAAGAGAAGGTGGAGTAAACGGCCCAGGAAGGGCAGGTGCGATGACACCTTGCTCTCCTATTTATCCTCGGTATCGGTGAGCGATCTGGTTAATGCCACCGAGACCCTGTCGTAGGCCGAGTTGATGGTATCCCATGCCAACCACATGACAACTACTCCAGCCAGGACGATCTCGAAGACCGGGATGGGCAGGCCGGGGACCTGAGGCAGCATGGGGAACACCATGACCACGATCATCCCGAAAGTGATGGCTGAACCGATGTTCCGGAAGAACTTATAGGCACGGGCCCGTCTCTCCGTTCCCTGCAACTCGTCTATTCCGATCGTGCTGGCCAAAGTCTCGGCGATGATCCGAAGGCGCTTGACCATATGAGCTATCGCCGGAAGTATCACCACAAGGCTTAGGATTAGGAGGAGCAGGGAGGGTACCACGTTCAGGTCGTCGGAGTAGTTGGCCACCGCATCGTTCACGAAGGACAACAAATTGACCGCTAGCAACATGACCACGATGAGAACGAAGTCGATGAACATGTAGAACAACTGCTTCTTCACCACGCTCCGGACCTCGCGGGACCCGGCCATTTTATCCCTGACCTCCAGGCGGGTGTTCTCGATCCGGTCGAGAGCCTTGAACACCCTAATGGGCAGCAAACCCACCATGGTGTCGAAGATTTTCGGGGCGTACTTGGACACCATAGGCAGCGTCACCATGGTCACCACCGCCGCCCCGATGACCGAGGAGTAGAGCGACGCGTCGATGACCTTGCCGTCCAGAGCGACCTTGGCCACCACGAAGGTGAACTCCCCCATGGCCACCAAGCTCGTGCCCACGAGGAACGCCGAGCGGGTCTTGAAGTTGGCCGCCAGGCATCCGATGCTGACGCTAAACATCTTGCCGATGATGAATATGGCGGCAATGATCAGGGCAAGGGGCAGTCCGCCCCACATGACGGCCGGGTCAAGCTGCATGCCGATGGAGATGAAGAAAACGGCCATGAACAGCTCCTTCATCGGCTCGATCTGGTGGCACAGGCCTTTTGAACAGACCGATTGTGAGATTATTATGCCTCCCAGGAACGCCCCGATGGCCACCGAGAGCCCCAGATAGCTGGCGACGAGGGCTAGGCAGAACCCGAAGCCCATGGCGACCAGGAGGAGGGTTTCCCCCGAGAAGTTACGATCGACCCAATCCATCATCCGCGGCACCACCGTCAGCCCGACCACCACGGTGATTCCGATGAAGAGGGCGATGAGGGCCAATGTGCCGAGGACCGACTCCGATCCCGATCTGATGCCCATAATAGGTTCGGCGATGGCCAAGATGATGATCAGCCCGATGTCCTCGAGTATCAGGATCCCCGTTACAGCCTGAGACAGGTTCCCATCCATGTGAGGGTTGTCCTTCATCACACTGAGGACGACCGCCGTGCTAGCGCAGGAGATGGTCACTCCGAGGAATAACGACTGGGGCGCCGACAGGTCGAGCAGGATGCCGATTGTGTAGCCTATCATGACCATGGCCGACATCTCTATGGCCACGATGATCGCGGCATAGGAGGCTACCTTCTTCAGGCCCCGCAGGTTGAGCTCTAGACCGATGTAGAACATCAGGAGCACTATGCCCAGCTCGGAGAAGATCTCCACAAGGGACTCAGGGACCGAGACCTGAGGAAAGATGTTGGGTCCGAGGAAGAAACCCGCTAAAAGATACCCCACGATAGCCGGTAACCTGAGCTTCTTGAGGACTATCGAACAAACCCCAGCTACGATGAACATCAGGGTGATGTACAGCAGCAACGTGGTCTCGGCGTCCAAGGGTATCTACGACAGGTTGAGGCAACCATGGGGGGCGATATAATCCTTGTGCTGTGGTCGCCAGTTCTGGATTATGAGGGTACAGGGCAGTAAATGCTCCCCTGCCATCCATGCTCGTCAGGACCGTTTTTACCTCAACGATCGCCCTTGGACCTATCCGTCCTTCTGATCAGGTTCCCGGTGGTCGGGGCGTTGATGACGTTACCCTCGATGTCATACCTCGATCCGTGGCAGGGGCAGTCCCAGGTCCGCTCCGCGTTGTTCCACCGGACGTAGCATCCCATGTGCCTGCAGACTGGTGAGACGGCGTGGTCCTTGCCGGATTCATCGCGGTAGGTCGCGCACTTCCTTCCACCGGCCCTCATCAACCGAGCCTCGTCGATGCCCAAGCCCTCCGCCTTATCCGGGCCCCTCAGTCGGGCCTCGGTGAACATCGTCGCCACATGCGCGTTGCGCCTGAGCAGACTCCTGCCAGAGGCTCGCAGGTCCAGTCGGCTGGGGCCATACAGCGATTCGTAGGGGCTGCTCCCCTTGACGAGGAGGTCGGCAATGATCATGCCAGACAGGGTCCCATAGGTCATGCCAGTGCCCTTGAAGCCGGTGGCCACGTACTGATGATGGCTGCCGGGGAGCTGACCGATGAACGGGAGCAGGTCGAAAGGGTACTGATCTTGGGTCGACCAACTATAGTCCACGGATCGGAGACGGAACCTGCGAGCGCAGAACACCTCCAGGCTGGCGTAGTATCGCCGGGTGTCCGCCGCCTCACCGGTAGGGTGGTCCTCCCCGCCCACCAGCAGCAGCCCGGGGAAGGCCCATCGGATGTAGTGGCAAGGCTCCTCCGAACTGTAGAACATGGTATGCTCGGGCACACCCTCATCCACCCGCACGCCGAGGACGTACGAGCGCCGCACGGTCATGCGGGCCGACAGGAGCCCCAGGTTAGAGATGGGTGACCCGGTGGCGATGACCACATCCCGAGCCATAAGGGTCCCCCGGTTGGTGCGGACCTTGCATCCATCCTTCTCGACGATCGAGCGGACCTGCGTCTCCTCGAACACATGGCTGCCACTCCCAGGTATGGTCGCCCCCAGGCCGAGGAGGTATTTGCGGGGGTGGAATTCGGCCTGGTCCCGATACCTCAACGCCCCGAAGGTCTCGAAGGGCAGCGGAACGTTATCCTCGAAGGTCACCGGCAGGCCGAGCCGAGCCTCGAACTCCATTTCCTCACGCAGATCATCTCTGGATGGCACATCGGTCGCGTACAAGAACTCCGAGGCCGGTGAGAAGTCGCATTCGATCCTATACCGGCCAGCGAGCTCTGCGATCTTATCGATGGCGCTCTGGGCCGAACGCGCACAAGCCCTGGCGCTATCCTCTCCGAACTTCCTCATGACGCTGCGATAGTATGATGGGGTGGCTGCGGAGGAGATGTGAGCAGTGGTGTGTCCCGAGGCCAGGCTCGCGATGTGCCGGGCCTCGATCACCGCGACCTTGAGCCCTTGCTGCTTGAGGAGCGCCGCGGTGGTGATGCCTGCGATCCCCCCTCCGATGACGGCCACATCGACCTGGAGGCCGTCGGGCATGATGGGATAGGCAGTGGGGGGCGTGGACTCCATCCAATAAGAGAATGGGCTTCCGCCCAGCCCATGCTGAGGGGTGAAGATCATGACGCGACCTCCGACCTTGGCCTCATCCGGACCCTCCTCGATGGCCAACTGTCATCACTGGTGACCGGTGAACATGATCGTACGCCGGCATCGACGGGACCGGGTTCGCACCCCCGGTCCCAGCTCTTCGCTCTCTCGGCTGGTCCTCCAATCTTGTCCATCGTCAGCACAATCCTGAGGTTTCATTGGCCAAGAGGATGCCTATAATGTTTGCTAGCGCACTTACCGCCGCTGGCCCAATTATCCGCCGGGTACGATCATGTACTCGACGCCTGTCGCCCGCAGGAGGCGTGTTCGGTCACCATATAGCCTGGCGTTGTTGGGTGGTCACCAACGCCATTTGGTCGGCCTACCGATTAATAGCTGGAAATACCAGCCCCTCCCGCTGACTGCGTCAGCAAGGAGGGCACAAAATGGAAATGAGAGAGAGGATGGAACGGAAGGTCGAGGAGAAGCCAAAGTTGGATGAGGAGGAGCTCAAGCTCCGCGAGCAGACCCTCAAAGACACGCCCTCGGATACCGATCGCCCCAAGACCGAATCGGGAATATATGCTCCGGAGGGAGAGGGGCAGGGAATGGCCCCCGCCGATCAGCCAAAGGAGGGGGACGTGGGGGAGAAGAAAGAGGGAACCGCCAAGCGGATGAGTTCCGGAGATCTCGGCGGCCGGTGATAGGTCCTTTTTTCAAGGCCAGCGGTATGCTGGCAGACCCCTTTTAATCGATTTGGGTTCGGTCTTTTCCTGACCTCCGCATTTCCCGAGGTGAGAGGAGCTGCATAAGGTTGTCAAGGTCGGCCGTCGCACCGGATTTGCGACCGGCCGGGGCAGGTTTAAGGCATCGAACATTGGATATCTCGGCGGCGTATGACTCATCGGACAGATGTTCATGCTGGTGACCCATGGCCTTTTGGCGGGCACAGAAATGTCCTATTGGACCCCGCTCAACGGATCAAATTGGCATGGGTTTCGCCCCACGAACGGCGCCATCTCGGCCTGATCTGGTCCACATTCCGAGACGGGGGCGCCCCTCTGTGCTCATGAATGTTTTTTCCTGATGTGCAGTCTACCCAACCTGGACCGGGAGTAGTAGATGCTCACGACCAGGACCACGAGGACGACCACAACGCAGATCAGCAGCAGAGCGCTGACGGACGGATGGTCGACCTGATTGACCGAGATACCGATGAAGGCCCACGCGATGACCGCCTCGTAGGCAATGTCCCTCCGGGTGATGGCTACCAGGGAGGCGATCAACGTCGCCACAACGATGATCAGCAACGCCCAGGTTTCCGCGGCGATGCCCCAACCATCCCAGCCGATCGAGACCAACCAGATGGATATGTTGGCGATGGTGGCGATGGTGACCCATCCGAGATAGACGCTGAACGGCACATGGACGGCCAACAGTTCGCTTCTCCCCACCTTTGACCTTCCGATGTCCAGGCGTAGATAGATAGCAATGAGGGTGAGCAGAAGTAGGGCGGTCAGGAAAACGGTCACCAGGAGCTGCTCGTACTGCCAGGCGAAGATCCAGGCGATGTTGAGGACGCTGCTAGCAACGAACAACCAGCCGACCTTTTCCTGGAACGGCCTGGTGCGCTCCCCTGGCAAGGCCTGAAACAAAATGAAAACGGCGAGAAGGATATAGATGACCCCCCAGATGGCGAACACATATCCAGCCGGGGTGATGAGCGTGGGGTTGGCGTCGGACACTTCTGCGGTGACCTTCCCCCCGATTAGGGTCGTGCTGCCGGCTAGGCCGTTGATGATGACCATGAGAGCCCAGGCCGCGATGTTCGACCAGTTCAGCAAGCTCATCTTCTTGGTGACCATCTGCACAACTTATTTCGGCTTCCGATATAAATAATATCTCACCGGAGAATGGTGGAGCCATATCCAAAATCCCAGTGCGACGAGGATGCGAGCTGGAGGAAGGAATCGGTATGCCCACTGACCATTCTGGTCCCTCACTCCACAATCGCTCTTAGGTGCTGATCCCGGCCTGAGTGATTCCCACCTACCTAAATGTAGAAATAGCCGCCATCCATCTGATGGCCGCTGCGGCAGCCCTCTTGGTCGCTGCCCATCGAAGGTTAGGGGAGAAGAAGGGACCATTCGTGAGCGTGACCGAACGGCAGAGGGATCGATTCCTTTTAATGCTGGCATGTGCCGCCGGAGGGATGGATGCGTTGAGCCTCTTGGGGCTCGGCGGTGTGCTCACATCGGCCCTGTCCGGTAACACCATCTTGCTCGGGATCGCCATCGTCCAAGGCCATCTAGAAGAAGCAGTCCTATGTTCAGTAGTATTCCTGGGGTTCGTTCCCGGAGCAATCCTGGGTGCCATGTTCCTCCGGTCGACCTCCAAGGGATCTCAATGGACCTCCCGGGTCACCGCATCCCTGGCGGTGGAGTCGGCGGCCCTCCTTGCCCTGGCTCTGGGACTCTTGTTGATTGATGATACCGCTACGATTGTCTCACTTGCCGTCCTCGTCGTTCTGTCCGCCTTCGCCATGGGCATCCAGTACATGACCATGTTCCGGCTCAATGTCAAGGGAGTAACCACTACCTTTGTGACAAGCACCATCGTTAACCTGGCATGCCGGTTGGCGCTCCCTGAGCAATTCGAAAGGGAGAAAAACCGCGCCGCTCGGGAGGAAGACATGACCGATGCATCATGCCTTTCTGACCGTACCAAGCTGTTCCTCGGCCTGGTCTGGGGGGCGTATTTCACGGGTGCGGTGATCTCAGCCTCACTGATCATGGTCGGCAGGACGGTGGCAGCGGCATTCCCGTTCGTCCTTGTGTTCACCATTGTGTGCATCGCCTGGCCGAAAGGTTATCGCCAGGGACCTACCGGCCGAACGTAAGACGTTACGAACACTGCTCGGATGGAGTGCGTCCGAGCGGCGGGTATTCGGTGACAAAGTACCATAGCGAAGCTACCTCCCCTTTGTCAGCCCTTGGAGAGACCCAACGGTCACACGGTGCAGTCCAAGACACTACCGTGCCCTAGTGCTTGATCCATGCTCGACGGAACGGCTCCGTCGGTCACTTGCATCCTGAACCGAGTGCGCAACCTCCTTCAAAGAGGTCAAGATATATTCCCTGCCGACCACCAGAACGGTCGTGGTGTCGCCCCTGGCTTCCAACCGCAGCATGTCATCCTGCCTCGCCGGCCAGGTGGAGAAGGTATGGGTGACATTGTTCATCGGTATGGAGAACACACCGTGGCAATGAGGGCAGCGGTAATGGTACCGAGTAGCGCCGGAGGGATCGAACTGGATGGCATGCTCCCACGGCGTGCGACTTGTGCCGCATAACGGGCAGGATGGGAGATTGGCATCGATCCATTCGGTCGCCTTGTCGGTGCTCGTGGCCGCATCTCTCTTGAACTCCATGGATTTCGTGCGGTATAACTCAGTAATGCCTATTTATCATTCGACCGCCACCGTAGGCGAGAATCGTTCTGCTGGCTAGCCTCATCGGCGTTAATCCTGCGGTCTGCCGAAGGCGTATATGCCCTCGCATCAGGCTTTCCGGCCAAGCCTTCTCGTTCGACCTCATGTCCAAAGGAGCACGCATGATAGATCTCCAAGGAGGCGATGGACCGAGATAAAGGGCGGTGAGCGCTGCTGAAGATCCTCACCCCGATCCGAGATAGTACACCCCTTCGACGGAAAGCAAAGTAAATGAGGTCCCTGGCCCCAATAGTTGCTGATAATGGAGCAGTTCAGGGGCGGGACAAGGGAGGGAAATGTTATTAGTAACGGCAGGGCCAGAGCGGAGACCGATAGCACGATGGTTGGAGGCCATGTGCTAAGCGGGACCCAAGGATAGGACTATGGGCCTGGTACGTAACGTCACCAAGAACGCTCTATCCATCGGCACGGTCCAGCTACTGGCCCAGATCAGTACATTCATCCTATCCATCTATCTTGCCCGCTATCTGGGCACCGAGAACTACGGTGCTTACACCCTGGCTTTCTCCCTCACCTCCCTGGTGTTCCTCATCGCCGACTTCAACCTGAACTTCCAGATGGTGGTCAACGTGGCGCCCAATAAGGGCCAGGCGCCGCAGTACCTCGCCAATACTCTGTTCCTAAGGGCTGTACTGGGGATCGTAGCCTTGGTCGTCACCTTGGCCATAGTGATGGTCGAGGAACAACCCACGGCCGTTTCCTACGCCATTATGATCATCGCCCTGGCCACCGCTTTCAATTGGTTGAACCAGTCGTTCAACGCGATGTATACCTCTTTCGAGCGCATGCATCTGACACTGCTCACCTCGTCCATCGAGAGAATCTTCACGGTCACCGTGGCCATCGTAATGGTGGTCGTCGGGTTCGGCCTGGACACGGTGGCCATGGTCGTCCTGGCCGGCTCTTTGCTCCAATTCGTCCTTGGTTATGTGGTCTGCTCCCGCTTGGTGGTCAGGCCAGCCCGACGACCCATCATCGGTCAGGCGGTCAGGCAGCTCAGGGAGGCGGTCCCATACTCGGTGATGAACGTGTTCATCGTGTCCCTGTACTCGGTGAACGCTGTGCTGGTACAGCTCATCATTCTATGGATGGGAGGGACCCACTCCGCCGCATACACCGCCACCGGCATGTTCAACGTCTCTTTCAACATGGTCACGGCGCTCATCGCCATACCCAACGTGTTGATCACCTCCCTGCTCCCGGTGGTCTCCCGCATGTACAAGAACTCGGTTGACGCGACCCAGCTCATGCAACAGAAGGTCATGAAGTTCATGTTCACCCTGGGGCTGCCGATAGCCGTAGGGGGGGTTATCCTGGCGGACCAGATCGTTCTCCTGTTCTATGGGCCAGCGTACGCCCAGTCCGCCACGGTCTTCCGTATCCTGATACCAGCGGTGGCCATCAGCTTTTTCGACTCCGGGATGGGAAGCGTGCTGGCGTCGGCCAAACGGGTCCATCTGATCACCGTGGCCAATGGTGTGGGGGCGCTGTTCAACCTGGCCTTCTGCTTCGCCTTCATCCCGTTTTTCTATCAAGACGGGGCGGCCCTAGCCTTCACCCTGGCATACCTGGTCCTAGTCTCCCTGACCTTCTACTTCCTGAGGACGCGGGTGTTCAGGATCAACGTCACCGAGATCTTGTTCAAACCCCTCCTGGCAGTCGGCGGCATGGGCGTGGCTCTGCTGCTCGTTTCGAGCATGAACTTGTTTGTGGCCATCGCTATCGGAGTGGCCGTATATTTCGGGCTGATCTTCCTCCTTCAAGCCATCAATCAGGAGGATAAGGAGATCCTGATGAAGATCATGAAGAAGTCGTGACCAAAGCTTCGTATCGCCTGCACAGCCTATGACTCCAACCGGCTGCCACAGGAGGGACAGGACACGAATTTGTCGATGCCGCAGGGGAACGGAGCGGTCTCCGGTACCGCCACCTCCCTGCCTGCTAGAACGTCGTCCAGAGCGTTGCGCAGGTCATTGGTCGTGACGAAAGCGGCGTTGGGCGAATCGTCGATCCGCCCACGATACCGCAGTATCCTACCTTGATCAAGGAGAAAGGCGTGGAGGGTGAGCTGGGCACCGTAAGCCCGGGCCACGGCACCTTCCACGTCCTTGAGATAAGGGAAGTTAAAGCCCCTCCTCTCCGACATCTCGATCATCTCTAAGTAGCTCTCGGAAGGGTTCTGGCTAGGGCTATCGGAGTTAATGGCGACCAGTTGCATCCCGCGGCCCCCATACGCGTCCTGGAGAGCTATCATTCTGCCTACATAGGCCTGAGCCGCGGTGCAACGGTTGGCCATGAAGACGATGATGATAGCCTGCTTTCCAGCGAACGAGGAGAGGGATGCGGTACGTCCGTCGACGCTGAGTAGCCCTTCGAAATTGGGTGCTGGCTGGCCGATGGTGAGGGGAACGGGCCGAGTATCCTGCATCATGTTACTCCACTTCCTGAAACGATGGGGGCTGTTGGCTTCACGCTCCAGGCTATTCGTCCCGTAGACCTCGCCCCCGACATAGTCCGGACCGCTGGAACGGCGGACAGCCTTTGAACCCCCGCATATTATACCGTTTGTCTGGCGTGACTGCCACCATACATGCGCCGGTTCATTTCCAGCGGACGGCAAACTATATGGGGGGGGGTTCATAAATGACCTCAGACCATGGTATCGAAGAAAGGCGTGGTCGCGATCGTTCTGGTCGTGGCCGGCCTCCTTTTGGTCCTGGCCCTCGTGCCTAGGGGCATGCTGACGGGGGCATCGGCCATGAACGTCCCTACGACCAATGTACTCCTGCATGAGGATGCCGAGGAGTCGAACTACAGCATATGGGACGCCCGTTGGATCCGCAGCGACGCCAACCCGGCCTCTGGCGATGATCACTGGTGCCGAACCATGCATGACTACCATGACGGCAATCATTCGATCTATTGTGCTAGGATCGGTGCCAACAGCCACTACATGATTCCCATTCGGATGGCAGATGGGAGCACGGGATATGTTCAGCCCTGGAATGTCAATGTCACCGGCCTTCCTGCCACTACCCCTCAAACGCAGTGGGTGATGAGATATGATACCGACCAGGATGCCCTCATGCGCAGAGCTGTCCCCAACGCGCAATATTACGCCAACCTCTCCCTGACTTTCTGGTTCTGGTCTCACACCGGCTCCTCCGACGCTAAGCAACCGGGCACCAACGCCTCGGTCGGCTACGACTTCCTCAACGCCGTTTACTACACCGGGAGCGGCAATAGCGTGACGAAGCACGTCCTGTGGACCGACAACTATCAGGAAGCAACGGCCCAGAGGTGGCTCCAGGTAAAGGTGTCCGTTCCCAACAACGCCACCATGGTGGGCTTCGAGTTCGTGTCCGGGACGAAGGCACCGCAGGGGGGCGATGCGACCAACGCGTTCGCTTCCAGCGGAGTGAGGATGCAGAAAGGCGGGATGCTTGAGGGGGCCTACCTCGATGGCATATACGTCAATGGATCGGACCCCTCTCCCAATCTGCCCCTGACCACGAGCGTGGAAGAGTTGCCGTCCTTCCTGAACAGCACCGGGTTTCCGATCGATGTCGTCGCCGACCGGCCATCGGACCTGAGCCATGTGAGTCTGTACTACCGGACGAGCGGTGAGAGCGCCTGGACCAAGTACACGACATCGTCCAACCGGGACGGTAAATTCTCTTCGACCCCCATCATGTTCATCGCCCCCAGCAACGGGACGTACGAGTTCATGACTCAGGGGGTGGACCTGAATGGCGTGGCAGAACCGCTGCATAATAAGGCCGACGCGTGGACCACCGTCGGTCCACCAGTCCAGGAAACCTCCTCCAACACCGGCGGATCGTCCTCAAATAAGTAGGGCGATCCGCGCCCATTATCGTTCCACTATCCATGCCGTTGGATCTGTCGGCATGGTGGACAGGTAAGTATGTGCTGGGCAGCGGGTTCGTGGACACGCTGGGCCGTCAGAGCATAATGAGACTTTGTCGGAAAGCGAAGCATCAGGGACTCATGACCGTTGGATGGCCCTGAGCGCTGACCCGCGATCGCTAAAGGCGAGGCGGGTTCGCGCGGAGCCCCTGAACCTATATGTGCCCGTTCGACGCTACGGTCGCCGTGGAACGTCAGCATCACGAAAGTCCCCTCTTCACACTCCTACTGTTCGTCATCCTCTTCTCGGGCCTGATTGCGTCTGCCCTCGATCCCACCGGCATCGCGGCCGCCCAGGGACGGGTGACAGATATCGGAACGCTCTCCGGCGTGCAGTTTGCGTTGTTCATTATAGGTTCGGCATTGGTTCTGATGGGCTTCATCATCCGATTCGTGGCCATCGTCACACTGAAGCGTAACTTCTCTGGCCGGCTGCGCATAAGGGAAGGGCATACACTGACCACGAACGGCATATATCACTGGGTCCGTCATCCTGCCTATCTGGGGGCCATCCTCCTGTTCTTAGGCATACCTGTGATGTTCTCCAGCCTGCTCGGCTTCCTGGTTATGTCGTTGCTGATCCCCTGCCTTCTGCACCGCATCAAGTTGGAGGAGCGCATGATGATCGGACAGTTCGGAGCCGAGTATGAGGAATATACTCGGTACAGCAAGAAGCTCATCCCATTTATCTATTAGCGGAGCGGCGAGACCCTCGACAGTTAAGGGGCGCCAATGCCATGACAGTCCATGCCTTCAACTACGGCAGGGGCTTGGCCCAGGCCGTCGGAAAATCTCGTCAAGCTGCTGGACACCCACGTATCCAGGTTCGTGGCGGAGAGAGTGTGATGTTCGGTCGCCATGTTACTTCGTCCATGGGAACATGTTCGCCGGCGTTTTCGGGGATAAGCTCTTCCTTAGACTCTCCTCTCAGGACAGGGAACACATCCATGAGAGGGGACTGGGGGGTCCATTCGAGCCGGTCAAGGGCGAGAGATGAAGGAGAGCCGAACGTTGAGCCTCAAGGTCTTGAACGACGAAGGAAAGCATGTTCCCTGGTTCGAACGATCCTTCACCCACACGAACGGTTTGAGATCGAAGCGAGTGGTCCCCGACCTCAAGGGACGGGAGCCGGCGCGGTCGCCCAGCAACGGCAGGTCGGCCTCGAGCGATTAAAGGCTAGGTGCCTAGTCTCGATCACGGTACGAAGAGGAAGTTGCCGAACTGCCACATGTCCTCGTGATGGTCGTTCGCCGGGTTCTCCTTGAAGTACACCTTCCGGTTTTTCAACGGTGTCCAGTCCGAAGGCGTGGAGATGAATTTACCTAGGTAGGGCATGGCGATCTTCAGCACGTAATCGTGGGGCAGGTCTTCCGCCGAGCATAATCCCTTCCGGGGATTCTCAATCATCCACATGACCGCAGACACCACACCCAAGGCGACCTGGACGGTGGTCGCGTTCTGTCCGGGTATGAGCTTCCTGGCCTGCTCTATGGTAAGAATGCTCCCGCACCACCAGGAGCCGTACTCGTGGCCCATTAGGAGGGCTCCGAGGATATCCGCCCCTGAGACTATCTCCTTCTCTAGGATTCGGAGCTTTGGTTGGATCTTGTAGTTCCTGCACCTCAGCTCGTGCAGTGACACCATGGTATCGTCGCACGGCATGTAAGAATAGCACACCGTGGGCCTGTAAATCGCCTTTCCATCCTTCCAAACGGTAAGCTTGTCGGACAGGCCGAAAGATTCCCCGTGCCTTATGGCCATTCCTACGATCTCACAATCGGGGACCCAGGACCTTACCCATGTGTTCATACCCATCTGTGCGAGCATGATTTGGTTCTTCGGTCCGAAATCGGGGCAGTATGCGAGAGGAGGCAGGGCCTTCTCATGCGTGCCCCAGCCGATCTCCGCCGGAGCAGTGCCCTCCTCCCTCAGGCCCTCGATGCTCCAGGTCCCCACGAACTCATCGACCTTCTTGGGATTATTGGTTATCTGGGTATCCCGCTCCGAACAGTGGATGACCTTGACGCCCAAAGTCCTCGAAAGCTCCGCAAAATTCCTTGATCGTACAAGCTCTTGCAGGAGCGCGGCCCTTTTCTCGGTCACCTTCTTGTCCTTAATAAGCCGCTCCGATATGTCGACCAACGCCTGCTTGACAAAATGGGAGATCAGGCCGGGATTGGCCCCGTGATCAACGACCGCCGTTACTCCGCCATCCCAGCCCTTCACCATCTCCCGCAGACGCATCTGCCGGGAATAGAGGGACTTCTCCACCGGGTCCTTCGACCCCACCTCGGACAGGGAGTCCCAGACCTCCACCGAGGTGTTCAGATACAGCACCTCATGGTCGTGGCACCACTGGATGATGGCGTTAGCGTCTATGTTCCAGGCCAGGTCGATGAGCAATCCCCCTGGGGACAGGTGTTCGGAGAGGACGGAATCGAGGTTCTCCGGCGTTATCCTCCGCTGCCGATACTTGATTCCCTTGCTGGTCCATCTTCTCAGGGCTGAGGACTTGTCCTCGAAGTCGATGATGGTGATATTTTCGTACGGGATTTGGATATGACGCAACAGGATGGGTAGCGTACATCGAGCTACAGAACCATAACCTATGATCAGAACCTTGCTGTCGAAGTTCATCATCTAAGAGAGTCCTCTTTGGCCTTGATAGATTTGGAATCGTATACTTGTAAAAAAAGGTTCCTTTATCGGAACATATATTCTCAGACTGGATGGGGGACGGGGGAGTGAGTGGCCGTCGGGGTCATGTATTCGGTCCCACTAACATGAGAGTGAGGTCGCGAGCTCGCTTGAGCCTTACCTCCTTCAGGAACATGCTGGCCAAGCTTCGAAACGGCATAAGCCGGGACGAGGGTGCTCATGGGTGAGGGGCGAGCCCCTACACCAATGCCTGGTTCGGAGTATGAGCACTGGGGCACTTTCACTCCCCTCCCCCCGAAAAAGGGGTCAAGGATGAGCCATACTTCCGTACCATGAACGAATGCGCTGACGTCATCAAGAAGCACGTCTGCCCGGCATGCGGTGCCGAAGCCGTGATGCGCTTCCGATACAATGATGAGAACATGGAGGCTTCGTGCTCACGGTGCGGAGCGCTGGTGCGGTGGAATTCCGGCAAGGAAATGGCAGGTGAGTTCTTCAGCAGCCCCTTGGAGTACGAGCAGCAAGGGCTCACGCCGTAGGTCGTCGGTCGGGCTCGGCGGCTCAGGCAGGGGGGACAGGCGCGAGCCGAGGCGTAATGGTATCCGATCGTCATTCGAGGAGGGCAGTCCTCCCAGGCTGCCGACAGGCCGCGCGTTTCATTCATCAAAGGTCGGCATATGTCAGTCCACAATGAACTCGACGTCGTTGGCCCTGTTCCTGCGGGCATTGGTGCGGGAGATCATTCCTGCCTCCATCCATCCTGCGCTTATCAGCCCAGCCGGAGCGAGGCAATTGGCGGACATGCGACAATTGCAGTAGCGGCTGATGATGCCGCTATTCGCCTTATCTGTCAGGTCGGTCAGGGAGATGCTTTCCAGACCTTCGGCGAACTCTTTGACGTTGACGCAGTCGGTTTCTATCCTGCAATTAAAGTTGCCATCCTCCGCCATATCTACCGTGATCAGGTGCGTCTTGCCGCATAGCCGCATGTTGACCTTGACCTTAGCTGTCATCTACCCGCCTCTTCTTGCTTTACGCAAGACACGAAACAAAGGAGCCATAAGTGCTTTTACCCAACTTTCGCGGTAACCGTGTTCGGACGGCAGACGGGGCATCGTAGAATGAGGAGAAGGCCGGCCATCGGCCGAGTCCAATGATAATCTCCAGACCAATCGAGGGTGGTAAAAAACGGGACTATGGTTAAAAGCATCGCCGACCTTTTCCTGCCGATGAGCGTCGACGCAGAGAACGTCCTACCACCACCGAACCAGAAGTGGCACATGCATGCCGAGAAGAGGTTTACCAGCCCTTTCACCGGTCAGAAGTTCGACCGCATAGATGTCGATGCCATGATGCTCTCCCACGCGGCTGTCATCTCCGGGTACACCATCAACGACTTCTACACCAACCCCGAACTGGGAGCATGGTGCGTGGCCAATGCTTCGGAGATGTATGATCTCATACCCATGACCCACTGGTACTTCTCCCTTCCCTGGGTCGCGGAGCTGGGGGCGGAGATCGAGTTCAAGCCCCTTCTGCCGCCCACGGTGAGAGAGCCGAACGTCAAGGACCTGGAGATGGTAGACAAGATCGAGGTTCCGGACGTGAAGGAGATGGAGAACAGCTGGACCGGTCAGCGGATGGTCCGCGTGCACGATTATGTGCTGAAGCACCTTCCCCAGAAGTTCATACCGATGACCTACACCTCCGATCTTACAGGAGGAGGGGCACAGCTTTGCGGCATCGAGAACTTCATCATGTGGACGATGACCGAGCGGGACGCCGCCCACAAGCTCATATCCAAATATGCCGAGGTGGCGACAAATGGTGCCGAGATGATGGCCAACCGGTACGGGATGGCGCTCATCTCGACCGGCTCGGTCCTGGCGAACAACGACATCTTCTCTGATGCCGACATCGAGGACCTCTCGGCGAGATATCTCCACAAGTTCGTGGACAATTGCCTCAGGAAGGGGGCAGGACCACAGGTCCTCTACCATCTGTGCGGCAATCACGAGACCTCCTACAAGATGTTCAAGGACCGGCTGGTGTTCACACCCTTCACCATAATGCACGCCGGTTACAAGGGAAGGGATGTGTTTCCGTCGGACCTGTTGATGAGGGAGTTCGGAGACGTGGCGACCATCATGGGATCGGTAGACACCAAAATGATGATCCTCCCGAACCCGAAGCGGGTCTACGAGCAGGCCAAGGAACAGCTCATCAGAGGGCGGGATAGCCGTAACGGCTACATCCTGGGCACCGCGTGCGAACTGCCGCCCGATGCTCTGCCGGCCAACGTGTTCGCCCTTGTCCAGGCAGCCAGGGACTACGGCACCTACGGAACGTGGTGAGAACGATGGGCTCGGAAGCCGGACAGGCGATAGAGGGGGAGCTGGAGAGGATGGCGAGGGACAGCGGAGCGACGGCGTTCGTTCGACTGGATGCCTCCCAGGTGGTCACGGCCCATTGGGTCCGGCTGCGCTGCCAATATGGGTGCAAGTATTACGGAACGCGGCTGACCTGCCCCCCCTACAGCCCTACACCGGAAGACACGAGGAAGGTGCTGGACGAGTACAGGACGGCATACTTGATCCGTTACGAGGGATTCCTCGGCTTTGACACCTATCCGCCCCAGAACCTATATGGTGGGCTAAAGAAGATGAGTGTGAAAGCATGCGACGCGGGGTTCGACATGGAGAGGCACGCTTTCCTGGCCGGCTACTACAAGGCTTACCTGTACGGTGCTCACCGATGCTACCGATGCGATACCTGCGCCCTTGAGGAGGGTAAGACCAAGTGCCGGTTCCCGGTGAAGGCCAGGCCGTCGATGGAGTCGGCGGGCATCGATGTGTTCGCCACCGCCAAGAACGCAGGCATCGAGGCCCACGTGATCAAGGATAAGGCCGTATTGTCACCAGAGATGTTGCCGACCTTCATGCTTCTATTACTGGAGTGAGCTGCAGGATCGTACGGAGGGTGCCTTCCATCGGTTGCCGATGATGGCCACAGAGACCGCTCCAGCGGGGGTGTACGCGGTCAAGACCCATGCCAGGTCGGAAGCGCCCACCTGAAGGTCCTCCGCCACCATCGGCAGAGCGGGCAGGAGGATGGTCTCGATGAAAATCGTCAGAAGGGCCAGCACGGCCATGGCGATGATGAGATGAAAACCTTTAGCCTCATCCATTTGTTGTTTGACCAGTGCATGGCACCCATATTTTGGATGTTTTCCATCAGGTCCGTCTCCGTGATGGAAGGGGAAAAAGGAGGGTTCGATTTCAAACTGATTGATCCGACGGTGAAGGACGGCAACCGCCGACCGGACCTCACTAAATGATTAGGTCGGTGGAGGCGCGCATTGCCGATGTCATTCGTGCCGTGGCTGGGACCGGGCATTGCCCCGGTGCAACAGACGGTCTGCAGGTCATTCCCTTCCTTCGCCCCGACAATGACAGCGGCCCCCTATCGTGCGCTGAGCCCCTGTGCATTTTCCACCTTATCATTATCAATAAGGATATTTAAGATAAAAGCAGTAGCCAGCATTTTATCTGCCGCTCAAGATTTCAGTGGAAATGAAGGGGTCGCCCCTGACCCTTTGATACTCCGCAGCACCGTGACAGCCTGTAGCGCCAACGTTCCAACGCCACCAAGCGATGGGGGGATGGAGAAAGAGCTGGTCAAGACGCGGCTTGGGCGATCGACATGTACGTACGATGCAGATCAAGGGAGTGGGGATGATTTTGCGCCTATGACCAGCGCGCATACTACGCGGCAGCGCTATAAACGGTTTTGCGTCGGTGAGATGAGACCGACCCAGGCTCCGATCAAATCGTTATGAAAGGGGCAGGATCGTCAGCAGACCTTTTCCATGCATATTCCCTGGGCCGACAGGGGCCTTCGATGCACGCAGAACGATCATACTGGCCCTGGCTAGTCGCTCACTTTTTCATCTCTAGCGTCAGTATATACTCCTCATCGTTCTCCGTCGCGTCGTTGATAAGATACAGGATCACTCCATCCTTGGCGACCGGACACCTTCCGGTAGCCCTGAACTTCCGATACAGCCTCCGAGCGTTCGGATCTGTCTTTGGAGCGATGATCCGTATGGTCACTGAGGCGGTGAAGACCTTTGGGTTTTATTAAGGATAAGTGCGACGAAATAATTACGCATCTTGTACATCCTGCACTCTTCGTCCATATGGCGTTTATCGCTGGCCGATGAGACTAATGGCCCATCAATGATCGAAGGCTCGTCCCAGAAAGTCCATAGGGAGGGGGCATACCTCCTCGACAGGCACTAGACTTAGTTGAGGAATCCGAGGAGGTTCGTTGGAGGTTCGGTTGTCTAGGTTGATTCCCATCGAGGAGGCGACAGAAGATTACAAATTGTATTCATATATCTATGTATAGGATTCTAAAATAGACAAATGATTAGTAACATGCGCAAGCATCCGCCTGAACGTATCGATGCGCGCGCTCCACCAAGGACGCTTGATAGCCCTTGAGGCTCACGTGCGGCGCCCCTTCATAACCATTCTCAGATTCCATCATCCTTGAGCCAGATATTTATCAATCGATCCCGCTTAGAAGTGATGATAGAGGCCCTTCCAAATACCATGGCCGAGCCATTCCATCCCATCCTGAACCAAACGCTTGCTCCAGCCATGGGGGCTTCCATCCTCCCATTTTGTTGAAAATACTCACCTCATCCCCTAACGATGCCTGGATGCCAGGCGACCTCCGAGATGCCTCCTCGATGCGACACGTCTGCTAGTTCAAATGGAGGTTTGGGATCGACGGGTAGCATGAATTGAAATGGTCCCTGCCGCCCAGCTTAGCCACGATGTTGGATCTCAGAAAGCCCACCTGGTTCAAGACTGGGCAACGGCTTCCCGTTAGGGGGTGAAGAGCACTATCGTTATCAAAATAGATATTTAAATTCAGCATGGTTGCCAGCATTTTATCTATCGCACAAGATTACAGTGGAAATGGAGGGGTCGTATCAGACCATTGTGCATTGAATGGAGGAATCGTCGCCCAGGTAATAGGGCCGGTCCGGGACCATGGCATAGTAGGGTGTACCGGTTTTTTAATCCAGATTAAGGGGGAAAGCATAGCCCCCAATCCGGCAGGAAGGCGACATCGCACCGATAATAAACATTGGTGGCAGATGGCCGTTCGGAAAAGCCTGACTGCCGAGATATTATCTGTTGGACTTCGGGATCGGGGGCATTTCCTCAAGGCCTGAATCGCCGGTGCTAGGGACCCGGGTCCGCCGCTCGCAGCCGTTCGAGCTCCCCTCGGCCTAGGCAACATTCCTCCCGCTTCCCCCTGGGCATTACCGGGCCGAGGATGGTGGTGAACGGGCTACCTTCTTTTAGGATACTATTAACGGCACGGAAATCGCTTCCGCGGGTAACTGATGGTCGTTTTGGTAAAGCCATAGCTGCACTAGGCCCCGCCCATCAGGTAAAAAATCATCAGGGCCCTAGGCCCCTGATCAAGCTCATCGCCGCGGTGACCGAGTGTATAGGGGTGTAGAGATGGTGGTCCATCCCTGTGCCCCCAGGTAAGTCTAGCCTGCTGGCAGGCTAATCATGAAAGAGCATCCATCCGTTCACGTTCACAAGCGGGCCCATTCGTGCCCAGTTGGATCGACCCAATGGCCTTTAGAAAAATGGAAAGGGGTTATGCGTAGGGAGATATCAAGATCAATCGTTCTTGTGAGAGTGTTCTCCTCCCTTGCGCTTGGCCTCCGTCGGCTGGGCCTCCGCTCCCTTGCGACCGGCCTCCGACAGCTTCTCGTGAGTGGACTCTCCCGAGGTGCCGCTCCTCTCCCGCTGGTGAGAGGGATGAGTGCACTCGCGTCCCCGGCACTCATGCTCGGCCTCGCCGCCCTTCTGACCGATCTCCTGGTAAAACTCCTTGCCGTGGGTCTCGGATGTCTTCTCGCCGCCCATGCGGCCGGCCTCGGCCGTGGTCATCTCTCCGCTCTTGGTACGCTTCTTCTCAGCCATGTTTTCACCTTTCCCTTTTTAAGGGAATCGATGCCTCGCATCTCACACTATTAGGTGATTTACCGTTCCTTCTTCGGGGCGAGGTCAAGGGTGACGCTACCATAGGCGTTCAAGACCATCCGCCGATGATGCAGGGATGGGGGAGCAACGACATCGCGCGGTGAACAGACTTAGGCCACAAGGCCGTGATAGGCGAGCCCGGCATTGTGATGATCACCGCGCCCAAGTTCTCGACCGAAAATACTGCCAGACTCTACCGAACAGGATACCCATGACTGAATGGCAGGAGGCCAACAGGGGAGCGATCACGTTCCACCGCCTCAGGGTCAGATCACGGCGGGGAGCGGAGACGCCATGAGCCACATGACATCCAGTAGGTCGGGTAATATCAGTCGATGTTATGCGAAGGTTTTATCGGACTCTGAAAATGACATCAATGGCCTATAGTAATTGAAAAGGCGATCGAGCAGGGAGGGATAATAGTGGGATCGATCATAGGTAAGCGGGATGACTTCCCCCCAGGGACCATCAGGGAAGTTAATGTTCAGGGAAAAGCCTATGCCATCGCTAACGTCGGCGGCATGCTATATGCCATGGATGGCAGGTGTGGTCACGCTGGCGGTACGCTGAGCCATGGCCATTTGGTAGGCATCGTGGTGACCTGTCCGAAGCATGGGGCCGAGTACGATGTCACCACCGGCAAGAGCCTCAAGAAGCCTTATGTCCCCTTCGCCAAGGCGGCCAACCTAATGACCTATAAGGTCATCGTCAATGGCGACAGTGTCATCTTGGATATCTAGTTGCGACAGCGAGGTTATCGACCAAGGGCGGGCCAGGGCATCCTATTCCGCCCTTGCTCATCCGTCGGGAGAACCGCTGATGATCGCCCTGGGACTCTGCCTTAACAACAGTGGGACGTTTTCTTATACCGTCGAACCGGTGCCCACTCTTGGTCATTGTGGAGAGCCCTTTTCATCGGCCCGCCTGGGGGGTCGATTTACCCTTAACCCACATGTCTTTACAATCCCATTGCATACCTGATCTTACTCGTTCGAATAGGAGTGGAGGTTAGGAATTGACCTATCGATTCGAAGACATCGCTAAAAGTAACGTTGACGACCTAGTGAGTATCTGCGGCAACATGCCAGGAGTGGATAAGAATCCCCATTTCATCGCAGGGAGGGCTGCGCGGCAACAGTGGGTCTCGGGCATGATCGAAAGGTTCGGGACAATAGGCGTCCTCGCTTACGGCCAAGATGGCCAGGCCAAGGGTTTCGTAGAGTGCGTCCCTTCTGTCGCTCATCCTTTGGGAAGGCACGCTACCGATCCCCGGAGAACGATGACCATCGACTGTGCCTGGTATAGACAGGACCCTGGCCTCCCGGTCCGGAAAGCGGTCCTCGACCACATGTTTTCCACCGGCTGGTTCGATAAGCGGCTAGATGATGGGTGCAGGTTCGTAGACGTTCTAACCCTGAAAGGCGCTCCGCTGATGCAATATGATTTCTATCATGAATACGGATTCAGAGATGCTGTTGAACTGATAGGCCCATCGACCTCACGCTTTCTTCTTCGCTTCCCGGTCAAAGGCGACGTCATAGCGTCCAGCACACAGGTCGTGGACTACCCCAGTCATGACCGGAATGTGCTCTATCTAGGTGCATACGACCAATGCTTCATGCCGTTCATGGTCAACGCCAAGATACGTGATGCCGTTAAGAATATCGATGAACTGAGCGTAAAGGAGGTCGATTATTGGGGCACGGGAATGCCGCCGGTCAGCGAACCATACCTAAACGGCGAACCGGCGTTCGAGCGGTTCGTCTTCTTCATGGACGATGAGCAGATCCGGGAATCGATCAGAAAAAAGATGGTTTAAAGTGCCAACCTGGCCGACAATGAAACCGACTAGAGGAGAGAAGGCTGCTAGACCTTCGGTGTCGATCGTGAGTTGTTGACCAGGAAGGCAAAGCTGACAAGTTATCGACCTAGATAACTTTATTGAAGTGGACCTCACGGGCGATAATCGCCTCCGCTCCCCCCTGTCCCACAATCGCCCATCTGGCCAATGCGATACAGGGGGCGGATGAAGTACGTGAACTGTATTCGGAAGACGGCATCCTGTCCTGGATGCGGACACCTGAACCGCGTGTTTTTTTCGCCCTTGAGTTCGTAAGCATAAGAGCTTGCGATCATTATAGCAAGGCCATCGAGTTCACGCATCCGATGGAAAAAGATACCTGGACGAACTAGTCCCACCGATCACCAAGTGGGAAGAGCAAGCAAACTCTGTGGAGTTTGCGGAAATCCCAATGTCCTGCCTCTGCATATATTCTCGGAATGACAAATATTGAGACTGGCCTATTTTAGGAACAGGTTGGTGCTCAGGTATTTCTCTCCCCGGTCTGGGAGGATGGTAACGATTACTCCTGACTCTATTCGCTTGGCCATCTCGATTGCAGCATACATCGCGGCTCCGCTGCTCATGCCCACGAAGATACCTTCCTGTTTAACGATCTGGCGAGTCATCTCGTAGGCCACTTCCGTATCCACCATTACCGTGATATCGATCTGGGATGGATCGTAGATCGCCGGAACGATGGCCTCTTCCATGTTCTTCAGCCCCTGGATGTAGTGGCCCTTGACAGGATGGGCGCTGACGATCTTTATATCGGGGTTATGCTCCCTCAGTGCCTTGCCCACCCCCATTATTGTGCCGGAGGTACCTAATGCCGAGACAAAATAATCGACCTTGCCTCCGGTCTGCTTCCAGATCTCATCCCCTGTCGTCTTATAGTGAGCTATCTTATTGTACTGATTGGAGAATTGGTCCGGCATGAAGTACTTTTTTGGATCGGCCTTGACCAGCTCCCGTGCCTTACGGATTGCGCCGTCGGTGCCGTACTTACCCTCGCTCAAGGTGACGGTTCCTCCGAAGGCCTGGATCATCTGCCTTCGCTCCACCGAGACCGAGTCGCTCATGACTATCTCGACATCGTAACCCTTGATCGCCCCGATCATCGCAAGAGCCACGCCGGTGTTGCCCGATGTCGGTTCGATTATCGTTTTCCCCCTGGTCAGCTTGCCCTCGGCCTCAGCCTGCTGGATCATGCCCAGAGCGATCCTGTCCTTGATGCTGCCAGTAGGGTTGAAACCTTCCACCTTTGCGAATATCGTCGTGTTGCTGTTGGGATTAAGCTTGTTTATCCTGACCATGGGGGTGTTGCCGATCGTCTGAAGGATGTTCTCTTTATAATCAGCTTGAGGCATAGTCATGGAATGATCACCCGGTAATGGGGAGGAGTGTTTTTAATGGATGCATCATGGCCCTGGAGGTCAGCGACAAGGTTCTGAGGCACCAATCGATCGTTCAGGCTCACTTCAGAGCTCCCACCATGACACCGGCATCTTTCAGCGATCACCATTATGGGTGAGGATTGCAAGACATCGTTCCGTGAATATGTGAATAGATACGCTTAGTACGTCTTACCTGGACCGTGGTTCGCTCTTGAATCGGCCAATGAGCTGATCGAAGGTTGGGTCAGCCGCCCTCTGGATTCGCCTCCTTTATACTGCCATCGATATGCAGCGCCTTCAATGCGCTTCGGACCCCAAAAGCCCGGAACAGATAGAGGATGCCGATGAGAATGACCATGATTGCCACGACGTCGATAATGAACGCTGTCACTTCCAGAGGCCATATCAAGAATAGGATGACCAATACGGCCGAAAGCAGGCCGATGGATAACCTCTTAAGGAAACCATCTGGAGTGGCGATCTTACCCCTTGTCGTTCGTCTAAGGGAAACGAACGCGGTCGATATCGGCCATATAGCTACGAACATCACCAGTAATAATGTCAGGAAGACTGGTGAAAGAAGGGCCAGGAGGCCGATCACTATGAACGCGATCCCCACGATGATATTTCTCTTGGCGATGGCGTTGAAAGGCTTGGTCCTATAGCCCAGATAAAACAGGAACAGGGCGAACCCTATGATGGCCGCCGGCAATCCGACGACGACGAAGAAAGCCATGGCCAGCCAGGAATTGACCAGAACGAGCGCCCCTATGCCCAGGAAAAAGATACCTATCACGAGGAGCAGCTGCCAGGCAGACTTATGTTCCCGTAATAACTCCTCCACATCCATTCGTCTGGTGTTCTTTGCATCCACCCAGAGGGACTCGAACGTCCCTGCCAGCATCAGGACGAGAGGGGCGTCGTCCACCAGGTGCATGATGGGATGGGAGGATGGGTCGTAGAGATCCAGGTGCACCCTCCATTCCAATTTGGTCTCATGACAGTGATATCTTCCATTGCGATACGATGCGATCGTCTGGGGACTGGGGAGGTTTACCTTGGAGATGATCCACTCCGGACCGAGCGGCTCGTCAACCTCCTCCTTGGGCACTATGACCTCCCAAACGCCCTGATGGAGGGGACCTAAGAGATCTTCCAGTCTGACCATGTGGGTCCATTATCATATGTTCGGTCCACCCATATAATTGGGATAGTTCCCTCTCACTGGAATCAGATGTCGGGGTGGCGAGACCAACCCCGCTGGTGTGCCCCTACCTGCATTCCTGAACAACGGCCCTCCCGTTACAAGGAGGCCATGAGTGATTTCACATTAGTCTGTACGAGCACATACCTAGGCCCGGGGACCATTGTTACCCGAATACGGCCGGTTGTGAAGCGCCGATACGCCTAACGGCCTCTCCCAACGCCACTGTTCGAGGGGATGTTGAGCCAAATATACGCGCGCTCTTCGAACTTCAGACCAGATGAATAATGGTCGCCATCATTCCTCGGTGGCGATGTGGCTATCTCCACTGGTGCGACACCTGTGTATCAGGAAGTAGGAGGTCGACAGGGCGATGATCGCCGCCCCGATACCGATCAGGACATAACTGCTCACTGTATCGTAGTCGAAGACTATCAGCTCCCGAGCCACAGCGGTCAAGGCCACGAGGATGACGATCTCCACATGTATCTTCTGCTTCACGGCGTAGGCGTAAAGAGTGTCCAGCAGCTCGATGCAGACCACTAGCAGGAGGAAGTTACCAATGAGGTTGAGAACGGTCTGCTTGGTCGAATTGATCAGGTCCTGGTTGAAGGTTGCGGTGATGACATCCATTATGGTCACGAGCAGTATCAAGAAGATGACGAACCCGATCACGCAGATTGCCGTGTACATTATGAACTTCTTGTACTTCGGTAGCGCTGTGGCCAATTCAATCATTAAATATGTTTTAATCATTTATATATAAAAATATTGATTCCATATTATCATCAATGCCGTTAATGCTTCCTAAAAAGAGAAGCAACATGTCAAGCTTTGGGCATTTTCTGTCTGGCCCCTGGTGCGTGTATCGGTCGTCGCTGTTCTGTAACATTCAAAGACGGCGATATGACCGAAGCGACCATGCCTACTGGTCCGAAAACGTCCTTCTTCCGAAATGCACATCTCAGGCATACGCGAGGATGGCATCATAACCGAAGACGGCGATGTCCGTGCTTCCGTACTTTTGCACCCGCTCGCTCATGGCCAGGAACGCATCGTTCGGAACGATTACCGTGACCGGGACTCCATCATCAGCGATCTCATTGTACTCGTCGATGGCCTCAGGCCGCATCCAGCTGATCGCTGACTCAAGGAACTCGAAGCGATGTGCGGCACCGTCCTGACCAAGGACGGCGATGACGCCATACTCCGAGTCCCCCGCCCCCATGATCTCGAAGTCGACAAAATAGTCGACGTCGGTTGCCTGAATGGCCTCCATCCTATGGGTGATCAGTTCTTCGAGGTCGATCATGTGCCCGGGCTCAGACCTCATCCTATAACAACATTGTCCGCCATGTTCCACCGGGGATTGGAGTAACGACTCCACCACTATGACATCAAGAGAAAAAGGGAGATGGCCACCGGCGATGGACTCGGGCGGTCCGGTGGCACCAGCTTGATCGTTCCGTTCTTCAGATCACTTGAGGCCGAACATCTGCATGACTTCGTCAGGCCCGTAGACCACCTTCGTTTCGACGGTGTTGTACGATAGCCATGCCATCATCTCCGGCTCCATGGAGAACGCCGCGAACGCGTCCATGTTGGGCGTTTCGTAGATGTTGTACACCATGTGCCCGGGATGGTCGTTCCACATTCCTGCCAGTTTCATTCCATGTTTCGCCAATAAATCATTGAAGTTCCTCAGCAGGTCCACGGTCGATGGTTTGGTCCGATCGTTGTAGGTCGGGCAGACCTCGGCGTTGTGCTTGCTTATCTGCATTATGTACATCTTCCGCACCTCCTACGATTTTCCCCAGAAAATCGGTTGATCGCTCATTTGGACTCGCTGATATTTTTACTATTCTATAGGCGGATAAATGTTCTCCGGTCGTTCTTGAGTTACATCCCGGCGCGAAGTGGCCAATTGGCATTTTCTGCATTCTTCTTTAAGTGATACCGTCCTTCGTCCTCATGACGACTGAGTCGAGCCGATTGGTGGGCCCCGCCTTTGCCGCACAGCGTTTCGATTACATAGAATCAAAATGCTCCGATTTAATTATAATAACGACGAAAGAATACCCCGGCGGGGAGGCAAATGGTCGATATCTCAGTATTGATCGTGGTCGCGGTAGTGCTAGTGCTAGCAATCATCTTCGCCTACTCTGGACTATATCTTATCCAGGATGACCAGGTGGGGATCAAGAGGAAGAAGATGTTCGGGAAAGCCATGCCGCAAGGGCACATTATCGCCCTTGACGGTGAGGTGGGCATCCAGGCCGACACCCTGATGCCGGGCCTGTATTGGAAGATGCCGCTCATCTGGGCTGTGGATCGGGTCGGGGTCGTCCGCATCGGCCCAGACTCGATCGGAGTGGTCAACGCCATCGACGGCAGACCGATGCAGAAGGGGCGGGTCCTGGGAGATGAAGTGGAAAGTAACAACTTCCAGGACGCGAAGATGTTCCTCCAGAATGGTGGCATCAAGGGGCCGCAGGTAGCGATCTTAAGGCCGGGCGTCTACCGTATCAACACGGCCGCTTTCAATATCACAGTGAGCGGGGCCACCAGGATCGAGGAAGAGATGATCGGGATCGTCATCGCCGAGGATGGTCGGCCGCTCCCCTCAGGGTACCTGATCGCGCCAAAACCCGCCGAGGAGCCTTCGGCCGAATTCGCTAGTTCAAGGCCGCACAAGCATTTCACCGATGGACAGGCGTTCGTGGACTCCGGTGGATACAGGGGAACGCAACAGGAATCATTGCAACCAGGGGCATACTACATCAATCCTCTGCATTTCACGGTGAAGCCTGTAAAGATCCAGGAGGTCCCCCCGGGATACGTCGCGGTCATCAGGTCGAACATCGGTATCGAGCTGGAATCGAAGAAAGGGGATCCCTGCGACAACACCGGATCAGACGATATCGGGACACCAGTGCATGAGGAGGCGGAGACCTTGCTCATCACGGACAAGAACGTCCGGGGGATATGGAAAGAGCCGGTCGCCCCTGGCAAGTATAATCTGAACCCGCTGGCGTTCACTCCATACCTGGTGCCAACGAGCGCGATCACCATCGACTGGGCGAACGACGTGCCGACGAAGAGCAGCATAGGGGCCGCGAACGATAAGGCGGACGATTTCTTCAAGTTCAGTCAGTTGAAGGTCACCAGCTCCGACGCCTTCACCCTGGATGTGGATGTGAGAATGATCATCCGCATCAGGCCGGAGAACGCGCCTTTCGTCATCGCCAGGTTCGGTTCGGTCGAGAACCTGATCCAGCAGATAGTCCATCCGCTTATCGATTCGTCGTTCCGCAACAAGGCCGGCAACGAGAAGGCCATCGAGTTCATCAAGAGCAGAACTCGGCTGCAGGAGGAGGCCTTGAATACGGCCAGGAAGGAGTTCGACAAATACCACGTCGAAGCCCAGAACCTGCTGGTGTCGTACATTCTGGCTCCGCCTGAGCTGATGAAGACCCAGACCGATAAGGAAATCGCAGAGCAACAGCTGGCCCAGTTCCAGAAGCAGGCGGAGGCCCAGGAGATGAGGAAGGACGTCATTTCGAAGACTGCGCAGGCCGACAAGCAGGGCGAGGTTGTGGCGGCCAAGCTTTCGATCGAGATCGAACAGAGCAGGGCTGATGCCAGGAGGAAGAGCGCGGAAGGGGACAAGGCTGCCAACATGATCCTGGCCGAAGGAGAGAGCTATAAGGTCCAGAAAATGGCTGAGGGAGAGGCGGCCAGGATAAAGTTCATTGCCGAAGCGGATGCGGCCAAGACGCAGATGACGGCCAAGGCGGATGCGGCCAAAGTCAAGTTCCTGGGAGAGGCTGATGCCTCCAGGATCAGGAACGTCGGTGAGTCCGAAGCCTATTCTCAGAGGGCCATCGGAGAGGCCAAGGCAGACGCCTACAGGGCTCAGGTGGAAGCGATGGGCGGGGACAACATCGCCAGGCTGAAGATGATCGAGGCTATCGCAGAGGGTAACATCAAGATCATACCCGAAATACTGGTATCTAGTAATGGAACGGGCGGAAGCCTGAATGATATCATGACCCTCTTCCTCACTCAGAAGGTGGCAGAGGAGGCAGGCCGGACCAAGACAGAGGTCCCCAAGAAGGTCAAGGAAGAGCCGAAGAAGGCCGAGGAGGGTGAGGATCGCTTCTAAAACCCAATTTCTCCTTTTTCAATTTCGTAAGGGGTGTAAAGGCCACGGGCTCGTCTAGATGCGGTGTAAAGGGGGGTGGTTCCCCCGTGTTCCTTCGGTCATTGCTTCCTCACGTCCGGTGGCGCCTTGGTCCCCTTCAGCTCTATTCCTGTCTCGGCGCGTATCCGCAGCCGCAGATCCTTCAATGCCAGCAACCGGCCCTGATGGGTGGCGATCATCTGGCGTATCGGCTCACTGTAGGAGTCTGGACGCTGGCACAGCTCTTCCATCTCCTTCCGGACTTTATCTTCCGCTTCGCTCATCCACTGTGCCAGGTTGTCATAGGTAAGCTGTCTCATCCTCATCATGTGATTGTTGATGATGTGGCTATAAGTATGCAGGGTCTGCCGGCGGCGTTGAGAGCATGTCCATGCATTGTGTTTGGATGCTGAGCCTCCCGATCAACAGGGGGTGTGATTTGATGGTCAAAGCGGTCGATCCGCTCATTGGAGACCAAGCTGTTGACCGGGAGACTTTTCGTAGACTGCCATCCAGAGTAATATAACTATTGTTAATTCGCATATATCGCCGCATTCCCGCCATCCCTCACAGAGGAATGGTGAAGAAGAACGTCGTCCCCTTGCCTGGTTCGCTCTCGAACCATATTCTGCCGCCATGCCGTTCCACGATCTTCTTGCAGATCGCCAAACCTATTCCCGTCCCAGGATACTCTTCCTTGGTGTGCAGGCGGGAGAACATCTTGAACATTTTCTCGGCGTACTTGGGATCGATTCCGATGCCGTTGTCCTGGACCGAGAAAACGTTTTCAGTCTCATGGAGGATAGCGGAGACCTCGACCCTTGGAGGTTTTCC
The DNA here is from genome assembly GCA_033485155.1 of Methanomassiliicoccus sp. NCBI lineage: Archaea > Methanobacteriati > Thermoplasmatota > Thermoplasmata > Methanomassiliicoccales > Methanomassiliicoccaceae > Methanomassiliicoccus > Methanomassiliicoccus sp. Next base: position 246,872 of record JAWQJJ010000003.1, read on the forward strand.
GTCACGGAACTTAATGGCGTTGGAAATGAGGTTCGTGAGCACCTGCATCATTTGAGCCCGGTCTGCATGGATGGTGGGGAGGGGGCCGATCACCAACGTTGCCTTAGCCTCTGTGATCGAGACATGAATCTCATCCGCCGCCTTCTGGGCCAATTCGCTCATGTCGACCTCGGATATTTCGATCGGCCTTGAGTCGACGCGGGAGTACTGCAGCAGGTCATCGATTAGTTGTTTCATCCTCACGGCACCGTCAACAGCGTAGCTCATGTACTCCTTGGCCTGAGCGTTCAGCTCGCTGCCGAACTTCTTGTCCAACAGGCCAAGGTACGAGGTTACCATCCTCAACGGCTCCTGGAGATCATGAGAGGCAAGATAGGCGAACTGTTGAAGCTCATCGTTGGAGCGCTTGAGGTTCTCCTCTGCCTTCTTCCTCTCAGTTATGTCTCGGATCGAGATCGTTTCGCTGATCGAACGATCGGCGTCGGTGAAGAGGCTGGAGGTGACCTCGCCGGGGAAGGTGCTACCATCTTTGCGCCGGAAGGTGAGCTCAGCGGCGATCTGGCCTCCTTGCATCCGTACCTTGAGTGCAGACTCCAGCATATGATCACGGACCAGTATCCCCTCTCTGCCCACCATCTTGAATTCGTCCTCGGCCATACCGAACATCCTTTGCGCGGCAGGATTGGCCATCAGGACATCTCCGCTCGGCTTAGTTAGGAGCACAGCATCGACGTTGTTCTCGAAGATCGAACGGAAGAGGATCTCATTTTCCTCAGCTCTTCTCTGAGCCCTCTTCTGCTCGGTGATCTCCACGCTCGTGAATAGGATCCGGTCCCCTTTCATGGGGACCACGGTCAGCAGGAAATGACGATCGGCGGTCTCCGAGCTTATCTCCCTGCTAACCGGCCGACCGGTCGTTCTTGCCTCCCGCGCCAGTTTGAGTTCTTGGGCAAGTAGACCGTCGCTGACGAGCTGACTGCCCCTCTTACACCTCGCCTCCTCGATCGAGCGAAGTCCCCAGGCCTTGAACGCTGCAGGGTTGGCGTTGATGATCGTGCCATCCACGATCTCGCCTCCCTCATCGAATACAAGACTGTGAAGGACGACCGCCTCCTGGAGGTTTTCGAAAATCCCTCGAAACTCGAGTTCGTTATCACTGAACCCCTCATCGACCCATGATCGCTGGGAGATCTCCTTTTCTGAACCCATTCCGATGGCCACCTAGGTATGGAGTCGTATCTGCAGATGGATAACGGTTAGCCACCTCAAATATGATCCGCTAGGAGCAAAAACACAGACATGACGGTAGCGCCATGTATTCGTGGGCCAGGCGACCACATGATTGGAAGTGATTGAAGATATGGGAAAGAGTTTGACCTTCCTGGTTCCTCCCAGGTCGGGACCGACGGGGCATTCCGATTCTGCATCAAGCAGGACCGGTTGTCCCTTGACCGGCAGCGCTTACTCGGCGGTCTGGTCCGCGAGGGCCCCACCGGTATATGGGTAGTTCGGGGTCCCCGTCAGCACCATCGAGGTTATGGCCTGGCCCCCGGCGGACCAGATGGCCTTTTCCCCGAAGTCGTACCGGACCAGGGGATACACGCCGTTATCGGCGAGCTCTCCCCAATATAGGGGTTTGCCCGCCGCATGGGCCCACTCCTCGGGCAGAGCAAAGTTAGCGGTATCGGAGTTCGAGCCGTAGTAGTGCCGGTGCAGGATCTCGAAGCCGCCATTGCCGGTGGAGAGGTTGAAGTCCTCCTGATTCATGCCGAACAGGTTCCCGAACCCGGCGACGCCCATGGTCCTCGGGTGAGTGGAGACGTTCTTGGTGGCGTCGGCCACGGCGTTCTCCCAGGCGTTGAACCTGACCTTGTCGCCGTGCCAGTAGTTGGCGTCCACGAGGTTGTGGTCAGGCTCGTTGTACATATCGTACATAGCTACCGAGTTCTCCTTCTCCAGCTCCACCATGTTCGCCTTGGCGAACTCCACGAAGTTGGCGAAGCCCTCGGACGAGGGGTCGAACACGGTGCCGGAGCCGTAGTAGGTGAAGGTCGGATACTCCTGCGATCCGGCGATCACGAAGGCCAGATACACACCGTGCGCCTCGGCGTAGTGGCACATGGTGTGGAGCAGTTCGTTGTACTGGTCGCGGTGATCCATCCATGCATCGTATGACAGCTGGGTTCCCCAGGCATCGCCCGGACCGATCCGGACGAGGTTCACACCGTAGTACTCCATCTGGGCGAAGTACTGGTTCCAGAACGTATCTGGAGAGTCGTTGGGAGCGACAGGCACGTGAGTGCCGGTGTCGGGAGAGTTGAACACTGAGGTCCATCCGGCAACATCGCGGTTGCCATTGATGTAGGCCTCGATCGCGAAAGCTAGGGCGGTGGTATCATCCACGCCGAAGAACTTTTCGTCGGTGATGTTGCCATCGATCGTGAAATTTTCGCCAGACACGCCGACCCGGCCGAGGCTAGGGTCGGTGGTCGCGGCCGCGGCGGCAGTCGTGGAGCCCTCTAAAAGCAGGACTCCAGGCACCAGCAAGGCCAGTGCAGCCATGGCTACCGCTATCTTAGGTATATGTCTCTTAACCATTTGCATCCCTTTCTAAATAGGCCCTCCCTTAGGGCAATATGCAAAAAGGGGAGGGGGTAGTTCTCGTTTTTGAAACGGTTATCACTACTGATTTCAATTTAGAGAATGAACTGGATGGTTCTTTTTTGAGCAGAAATGGCTTTTGCGGACATCGCATGTAGGCGAATTATGACCCCTCAATGTTGGTCGATCGCGCCTCATCGGGTTTGGGGGGAGGCTTTGCTCGATCTGTGATCGATGAATGAACGACGGATACGCGAGGAGGAGCGAGTATTGGAAAATTTTTGACAAAAATCTGAGGCCTCCAACGCCTCTAAGGCTAAGGCCGGCCAGACGCCCGATCGCCCACCAGGGGGAGGCGTCCGAAACATCATGGCTGAGACGATATCCGGTTGAAGAGCGCCATAGGCCGGCAAGGTCTGTTGGGAGCAAAGGCTACATATACTCTCGCCCGCCGGGGTGATGAGAGAGGTCTGGTCCGACCTCCTCTCCACTGATCGGTAGGTCCTAACATCGAGTCAGGCTAGACCTTCAACTGCCTCTTCAGCGTCATCACCATGCTTCTGACTCCGTCCGGGTCGCTGATGCCTGAAAAGCGCAGCTCTTCCTTCCCGCTGAACAGGAAGACCAGATCTCCAAAGACCATGCTGGCTCCGTCAGTGCTACCGGCCTCGGCCGCGGCCCCATTGCGGCCGGCGTAGGCTCCAATGGGGCTCGCATTTCGCTTCCGGCGCTCGTTCATAACCGCGACGTTGCACACCGCCAGTCCTATCGTCTCCACCGATCTCTGGCTCGTTTCGGTGGCGGGCCGCTCGATCATGGCCCTCTGATTGGTGATCACCCACCTCTCCGCGAGCGCGCTGCGTATGAGCCCCTTGTGGACATCGTGGCTCCATAGAACTTCCTCACCAGGATTGAGGTTCGGATTGTCCATCTTCTGATCATAATCCCTGATTATAGGCAATATCCGTTCTTGGAAGAACCGATTGATCATCTCTCCATCCCCGGTCTTGGCCACTTTCACCCATTCTCTTTCCGTGACATCAGGGAATATATCCCTCATCTTGATTACAAGGCCGTTGACGTCATTGACGAGCTTCTCCACACTCTCTCCCGGAGGAAGGGACATGGATGGACGTGAAGTAGCGTCATTGACCGATGCCTGTGGGGCTGCGACCGGGAAAAACTCGGAGGTCTGAGGGGGCGCAGCGTTCGTCTGTGCAGCCTCGATGGGTTTTGGCAGGGGAGGGACGGCGACTGCAGAGGAGGTCACCTTAGCGACATCGGTCCTCCTAACGCCGCAATATTGGCAGAAAAGAGCATCGTCATTGTTGCTCTTACCACAGTTCGTACAATATACCATTTTACGCTCACCACCGGATAGGGGGAACGTCTGATAATGGTTTTTGAGAAACGACCGCATCTTCATCCCTCACCTTTGATTCATGGCCGTCGGTGATCTCCGCCGGTGGGTGGTATCGGATATCACGAGAAAACGAGGAGCGGATTTACTCCGACCAAGGAGGCTGAGGTGCCCAAATGATGCCGAAATGAAGGGACTGTGATGGAAACACCATGTCCGTCATGCAGGATGATGATCGGATGGAAGCACAGGAGGTTAGGTAAACAAGCCCTGCTGCCCGGCGTTCGGAGAATGACCGGTTGAAGCCGATCATGCCGGGATGGTGAAGAAGAACGTCGTCCCCTTGCCCGGTTCGCTCTCAAACCATATGCGGCCGCCGTGTCGTTCGACGATCTTCTTGGCGACCGCCAGGCCGATGCCGGTGCCCGGATATTCCTCCTTCGTATGAAGGCGGTGGAACATCTTGAACAGTTTCTCGGCGTATTTGGGATCGATGCCGATGCCGTTGTCCTGGACCGCAAAGACCGACATAAAGTTGTACGTGACGGCGGAGACCTCTACCCGGGGCGGCTGTTCCGCACGGAATTTAAGAGCGTTCGAAATCAGGTTCGTAAGCAATTGCTTCATCTGCACCTCATCGGCGTGGATGGTCGGCAGGGGGTAGATCGCGACCTCCGCTCCGCTCTCGGCGATCAGCATGCCGAGATCGTCCCTGACCGCTTGAGCCACCCGACCCATGTCGACATCCATAGGCTCGACCGGTCTCGATTCCAAACGAGAATAGTCCAGCAGATCGTCGATCAATTCCCTCATCCTCACCGAGCCCTCGACGGCGGTTGCCACATACTCCTTGGCCTGCGATGGGAGTTCATCGCCGTACTTCTTGCTCAACAGCCCAAGGAAGGCGATGACCATGCGCAACGGTTCCTGTAGGTCATGAGAGGCGATGTATGCAAACTGCTGCAGATCATCGTTCGAACGTTTGAGCTCTTCCTCCAGCTCCTTTTGCTCGGAAATGTCCGCGGCCACCCCCAGCAATCCGTTGACCGATCCCTCCTCATCGCGTATGGGTACAGCCCAGGCTTGGAACGTTTTCCCCCTGATGTCGACGGTGAATGGGCTTTCCACTCCCAGTAGGGCTCGCGCCATCGCGTCGGTTATGGCCGGATAGTCCCTATACATCTCGAAGGCCGAACGCCCCAACACCTCACCGGGCCTCAATCCGAGGCTACCGAGACCCCTCCCCTCAGATAGGGTGAAGTTGCCGTCTGAGTCGGTCGTCCAAAGGACGATGGGCAGGTTGGAGATCACCCCCCGAAGGATCGCCTCGCCCCTCCGCAGCGACTCCTCCACCCTTTTGCGCCCGGTGATGTCGATATGAATCCACATCCTCCCGCATGCTTCGCTCCCGATCCTGATAGGAGTATAATCGACGAGGACGGTCCGACCTCCCTTCAGAGCCACCTCCTCGTCCCGCACCGACCGATCACCTGATAAAATCTCCTCGATCCGGGCTATTGCCTCCTGTGGGTCTCCGTATTTATCGCGGACCATTTCGAGGACCTCATCCCGGGACAGGTCGATGAGGTCCTCTGGCCGCCTATTTAGGTCGAACAGATCACAGAAGGCCGGGTTGGCGAACTCGACCTTGCCCGCTTCGGTGATCAAGAGGATGCCGTAGGGCATGTCAGAGAGGGTTCGGTAGAACCTTTCCAAGGTGCTCCTGAGCTGCTTCTCCGCCCTCTTGCGCTCGGTGATATCCTCGTACGTTCCGAGGACCCCTATGATGCGGCCATCGAGTTCCCTGAGCGGCAGCTTGTTGGTCATGAGACACAGCTGGCTGCCATCGGGCCGGAGCTGCGGTTCCTCATAGTTCATCTTGGCGATGCCCGTTCTCATGACCTCTAGATCATCGGCCCGATACATCTCGGCCGAACTCCACCAGGCGAGGTCACGGTCGGTCTTCCCCACGATCTCGCTGGGTTCGGACAGCCCGGCGTCCTTGGCGGCGATGCGGTTGCACCCAATGTATCTCGAGTTAATGTCCTTCCAGAAGACGGGGACGGGAACGCTATCCAGCACCAGCTGCAGCATGTGCCGGGAGCGCGTGATCTCTTCCTCATACCTCTTGCGCTCGGTGATGTCCCGGAAGATCACCTGCACACCCATGCTGTCATCGAGCTTGTACGGCATAGTGGTGACGTCGACATCCACGCTTGAGCCGTCCTTGCGGAGGAACTTCTCCTCGATGCGGGGCTGGATAGTCCCCCTGTGGTCCCAGATCCGCCTCGACGCTATCTCTCGATAATCTGGATGGACCACGTCGATGGGGTTGATGCCAATGGTGTCCTCGGGCCGATCATAACCCATGATCCGGGCTCCGGCCCGGTTCATAAAGAGCACGCGGCCTCCATCGTGTATGACCACGCCATCGGTCATCGATTCCACCAGCTGACGATACATTTCCCGGTTATCGTTCAGGGCATTTTCGGCCAGTTTTTTCTCGGTGACGTCCGAGCTGACGCCGACATGCCCGAGGAACCTACCGCTCTCGGAGAACCGAGGCTCGGCGTGGGACTCCACCCATCTCCAGGCCCCATCGGATCTACGGACCCGCGCTTCGGCCGAAAAGGGCCCGTGTTCGCGCGATGCGGCCTCGAAGGTGCAAAGATAGGTGAACGAATCCTCCGGATGTATCAGCGTCTGCCACTCTACTTCATCGGCAAGCTCGAGGGGGATGCCGAAAAACTCATGGTACTGGCGATTTGCGGCGATGAGCTTACTGTCTGCATCGGTCACCCAGATGATGTCTGGAGAACCATCCACCATGATGCGCAAGCGCTCCTCCCGCTCGTTGAGGACCTTCTCGCCCATTTTCCTTCCGGTGATGTCGGCAAACAATGACAAGACGCCGGCATACCTGTCCTCGTCATCGAAAATCGAAGTTGTGGATAAGGAGGTCCAGACCTCAGAACCGTCCCCGCGGCGCATGCGAACCTCGGCCTGATGGGCCCTGCCATCATCGCAGCCCTTGAACTTCTCACCATTCTGCTCCTTGTCCTCGAGGATGAAGTCGGTGGGCGGGCGGCCGATCATCTCCTCTCGAGCGTAACCGAGGATGGCTGACCCGCTTTCGTTGACAAAGTTGATGAGGCCGTCGACTCCCACCGTCCAGATGCCTTCAGGCGCCTGATCCACGATGAGCCTGAATCTGTCTAGAGGGATCTCTCCATGTTTCGTTGATGCACCCCCCGGCCTCAACATACTCTATGCTATGTATTGATTCTATAGATACATAATCGTCATTGTGCCAGAGCCTGGTGTCATCCGGGGGCGGCATTTTGCGCTATGAGCCTAAGTATGGTTCATGGCCCAGGGCCGCAAGGTCCTGGACTACAGTGATCTTCCTCGCTCCCTTAGGGGCAGGGCCAGCGTATAGCGATGTGAGTGCATCTGACCGTTACTGACACGCTATCCGTCGTTCACCTGGAGCAACACGTCGGGAGGTCGGTTGGTCACCTTGCGGCGTGCTAATCGTCCAATGGCTGGCCTATATGGAGGCGGCCACGATAAAGACCGCGAACACCACCACTGCCGCCACGATGATTACCTGCGTGTTGCTGAACATCCTCTTCTTGGCCGGTTGCTCGGGGGCGTTCAGTGAAGCATTGCACTTCTGGCAAACGGTCGCGCTCTCGTCGTTGGTTGTACCGCACTTTGAGCAATCCATGATCATCCCATCCATATTAGGTTGGAGTGATAGAGATGGATTTAGTATATACAGATTTTCATATAGATACTTATAATTTAAAGGCATGAAATTCACTTCTGGAATGATCTCTGCCCATAGATCATCGGCCCATTCATCGTGTGAGGAAGCACGGCCCCTAGGCGCCGTAACCAGCGAGGCTGAAGCGTAGGGCGAGGCAGGGATTTTATACCTTGAGCTACAACATTTGATTGGCCAGGGATGCCTCGACATCGACCTTTCCACCAAAGTTGCTCATTGCTCAACCTACTCCAGTGTTAATGGGTCGAGCACCCCCGGCCTTTGACTCCCTTTACAAGCTCAGCTACTGAATGGGTCGGGCCTTCCATCCATGTTCAGGATCGTAGCACGTTGGTCTCGGCGGCGATGGATCGAGGGGGATTGGACCATCGTTATCCCGTGGCAATAGGAATATATCCCTGGTCAGGCCAACAAGGCCATGTGGTGAATGCGGAGCGAACGGTCAGGACATTGGTCATCTATGCCATCATAACGCTCATTCTTATCCTCATCGTCCTGGTGACTATCGGCCTGTTCCTGATCCTCGTGAACGATCTGCTGGCAGGCCACTTTACTATGAATAAGGGCGAGATCCTCGCGTTCTTTGGACAGCTGCTCTTGGTGATCATCGGAGTGGAGCTTCTCGACACCATTCGTGGGCTCATCACCGAGTCACGGCCCCGAGCGGACCTGGTCCTTCTGGTAGCGGTCACCGCCGCCTCGAGGGAGATCATTATTTTCAACTACGAGGAGGCGGAAGGATTGATGTTACTAGGCCTTGGCGTCATCATCGCCTCGGCGACCATTGGATACTACCTGGTGCGGAAAACCCAGACCATGAAGGACGTTCCCGCCGATGTCGTGGCGGGCAAAGAATGACCGGGTTCATTCCGGGATCAGGTCCCCGCCCTACGACGGAGAGCCCGATCGTCGGTCCACACCTTCCGGATGGCGCCCTCGTCCCCGAACCCACCGTTGTCACTGGCGCTATACGTCTCCTGACGAATCGAGCCGTCGGTATGGCGTAATGCCGCCGTTCGACGGCCTGGCATCTCGAGGTGGCCGGCAGGGTCGGTCGCCCTTACCCATGCATAGGTCTCCGCTAACCACCGGGCGCGATAGGCCTTGGGCTGGTTGGCGAACCAGCTGATCTCGTCGAATCCCCACCAATTGATATCGTCGCCGAACGATGGCTTATCCAGCAGCTCGGGCGTGAACCCGTTCCAGTTGTCCAATTCCACGATATATGGCAGGCTGTCGGTCCCCCATCCGCTGGGGGCGATACCTCCGAGGCTGTGAGTGATGATGGAGTCCCTGAAGTCCAGCTTTCGGACCTCCTTGCCCACCCCCACCCCGGGGACGATGTCCTGGGGCTCGCTCTCGCTCGAGGGGTGAGGTCTCGAGCCCTCTGGAGCCCGGCCGCGAACCGGGGAAGCATGAAAGTCGAAAAGCAAATACCCAGGGGGGCGAGCGATGCCGAAGGTGTGGGCGTTGATGAGCACAGTGCCCCGGCGGGCATGCTCTCGGGCGTATGAGCGTATCCTTGCCAGCAGGTCGGCCAGATGCCGTCTTCCACCCCAGTCATTGGCTCCCATGAGGTGCACTTGGCCGAGATGCAATCCCTCGAAGCCGGCGTCGATGTGAATACACGCCAGATAGTAGAACAGCATCTTGGTCTCCGCTCTCCTGATATCCGGCACGCTGATACCCGGACCGAATACATCGCGACGCTTCCCGAACCGGAAGACCATGTGCTTGGACGAGAAGCAGCGCCTCCTGACCTTGCGGTCGAAGGCCGTGAACACCCAGGCAGGTATCTCTATCATGTCGACCGAGCCGCTGACGGTCTCGAAGATACAGGCTTCGAGAATCAGCTCTTCATCCACGGCGTGGACGGCACCGGCGATTTCCTTGCGCCGAGAGAGGGACCCCACATACTCTGGAGTCAGTACCCAGGAGCCGCCGGCGCGGGCGATGTACTTGGCACCGGTGTTTCTGATCATACGAACATCGTCCGCCAAGTTGCCGCTCCCGGTGAGGTCGGCCAGGATCATGGAACGGGACAGGTAGTTGCAGAGCACCTCTCTTGACACTCTCCGGCCGATATTGAAATCAAGGCCCTCGTTGGCGGGATGCTCAGCGCTAGCCACGGGCACCCCCGAACAATCCATGCATCGCTCCGTCATCGTTAGCCCGGTATGTAATGGTCTCCTGCGAGCAGAATAAAACTATTATGGGCCGACTGCGTTTATCTGGGTATGAGGCATCTGACCCGAGACCGCTCGGGGCTAGCGGGAGTTCTTATAGCGATCGTCATCATCGTCATCATCCTCGTGGCGGCGATCGCCCTGTTCCTCGTACCGTTCAAGAGCGTGAAGGTCAACGAGTCCCATCAGGTGGATATAGCCCCTGGAGCGCGGTCGTTGAGCATGAACGTGACCATCGATACCGGCAGCATTGACGTCAGGTTCGTCAACGATAGTTCGGTGGCCGCCTCCATGACGGTCGTCGGCACCCACCGATCCGGCCTCCTCGGTCCAGACCAGCCGGTGAAGGTCAACTGGACGGCGGTCAACGGGTCGGAAAGCATGGCTATTGACCTGAACGTCAGCGTCGGCCGGAACATCGGGTGGTTCTCTAACAACGATATCAGGTGCACCCTGAACATATCTAGCCAGCTGAAGACCGCGCTCAACGTGACCAGCTCATTAGGTACCGTCAACGTGACGACCGCCGAAGGAGTGACCTTGGCCGGGGTCGATCTTCGGGCCTCGGCGGGAGCGGTCAGGCTCAACATGACCGGCGGGACCGTGCTCGATGGTCCGCTAAGGATGGATACCTCACTTGGAGGGGTGGACCTGTCGTGGACCGACCTTAACGCCACTGGCAACGCTAGCGTGGACCTGCGGGCCTCAGCAGGCGGCATAAGGCTCACCATGTTGCAGGGGAGCGAACTGGACAGCAACCTGACGGTGCGGTCCTCGGCCTCGCTGGGGGGCATTGACATCACCCTGGACCTCAGAGGCAACACCTCCGCCCATGTGATCTCGCATGCCGATCTGGGCGGGGTCAGGGTCAGCAGCCGTGACGGGTTCAACGGCTCTGATGGAGATATGGCCTCTCAGAACTACCCCGGAAGGTCCAACCTGGAAGTCCGGTCCAATGCGAGCGCGGGAGGTATCAACATCCGCTCGAACTATACCGCGTGAACAAGGACCCCGCCCCTAGTGGCGGCTTTTTTCTTATTTCCTGATTGGGTCAGAGCGAACCCTGATGGATAAGGAAACAGCGATTTGGGGAGACAAAGGATTATATTAAAATAATAATCTTAAATCGCTCATCATGTTCAAGCCGAAGGTACTGTACAGTTGCGTTTGCTGCAACGCTCCTGTCACCGCCAAGGATCTGCAGATGACCTGTTCGATGTGCGGCTACGGTATGCACCAGCACTGCGCCTTGAACAATATCAGCAGCTATAGTCCACGACAGATCGAGTGGTTCAAGCGCAGCTACCGCCTCGCTCCGTTCATCCACTATGGCAGATACGCCTATACGTTCTGTCCACGCTGTCAGAACGTTCTAAGGAACCAGTTCTTGCCCCCTCTGGCGGAAAGGCTCGAGCTAAACGCCCGCTATGAGGAGCTGGCCCAGCTCTATGAGGACTTCGGTTATCTGGCCCAAGCGGGGCAGGTCAGGAACCGTAAGAATCACCAGGTGGTCAAGAACATCAACGTGGACGTCAACGGCCTCATCGATCAGATGAACTCCGGAAGCCTCAGCATTCCCTACAAATGTCCTTGCTGCGGGGCGTCGCTCAACGTCCATAGCAGCATGGGGGAAAACGGAGTTAAGTTCTGCCAGTACTGTGGAACAGCCATCAATACCGAGATGGTTTCCAATGTGATCAAGCAGGCTCTGAAGTGAAGTGAGAGAAAAAGTGGCTGACAGCGTTCCATGGTTCCCGCGGGCTCGCGCACCGCAGTACAGCATGGAACGCAGGCGGGCTTAACTTCCGGGTTCGAATGGGACCGGGTGTATCCCCGCCGCTGTGGCCGTCACACCAAAACCACTGATGAATATCATCTATTTATTCGTTTCTGTACGGTCGCCCCGCCATAGAACGGAACGTCCAGGGAGTATCGCTTGGGGACATGCCCTCAGAACCTCTTGCTCCATCCCAGGAACCCTGTCATCTCGGCCACAGGGTCCTTGGACGGATGAGCCCCCACCTGCTCCCGGTACCGCGCCACCCGGTTGTCCAGAATGATCGCAACCCCCCGGTCCGTCTCCGTGCGGATCAGCCGGCCTACCGCCTGCTGCACCTTGCGCACCGCGGGGACGGCGGAGGCATACTCCCACCCCCGCCCTGGGCCATACTTGCGATCATAGCGGTTCTTGAGCTCGTCCAACAATAACGATGGTGGGGGATAGGGCAGGCCGACGATCACCGCGATGTCCAGCTCCTGACCTGGGAAATCAAGGCCCTCGGCCACCTTGCCCCCCATGACCGTGAAGAAGACCCCGCCGCGGCCCCGCTTGAACGCCTGGATGCTTGAGGCCAGCCGTCGGGACGCTCCCGCCTCCTCCCAGTATAGCTGGCGATCGACCAGCTCCTCGATCCGGGGGCGCATGGTCCGCAGCATGTCGTAGGAGCGGAAGAACACCATGGTGTTCCGGTCGGTCGCCTGGCAGATCTGGATAATATGGTCCTCGATGCGCTCCTTCATCGAGGGATCCTCTCGCATCTCCCGCTGGCCAGCGCACACGTCCTCGGCGTAGAGCACCAGACGGTTCTCCGACGGGAACGGCGACGGGAAGATGCGCAGTTCCCGCTGAGGTGGCAGATCGAGGATGTCCGCGTACTGCTTGAGGGGCTGCAGGGTGCCGGACATGTGGACCACGCCCTTGACCTCCCGTAGGAATGATGTCGTTTCCTGGGGATCGAGGCAGCACGCCTTAAGCGATCCGAGGTCATCGGAGGACACCAGCTTCACGAACCGCGCGTCCTCGGCCCGGAACCAGCTCTCCAGCAACGAGCCCAGGCGAAGGGTGGCCGAGCTCGGCTCCTTGCCCTGTTCCAGGCGCAGCTCGATCTGCTTCTCCCCGATGCCGACCATGTTGGCGCACATGGCGTGCAGCTCCTCATCGTCCAGCTTCAGTTCTCCCCTCAGCCGGCCCTCCAGGAACCTCCGCCCCAGGCGGGCGTCGTAGGACCCCCGAGGCACCTGCTCCCGGACCGCCTCGTCGATAATGCGTCGCAACGTGGAGCACAGCAGACCGTGATCCACTCCGGTCACCAATCTGGGATTCCCCAGCTCCTTGGCCTCGTCCTCAGCAGCCTCGATGTCGTGCATCGAGAGGTCGAAGCTCTCCTGGTCCCGGGCGGCATCGATGAGATTGTGAGCCTCATCGACGATCATCACCACGTCGTCCATGGTCAGCTGCATTCGGTCGAACAGCTGCGACCGAATGTCCTTTGACAGCACCTGGACATAAGGGACGGCGACCACATCGACCAGGGGCACGATGGCCTTCCTGGCCTCGTACGGGCAGGCTCCCTGCTTCTCGCAGAAGCGATCGAACTCCGCTGCGGTCGGCAGTTCGTCGGCGCAGTATTTTAAGAAGCTCATCTCCCCGATGGCTAGGAAGTCTGCGTAGTGCGGGCATCCCCCGTGCTGCTTGGCCAATGTACGGGACTTGCGCTCCTCGCATATCCTGGACAGGGCGTGAGGAGGAATATCCTCGAATTCCTCCAGGGTACGCAGAAGCAGGCACGATCGCCTTCGACCTTGCATTGCCAGCCCGGACACTCGCTGGCGGCGGGAGATGGAGCGTAGCTCCTTCATCACCTGATCGCTCTGGGAGATCGTCCTCGTAAGGTACAGCACCTTCTTCTTATGGACCTTGGCGTGCTGCAGTGCCCCCACCAGGGAGCATATCGTCTTCCCCGTGCCCGTGCCCGATTCCATGACCAGGTGCTTCCCCTGATCCATGGCAGCCTGGACCGCGTCGACGATCTCGATCTGCGACGGCCGGGGACGATAGGGGAAGAAGGGAGGGCGGTCCACCTCGACCTTCTCCTCGGCGGCTTCCCTTCGTCCGGCGGGGACCATCTTGCCCGATGTCTTCCGCACCTGCCTCACCTCCTCCCCGCATCCCGGACAGATATTGGATGTCGGGTCTAGGAGACAGCCGCACTCGCAGAACCTCCCTGCCATGAGCGAAGCATCGCTGGGTAGGATATAAACATGACCTAGGGTAAGCCGACAGCAACAATCCGCGTCTGTCCGCCTCCCTGGGGGAGGGCCACGGATAGCATAAACGACCGATCGGCGTCCAGCACATACTTTTTATCGCCCTTTCGGATATACTGCCGCACGCCCCCATCGAGGTCGCTAAGTATGGTTCTCATCGTGCCCCTTGACGCCGTTGACGAGAAGAATGACGCTCAGGTCGGAGGAAAGGCGGCCAACCTCGGCAAGCTGATCAGGGGGGGCTTTCGCGTCCCTCCGGGGATCGTGGTCACTGTTGAGGTCTACGACCGCTATCTGGGCGGCGGCGTCCGTGAGCGAATAGGGGAGTTGCTCGCTTCCCTGGACCCGGGAGATGAGACATCGTTGGAGCAAACCTCCGCCCGTATCCGTGCGCTCTTCGTAGGCGAAACGGATGATGGAATGGCAGAGGCGATAGACCGGGCCATCGGGGCCATCGACCCCCATGCATTGTGGTCGGTGCGGTCCTCGGCAGTGGCCGAAGACCTGGCCAGTGCGTCCTTCGCCGGGCAGCAGGATACCTACCTTAACGTGGGCCGGAAGGACATCATGGCCAACGTGAGGAGATGCTGGGCATCTTACTGGAATTCCCGAGCCATCGCCTACCGCCACCGGGCCGGGGTGGACCAGCTGGGGACGGGGATGGCGGTGGTGGTCCAGCGCATGGTGAACGCCCACTCCTCGGGCATCATGTTCACCTCCGATCCGGTGTCCGGACGCAAGGATAGAATGATCGTAGAATCCTCCTGGGGGCTGGGAGAGTCGATCGCCTCCGGCCTGGTGACCCCGGACCGCTTCATCTGCGACAAGAGGACCCTGCGTACGGTGGACAAGGCGATAAGCCGCAAGGTCACCGGCATCTTCCTATCCGTCGAAGGCTCCCGGTCGGTGAACATCGAGCCGGACAGACAGACAGCCCCGTCCCTGACCAAGGGCGAGTTGGCCAAGGTGGGGCGGATGGGCAGACGGGTGGAAGCTCACTTTCACGCCCCCCAGGACGTCGAGTGGGCCATTGAGGGGGACGAGGTCTTCCTGCTGCAGTCCCGCCCCATTACCAATCTGTCAGAGGGCTCCGACATCCTCTGGACAAGGGCCTATGGCGACGAGTATTGGTCTGACGTGACCTCTCCGCTGTTCTTCTCCCTTCTGGGCGAACTGCTCACCAAGTACGTCAACCACGAGGGCTCGGAGATCATGGGCTACTGGAACCTGACCGACAAGGAGCTGTTGAAGGTCCACCGGGGGCATATTTACTTCAACGCGTCCGTGCTGGAGGAGGTGTTCACCTACAACCCCAAGTTCTCCCGGACCACCGAGCTGCTGAACTACTTCCCCCAGAAGGACCAGGCCCGCATCGCCCGAGCCGACACCCGGATCGTCCAGCGGCTGTGGGCCGAGGTCCGCATTGCCATCTTGGACAACGAGGGCACGATCTTCCGCACCGACAAGGCCTACCGCCGGTGGGCCGAAGGCTTCGTCCGGGTGTCGGAGCGGCTCGATTCCCTGGATCTCCCCTCACTGAGCGACGGCCAGCTGTACGACGAGTACCTGGCCTATCGGCAGGCGGGGATCAAGCATTACCGGCTCATTCGTTATGGCATGGTCACTCACTCCATCGGCACCAACCTCATGGTCAAGCAGTGGCTGGCCAACTGGCTTGACGACCGCAGTGGGGTGTACTACGCCAAGCTCATCTCCGGTCTTGAGGACAACAAGACCCTCAAGACCAACATCGCTATAGCCAAGCTCGCCCGGGCGGCCCGGGAGAACCCGGCCGTGCACGAGGCGCTGACCTCCGGCGATCGGCAGGGGACGCTGGAAGCAGTCCGCTCCGATCCCCGTCTGGCCTCCTTCAAGAACGAGCTGGAGGGGTTCCTCCGCACCTACGGCCACCGCTCCCACACCCGCGAGATGTACTTCCCCCGGTGGGCCGACGATCCCACGCTGGTCATCGACGTCGTGAGAGCCCTCGTGACCTCGGAGGTCGGGGATCTGCAGAAGCTGGAGAGAGACCGGGCACGGGAGCGCGAGGAGGCCGAGAAAGAGGTCCTGAAGAGCCTCGGCCGCCTCCGCTTCGGATTTGCCCGCAAGCTCATCTTCCGGCCGGTGCTCAGCTATGCCCAGATCTATCTGATGTTCCGGGAGAACCAGCGATTCTACCTCGACCACATGATCTATCGCTGGAGGAAACTCTTCTTAGAATACGGTCGGAGGCTCGCCGAACGCGGCTATCTCAGCGACCCGACGGACGTCTTCTTCCTGAGCAAGGAGGAGGTGTTCGAGCTATGCGCTCGGGGCGGGGAGGTCAAGGAAAAGGTCGAGGAGCGGCGGGCCGATTTCGAGCTCTGCCGCGACGTTCTCCCACCCAAGTTCCTACGGGGCGACCTGGAGTTCGATGACACCGTGGTCCGGGGAGCGGACACCGTTAGGGTGACGGGAGTGTCGGCCAGCCCTGGAGTGGCCACCGGTCGGGTGCGGGTGGTGCAGAACATCGAAGCATTGCCCACGGTGAGGGAGGGCGAGATCATGGTCACCTCCAACACCGACCCAGGGTGGACGGCGGTGTTCTCCAAGTTAGGGGGGCTGATCACTGAGACCGGAGGCATATTATCGCACGGCGCAGTGGTCTCCCGGGAGTATGGCATACCCGCGGTCACCGCGGTGAAGGACGCCACCTCGTTCTTCCGCACCGGGCAAAGAGTAACTCTAGATGGCAACGATGGTACCATATACATCTTGGAAGAGGCATGATCATGAACACCGACATGATACACCCAGCGGGGATGGAGAAGGAGTGGAGCGAGAGCTTCTACTTCAACGTGTATGATAAGGCGAATGACGTCTGCGTCTTCATGCGCATCGGGCTGAAGCCGAACATGGACGAGCGCTCGGCGTTCTGCTTCATCATGATGCCCGACGGCCCGGTCGTGGGGATCAAGGACCAGGAGACCTACGGCCGGGGCACTCTGGACGCCAAGGGGCTCCACTTCGAGGTGGTGGAGCCGGAGAAGCGCTGGAAGATGACCTACGGCGGGCACATGGCCTGCATGACCGATAAGGGGCCCGTGCCGGTGCCCGTCTCTTTCAACCTGGCCTTCGAGGCTCGTAACGAGGTGTTCGACTACCGGGAGTGCGTCGATGCGGCCGGGGAGCGCATCTCTGGGCAGGTCGCCTCCGAGCACCTCGAGCAGTTCGGCAGAATCACCGGCTCGCTTATGGTCGGGGAGGAGCAGCTCGACCTCTCCGGATTGGGGGAAAGGGACCATTCCTGGGGAGTGCGGGACTGGAACGCGCCCAAGATGTGGATATGGCTGACCGCCCAGTTCTCCGATCACGTGGCGCTCAACGTCACCAAGCTGTTCGTGGACCAGGGAGAGGTCTCGGCCGGTTACTTCCACCTCAATGGCAAGAACCTGCCCCTGGTCAAGGCGGAGGTGAGAACCGTGCTGGACCCCGATGGCACGCCGCGCTCTCTGGCAATGTCCCTGGTCGACAAGTTCGGAGCCAAGCACAAGGTCACCGCCGAGGTTCTCCGCCTGGTAGCCATGCCCTTCCCCAGTCGGGACGGTAAATCGGTATCGGTTATGCACGAGACCCTGGCCGAGTACACCTTCAACGGGCAGAAGGGCTATGGCATCGCCGAGTACCTCGTACGCAAGGAGTAGAGCGAAAAGGCCTAGTTGGCCTTCTGGGTGATGCTCTCGTCCACCTCATCAAACCTGCTCGACATCTCCCTGATCTCACCCTCGTCGAACAGCTTCCGGGCCCGGGGGATCATCTGTTCCTCCTCGTCCATCACGTGGTCGTTGATCACCGAGGTCAGCTCCTCGATCGCGTCGGTGAAGGCATCGCCCTCCTTACTTAATGCCGATAAGGACTCCAGCAGCTTGTCCACCTGGCGGTGCTCCTCCATGGCGTGTTCCACCATCCCCTCCTCCTTTCCCTTCATCGCCGGGTACAGTGATCCCTCCTCCGCCCGCATGTGCGCGGCCAAGCTCAGCTTCAGCTCGTTGAACACCTTCTCGTCGTAGCCTTCGCTCAGCCTCTCGAGCATGCCCTCGACCTCACGGTGCTCCTTCATGATGTGCTCGAATATGTCCATGTAGTCACGTCCGACCATCCTTTTCGATGGTCTGGACCGCTTCTCCACGCCAACGTATAATAGGCTTGCACGCCGGAAGCTCAGTGGCAGTTACAATGGCGGTGCTCACCGCATTCTGGCCGGAGGTCGAAGACCTTCTTCAGCCACCCCTCGGCGTCGGCCCAGTCCTTGCACACGATGTGGTCCTCGGTGAGGCCCGTATCGCGGGCGATCTCGTACTCGTGCTCCGGCCCCGGGGTCTCGAAGTGGAGCACGTACAGGCGAAATGTCCCCTTGGCCGCCAGGTCGGCCTTGGGGGCGGAGACCACCGAAGCCCCGAAATCGTTAGGGAACCGGTAGATATTATGGATCCTGTCCCCCTCCATGCATCCGCACACGCACCTGGCGTTCAGATCGACGACGTACCTATCGAAGTCCATCTCTCTCCCCGGGAGTATCCTCGCACAGGTTTATCGCCCTGTCGTTCACGGAAGGACAATTGAGCCGGCGACCCTCAGCTTCCCGCCTTCCAGGTACATGATGACCGCCCGGGACCCGGGAGGGTGCACGACCGGCTTGTCCAGGGTCAAGGAGATGGTCGGCCGACGGAAGTCGCCGCCATCCTTAACCGCCTCCACACGGGCGCCGATGAACTGCATCCAGTGTCCGAGGTGCAGGACCATCCCCTCCTTCAGAGGCATCTTCCAGTAGTTGACCAGCTCCGCCTGGGCGGTGACGGATGAGTCGCTTCTTATGCTGCTGTCCTCGGTGAGCACATACCCTCGGTCCAGCTGCTCCACGTCGATGTTCTTCAGTGCCAGGCCGACGCGGTCCCCATGGACCGCGTCGTCGAAATCGTCATCATGCTTCTGGATAGACCGCACGAGTGCTGTGCGGTTGGTGGGCAGCACCTTCAGGTCGTCGTGCTTCTCGATGCGGCCGTACGCCACGTAGCCGAGGATGACCGTGCCCACTCCCTTGACGTTGAAGAAGTGGTCGATGGGTACTGCCCCCTTCCCCATCCCCTGAGCGACCGTCCGGCCCTTGGCCTCGCTGATCAGCATCTCGCGGAGGGAGTTCTTGTCATCCTCCACAAAGCGATACGCTTCCAACACCGTTCCCTTGGTCAGCGGGGCGAGCTGCTCCCGGGTAAGGTAATTGCGGAGGATGATGTATCCCTCCTTCACCCCGGCGCACTGCAGCATGACGATGCACTCCCCCAGCTGAGCGTTGATCGCCTCCACCACCACCAGCGCGCGGTCGGCCATGGAGACAGCATAGAAGAGCGGGGCAAGGCGGTCGGGATACTTGGTCGGCTCGATGAAGGTCACCGTATCGGTGCCCTGCTTCAGATCGTAGAGCGTGATGTCCGAGGCGGTTCCCTTCTTTCCCAGGTCCTTGGCGTAATCGTTCGGACCGATGACCGCCACGTTCAGGTTGGCCATGGTGGACGATAAAAATGGGGCGGGATAAAGGTTTTTGGATGGAAAAAGAGAGGGACCGGCCCCGACGCCCTCAGGTGCCGGTAGCCAGGGTACCCGCGAAAACCAGCCAGGCCAGTGCCGACTTGGCGAACAGGCTTAGCAGGATGTAGACATACTCGCCGAACAGGTAGTCCTTCCATCTTCCCACCTTCTTGTACTGCAGGACCATGTTGAAGGCGAAGGAGAAGAAGAAGATCGCAATGACGAAGTATATCCAGTACACGAAGTCCGGGACTCTTCCACCAACTCCCGAACCCCACAGGTAGATGGAGATGACCACCCAAGGAACTAGACCGGCGTAGGTGCCGAAGATGTAGGAGGTCCAGTCCGTCTTCTTGGTGACCTGGTTGTGCTTCTCCATCATCAGCCCGAACAGGTTCATCACCGAGTTGATGGCGAACAGCGGAATGATCGCCGCGATGTCCCGGACCCCGCACAGGACGGCGATGACCACAATCATCACCGAGGACGAGATGGCGTACTCGTACCATCGGGCGTAGTTGTGGTTCTCCTTCAACCCCGCCACGTACCATTTGTACAGCGGACCGGCCAGGAGGAAGTGGTCGAACGCCGATATGAACAGGAACAGGGCGACCATGGGGCCTAGCAGCAGATCGAACATCAGCTGCTGCTGCGATATCAGGCTCTGAGTGGCCGGATCGAACTTCAGGAAATAGCTGTAGATCGGCTGGGAGGTATTATTTGCCAGCACCAGGATGAGCAGTGCCTGCACCAGGTGCACGACCGCCATTACGGCGTTGAACCTCCTGAGTCTCTTGAACTTCATTTCCTCTGTTAGGTTCATGGTTGGTATATCGTTTTCCGAAATAATAAAAAGATACCGAACAGGTTAGGTCCGTTCGATGGGGACAAGGGGGCCAGATCAGGGACCCTTTCCCTCAGCCATGCTCTCCACCTCGCACTGCACCACCTTGCCCCGGGCCAGCGAGGTTAGGGCACCAACAAAGGCGATCCCCGCCGATACCATGAACGCCAAGTTCATCCCGCTGACGAACTCCGCGGTCCCGGCGAGGGGCACCGAGCCCATCGTCCCCGAGAACAGCTCGGACACCACCGCGGTCGAGGCCACCGTTGCCACCAACGCGCCCATCACCGCCAGGCTGAGCGATTGCCCCACCGTGCGCATCGTGGACAGGGTCCCCGAGGCCACCCCCAGTTGCTCCCTGGGGACGCATCCCATGATGGCGCTGGTGTTGGGAGAAGAGAACATCCCCATGCCAATGCCCAGCAGGACAAGATAGGCGACGAGCTCCAGAGCCGAGGTGCTCTCTCCGATGGTCCCCAGCAACAGCAGGCCGATGGTGATGAGGAGCATCCCCCCGGACGCGAGGACGCGGGAGCCGATGCGATCGGAGGCGGCCCCCATGATGGGCGACAGGATGCTCATCACCAGGGGCATGGACAGGAGGACGAAGCCGGTGAGCGCCAGGGAGTAACCGAGGACCCGTTGCATGTAGAACGAAAGAAGGAAGGAGATCCCGAAGTACGAGGTGTAGTTCAGCAGGGCGGAGATGTTGGCCATGGCGAACAGGCGGTTCCTGGTCAGCAGGTGGAGGTCGAGCATGGCGTCCGGTCCCTTCCTCCGCTCGATGACCACGAACACGGCGAAGCTGATGATGGTCACCACCAGGAGGGTTATCGAGACCGGGGAGGTCCAGCCCAGGTCCTCCCCCACTGTAAGGTTGATGAGCAGCGCGGACAGCCCGGTGGCGAAGGTTATGGCCCCGGTCAGGTCAAAGGGGCGGGGGCGGACGGTGCGGACCGGCTCCTTCATCATCGCCAGGGAGAGGGCGATGACGACCAGACCTATGGGGATGTTGACCAGGAAAATGGACGGCCAACCGAAGGACGCCGTCAGGAAGCCTCCCAGGGGCGGACCCAAGCTGAGGCCGATGTACACGGACATGGCGTTGATGCCCAGCGCCTTACCCCGCTCCTGGGGCGGGAAGGAGGCGGTTATTATGGCGGGCGAGGTTGACATGATCATCGCCGCCCCGATACCCTGGAGGAAGCGGAATGCGATCATCTCCCCGCCGTTGACGGACACGCTGCATAGGAGGGAGCCGAGGACGAAGATGGCGAAGCCGGCGACGAACAAGGGCTTTCGCCCTCGTAGGTCGGAGAGCCGGCCCACGGTGAGCAGCAAGCTAGCCACCGCGAGGAGATACGCGGTGGGAATCCACAACGCCGTCGCATAGTCCATCCCCAGATCGCTGGAGATGGTGGGCAGGGAGACGCTGACGATGGTCGAGTCCAGGGGGCCCATGAGTGCCCCGACACAGGTAATGAATAGGATGATCCGCCGTTCCCGTTTATCCAGCGCTGCCAATGTTATCGCCCTTCACGCCTCTATATGGAGGGGGCCAAAAGCGTTTCGTCTCTAGATAAGGCTGACGGGGGCCCTCTTAGCTTCTGGAAGACCATGCCGGAGGGGACACCACCTCCGGTCCCGCGGTTTCTCAAAAGTAAATTATAGGGGTCGCTCAGAGCGAGTACGGTGACAAAATGACCGACGGCAAGGGGTTTTATTCGCTCCCTGCCCTGCCCTACGGGTACGGGGAGCTGGCGCCATTCATATCCGAACAATTGTTGAAAGTTCACCATGACGGGCATCACCAGAAGTACGTGAACCAGGCCAACGGCCTCCTCGAGAAGATGGACAAGGCCCGGGCCGAGGGAACGATGCCCAACATGAAGGCCGAAGCCCAGGCCCTGGCCTTCAATGTCGGGGGCCATTTCCTCCACAAGTTATACTGGGAGAACATGAGGCCAGCGACATCGGGAGGGGGAGGGAGGCCCGGAGGCAAGATCGCTGACCTCCTGGACCAAGAGTTCGGCGGCTTCGAGCGCTTCCAGAAGGAATTCACCGAGCTCGCCAACACGGTGGAATCGTCAGGTTGGGCGACCTTGATATACTGCAGCATGACCAAGCGCCCGCTGTTGGTACAGGTCAAGGATCATGACCTCTATGCCATCCCCGGGTTCAAGGTGCTGATGGTCATGGACGTATGGGAGCACGCCTACTATCTGGACTATAAAAACGAAAAGGCCAAGTACACCGCGAACTTCTGGAACGTCATCAACTGGGACGTGATCGACCAGCGGTTGGAGAAGGTCCTCGGCGGGAGGAAGGAAGGAATGGCGGTGCCGGTGGCCGCGGCCGGTGGGTCGCTATGAGTCCCTCGTCCGACGATCTCTCGTTGTTGGGCCGGGTGCAGACATGAAGCGATGGTATGAGGAGCTGAGGAGAGGTGACCACGCTGCACACATCTACCGCAGTGATGCCGAGCAGGTGCGGGTGGTGACCGATACGGTCTCCTGGATGGGCGAGGACCAGCGCCTGGTCATGCTTAGTGACCGTTGGGACACGGAGACCAAGGCCTCCCGCCCCCGGGTCCTGGACGCGGCCGTGGAGGACGGGCATCTGATTGTCGTCCCCGCCAAACCCCTTTTGTGCCGTTCCGGGCAGTTCCAGGCCGGTGCACTGCAGGAGTACATCGACGTGGAGCTGGACGGTTTGACCCGTCCCGAACTGGTGATAATGTGGGACTTGGATTGGCTGGGCGCTGACCCTGATGCTTTCGAGGCCCATATCGTCCAGCTGTCCAGCATGGCCCTCGCACCGCCCATTCATGGGGTCACGCTCATCGGCCAGTACGGCACCGCGTTCTACACGGCGGAACAGGTGGAGAGGATACTTAGGGTTAACCCCCTGGTCCTGGAGGGCGGCATGCTCGCCCGCAAGTTCTGGGTGGTGTCCAAGAGTTCGGTGGGAAAACCCTCCAAGGACGGGCATTCGCTCAGGGTCGACGTCCCGGAGAGCGCCAAGGTCCACGAATTATAGTCCAGGATAGCGGACCACCGGTTCCAAGACCACCGTCACCTCGATGTTGTGAAAGCCCAGGGGCCGGATCTTGCGGTCGATGATGTCAATCATCTCTGAGTTGTTAGCCGCCCGGATGCGGAACATGATCCGGCGCTCCCCGGTGACCCGGAGGATCTCGGAGACATTCTCCATCGAGAACAGGGAGGCTATCGCCGTCTGGGTCTTGTCCGGCGGGATGTCCGCGGCGATGTACGCATCGCAGCTGATGCCCATGCGGTCGTGGTTGACGATGGCGGAGTAGCCCATGATCGTTTTATTCTCTTCCAACTTCTTAATGCGATCGCGTATGGTCGACGGGGAGCGGTCGACGAGGGCCCCTATCTCCTCATAGGTCAACTTTCCGTTCCGCTGCAACAACCGAAGTATCCTGGAGTCAAGGTCATCTTGCAGCATCCTGTCTTTGTACGCTTGCCCACAGTATAAAAGCTTTCCAGGTGAAAGGGGGGCAGTGATAGCGGCGTTCTACGCTCAGCGCCGCTTCCCCGTCGCCCTAAGATGGTCGGTAATGATCTTGGCGTGATCGAAGGCTAGCTCCGGAAGGGAATCGAGGTCGTAGAGCGACACCTCATCGGCGTCGTCCCCGGCCCTCAGCTCGCCGCCCACGACGCGCAGGTGGAAAACCGCGCTGACGATGTGCCCGCGGGGATCCCGCCCGGGGTCGGAGTACAGGCCCACCAGTCCCAGCGGCTCGGTCCGCAATCCAGTCTCCTCCATGACCTCGCGCACAGCGCAGTCCTCGGCCCGTTCGCCGTGTTCTACGAAACCGCCGGGCAGCGCGTACTTGCCCCTACCCGGCTCCCGGCCCCGGCGGACCAGAACGATGCGGCCATCCACCATGACCACCCCGTCGGCAGTGAGGGTGGGGTTCCTGAAGGCGTGGGCCAGCTGCTCGTCGGCCCGCCGCTTCTTGTTCTGGTGCTCATCGAGGAGCGCGTTCCCTTCGGCGGTGAGGTTGCACCTGTCCCCGCTCACCACGATCCTGGCACCGAGCACCTCCTCGATCTGGGCGATGATCTCCCGAGCCCGCCCGTCGCTCATCCCCCGGACCGCGGCCGCTTCCTGGAGGGATCCCCGCTCGGCGATAGAAGCGAGCAACCCGGCCCCCTCCTCCCCAATGATCAGGCGTTCCCCCTCCGTCAACCAGATCTGGCACCTGACCCCGTGGCTCATCGCCCCCGACGATGGCCAAATGATAACTTAATAACTTGCTCCCTCCTATGGCCCGGCCATGCAGGACTGGAAGCGGCAGATTCCGACCATCATGACAGCCCAGGAGCTCCTGGACCGGGCCTATGCCCGAGCTTCCAGAAAGGAGGTCAACGGGGCGGCAGCGTTCGATACGGTCAAGAAGACCAACATCGGCAAGATAACCGCCATCGGGGACATGACCACCACCACGCTGCTGAAGTACGTCCGTTCCTTCCCTCGGATGGAGAAGGAGGACGAGTTCTACTCCCAGCTCATCGACGTCATCATCGGGCACGAGAAGCTGAAGAAGGCGCTGGGGAATCTCTCGTGGTGCGCCGAGAAGTGCTCCGATCTCCAGCGCATCTACCTGATGCGGGTACGGAGGGCTCCTACCATCGATGAGGTGGCCAAGGCGACCAGGGAATTCTACGGCCGCTTCTCGTCGGTCATCAACCGCGTGGACGGGGACCTTTTGTTCTGCCAAAAGGCCCGCGACCAGCTGAGACAGCTCCCGGCGGTGGACACCACCGTGCAGACCGTGGTCATCGCCGGCTACCCCAACGTTGGCAAGAGCCAGCTGGTAGAACGCATCTCGACGGCCAAGCCCACCATTGCTCCCTACCCCTTCACCACCAAGGGCGTCATCATTGGACATCTCAAGAGCGGGTGGCAGACCTACCAGATCATTGACACCCCCGGCCTGCTGGACCGGGAGCTGGAGAAGCGGAACGCCATCGAGCTTCAGGCCGTCCTGGCCCTGCGCTACCTGGCCGACATCATCGTATTCCTCATCGATCCCTCGGAGACCTGCGGCTACACCCTCGACCGGCAGTTGGCGCTGTTGGAATCAGTCAAGGCTAACTTCTCGGAGATACCCATCATCGAGGTGGAGAGCAAGGCGGACCTGGAGGGCAAGTTCACAGACCGGCCGCGCATCTCCGCCCTCACCGGGGAGGGAGTGGACGAACTGATGGCCAAGATCGAGGGAGCGCTCAAGGCTCAACGGGTGAACGACCTGGACAAGCTGCCGACCTAGGGGTAAAGATTCGCCTTTGCCATCTCTTCAAGCGAACCATTTATCTTCACGTCCTCGCATTGGCCGATGGCCGACATAGGGGATCGGCGGATCGCAGGTGATTAAGCATGGCGGGAGTGGCGTGCAGCAAGGCCATGGAGGATTACTTCAAGGGCCTGTTCGCGGAGACGGACCGGTGCTACGGCATAGCCCGCCGGGCCCGAGCCCGGGGGTTGGACCCCGAGGTCTTCGTGGAGATCCCGCGGGCCGAGGACCTGGCCTCGAGATGCGAGAAGCTGCTCGAAGACTGGCATGTGGAGGGCGTGGCCGAACGCATCCGTGAATTGTCCAAGAACCACAACCGCGAGGAGGTTTCCCTGCTCGTGGCCAAGGAGATGGCCACCCAGCCGGCCAAGACACGCGAGGAGTCGATCGACCGGGCGGTGCGGGTCGGGCTCGCCGTCCTTACCGAAGGCATCCTGGTGGCGCCGCTGGAAGGCATCGCCGGATGCAAGATCGGCCGCAATGCCGATGGGTCCGAGTACCTCTCCATTTCCTTCGCCGGGCCCATCCGGGCGGCGGGAGGGACCGGGCAGGCGCTGAGCGTCCTCATCGGGGACGTCGTCCGACGGGAGATCGGTATCGGGCGGTACATCCCCACCGAAAGCGAGGTTCAGCGGTTCATGGAGGAGATTCCCCTCTACAAGCAGTGCCAGCACCTTCAATATACTCCGGGCAACGAGGAGATCGAGATCATCGCCCGCAGCTGCCCGGTGTGCGTCGACGGCGAGGGCACGGAGGAGATGGAGATCTCGGGATTCCGGGACCTGCCGCGCATCGAGACCAACCGGGTGCGGGGCGGAGCCTGCCTCGTGATATCGGAGGGCATGTGCCTGAAGGCGCCCAAGATCCAGAAGCACGTCAAGAAGCTGGGCATCGATGGCTGGGAGTTCATCGACGAGTACCTGGAGTGGAAGAAGCGCCACGACAAGGGCGATGATAAGTCGGCCAAGAAGATAGTGCCGGACTCCAAGTTCCTCAAGGACATGGTCGCCGGCAGGCCGGTCATCTGCCACCCCTCCCGCGTTGGAGGTTTCAGACTGCGGTACGGGAGGGGACGCACTACCGGTCTGGCCGCGTTGGCCATCAATCCGGCCACCATGTTCGCCCTCAACGACTTCCTCGCGGTCGGCACGCAGATCAAGATCGAGCGCCCGGGCAAGGCTGGTGCGGTCACGCCCTGCGACACCATCGAGGGACCGATCCTGCTGCTCAAGAACGGCGACCTCGTTCAGGCCAACACCGTCAAGGATGCCAAGCGATACCGGCCGGACGTCGCGGAGATCGTCGACCTCGGGGAGGTGCTGCTAGCCTACGGCGAGTTCATGGAAAACAATCACATCCTCGCGCCTGCGGGCTACGTGCCCGAATGGTACAGGGCCGAACTCAGGTCCAAGGCGCGGGATCTGCCTGCCGATTGGGAGGAGCCGGGCTACGAGCGGGCCAAGGAGATCTCCCGCCAGTTCGGGGTGCCCCTGCATCCTAGGTACAACCTGTTCTGGTACGACCTACCCCTGGAGGACCTGCAGGCCCTCAGGGCGCACATACTGACGACGGGAGCGTGGAAGGAGGACGGACTGCATCTCAAGCGAGAGCAAGGCAGCAAGCGCACCTTGGAGTCCCTGGGGGCCCTCCACCGGGTCACGGGGCAGGAGGTCATCGTCGAGTTCTACGCCATGCCCTTACTGGAAGGCCTCGGATTGAGCCATGAGGGAGGGAAGATCGTCGAGCGCACGCCCCTGGCCGACCCGGGGGCGCAGCCCGACGAGCTGTTGCCCTCGCCGACCCTGAGGGCGGTTTCGAAGGCCATGGGCGCCGAGGTGCGGGCGCGGGCGGTCACCCGCATCGGCTCGAGGATGGCCAGGCCGGAGAAGGCCAAGGAGAGGAAGATGAAGCCCCCGCCCCACGCCCTGTTCCCCCTGGGCCAGAGCGGAGGGATGCAGCGTCTCGTCTCCACCGCGGTCAACGAATCACGAGTGGAAGCGGAGATGGGCCTCCGGCAGTGTCCGGAGTGCGGGAAGAATACCTTCCTATGCTCCTGTGCGGAGTGCGGAGCCCACACCTTCACCGTTAATAGGCCGACCACGCAGCGCATAGACCTGAGCCAGCTCCTGCAGAACGCCATGGCCCGCGTGGGAGTGGCCGAGGCCCCAGAAATCAAGGGCGTCCAGGGTATGATCTCGAAGAACAAGACCCCCGAGGCCCTGGAGAAGGGTCTGCTGCGGGCGGTCCATGACATCTATGTGTTCAAGGACGGCACGATCCGGTTCGACATGACCGATGTTCCGGTGACCCATTTCCGCCCCCGGGAGATCGGGCTGAGCATCGAGAAGGCTAGAGCATTGGGGTACACCAAGGATGTCCACAACGAGGAGCTGACCTCTCCCGAGCAGGTGTGCGAGCTCAGGGTGCAGGACATCATACCGTCGGAGAGCTGCGGGGATTACATGATCAAGATCGCCGACTTCGTCGACGACCTGCTGGAGAAGTACTACGGGCTCGCGAGGTTCTACAACGCCCGTAACCGCGGCGACCTCATCGGGCAGCTGACCATCGGTCTCGCCCCCCACACTTCGGGCGGGATCCTGTGCCGCATCATCGGTTACACGAAAACGAACGTCGGCTACGGGCACCCATTCTTCCATGCCGCCAAGCGCAGGAACGCCGATGGCGACGAGGATTCGGTCATCCTGCTGCTCGACGGTCTGCTCAACTTCTCGAAGGAGTTCCTCCCGAAGAGCCGGGGCGGGCTGATGGATGCCCCCCTGGTCCTGACCACTAGGCTCGATCCCAACGAGATCGACAAGGAGGCGCACAACATCGATGTGCGCTGGGAGTACCCCTTAGAGTTCTACCAGGCGACGCTGGAGTACAAGCACCCCAAGGAGATCGATTCTATCATGGACCAGGTCTCCGGCCGCATCGGTTCGGCGCTCCAGTATGAGGGCTTCGGGTACACCCATGATACCAGGGACATCTCCGAGGGGCCTAACGAATCGGCCTACAAGACCTTGGAGACCATGATCGATAAGATGAACGCCCAGCTGGAACTCGCCCGCATCATCCGGGCGGTCGATGCCAAGGACGTGGTGTACCGGGTCATCACCAAGCACTTCCTGCCGGACATGATCGGCAACCTGAAGTCCTTCTCCTCGCAATCGCTGAGGTGCACCAAGTGCGGAGCGAAGTACCGCCGCATACCGCTCAAGGGCCGCTGCTACTGTGGCAACAACCTAACGCTCACGGTACATGAGAAGAGCGTGAAGAAGTACCTTGAGATCACCAAGGAGATCAGCGAGAAGTTCGAGCTCGACGCCTATACTCAGCAACGCATAGGCATAGTCGAGGAGTCGATGAAATCGCTGTTCCAGTCAGATAAGGTAAAAAAATGCAAGCTCACCGATTTCATGTGAGCATGCAGTGGGAAGGCGGTTTTTTTAATGCTGAAAGCGGCCTTCATCCGCTTAGATGCTGCCCATGACGGAAGAGAAGCTCTGGCAGCTGCTCTTCGGAGTGTTGCAGTAGGGGCAGGTCCACTCGTCCGGCAGATCCTCGAACGGGGTTCCGGGGGGGATGCCGTGGTCAGGGTCTCCTACTTCTGGGTCGTAGATGTAGCCGCAGATGGGGCAGACATACTTTTCCATGTTCTTCTCCATGTAAGTGAGCTCCTATGGTTTAGTAAGATACCATTTATTGAAGAATATAAGAAAATTAGCCCTGATTGAATATGGGTCTCGAACGATCTCTCCGATTTCGAAGGAGTCGCCGTCATAACGCGGTCCTTGACCGGGAACGATGATAAACGCATTACAGAAAAGGAAAATGGAAGATGCCCGTCAGGGCAGAAAGCGGTTTTTCGCTATGGTTTCATCCTTCGATGAGCTGACCCACATCCTCACGGAAGTCGTCGAACTTCTTCTCGAGGATCTCCAGGGCCTTTCTCAGAGTGTCCCGGGCGGTCAGCGAACCGTCGGTCTCGAACTCGAAGATGAACTTGGATTCATCGCCGCTCGTGGTGATCGCGTCCTTGGGGCAGGCCTTGATGCATGCGCTACACAGGATGCAATCCTCCAGGTTGGTGACCACGATCTTGCCGTCCTTCTTGGCCAGCACGTCGCGGGGACAGGCTTTTACGCATTCCTCGTTGCCATCACACTTCGCCGTGTCGATGGTGACAGTGGGGTAGTAGCGGTAGCTGGTCCCGGAGGTCACCTGCCACTTGGCGTGCCGCTTGGCGATGCCAAGCTCAGCGGAGGCATAGACGAGCAATGCCTGCTTAGGGCCGAGCTTGACGATCGGTATGAGTTCGTCCTTCACCCTCAGCTCCTTCCCACCGAGGGGCTCCAGATCGCCGGAGTAGACCTCCGCGGGGCCCTTCTTGTTGAGGGAGTACATGATGGTGCAGTTCGGACAACCCTCGCCGTTGCAGGTGCACTTATCCTTAACGACGTACAGATCGGGATCGGTAGGGATGGGCACGAGACCGAGCCGGTGGGCGATGATCTCGTCGAACAGCGGGCTGACGCTCTCGCATTCCTTACCGTCCTCGTCCCTGATCGGACCCAGGTGGAACTCGACGGTCTCGATGGCCATCTTGGGGACCTCGGTCATGAGCGTACGCCTCAGGGCGTTGGCCATGTCCGGGCGGATCCCCGAAACGACGAACCTAGCATGGGTTTCGGTCAGGTCGATGATCTTCAGGTCCATGTATGCAACCTCTATACTCTTCGGCCCCTTCTGCCGCCCTTCTTCTTGGTCCCATCATGGGGGATGGGGGTGACATCCTCGATCCGGCCGATCTTCATGCCGGCTCGAGCGAGCGCCCGAATGGCAGCCTGTGCGCCGGGACCGGGGGAGGTAGCCTTGTTGCCGCCCGGAGCGCGGACCTTCACGTGGATGCCTTCGATGCCCTTCTCCTTGGCGATCTCCGCCACCTTCTCCGCGGCCCTCATGGCCGCGTAGGGCGAAGACTCGTCCTTGGCCGCCTTGACCACCATGCCACCGGTGGCCTTGGTGATCGTCTCAGCGCCGGTGATGTCGGTCAGGGTGATGATGATGTTGTTATAGCTAGCGTAGATGTGCGCGATGCCCCACTTTCCCATTTTTACTCCTCCTTTGCTTCAGGGGTCAGGTCTGGCAGGTCCGCAGGCTCGCCCTCGACCACATCGGCGGCGACCTTCTTCAGTACCTTCTCGACTTTCTCCACTTGGGAGTTCGAATGTTCCTCGACCTTCGCGGCCGGGGCCTCGGGAGCATTGCTCGGCTGTCCCCCGGTTCTCAGGGGGTGAAGCTCGTTGGATATGGGAGACAGGGGGTTGAAGGTGATCTTCTCCTCCTCCGTCCTCTTCACGACGTATCCGGGGATGGTGACTTTGCGGCCATCGATGGACACGTGGCCATGGACGATGAACTGCCTTGCCTGCTTGGGCGTGGCAGCGAGTCCCTTGCGGTGGACCAGGGTCTGCAACCTGCGGTTCAGGACGGTCTCCTGGGTGAGGCCGAGGACGTCATCGAGGGTGCTCCCCTCCATGGGCAGGAGGCCCATGCGGGCGCACTTCTTCAGCAGAAGGGACGCCTCGAGCTTGGCCTGCTCGTCGTTAAGACGGACGCGGGCCTGCAGCAGCTTGGACTGGTTCCTCAGGTTCCTGAGGACCGCCTGGGCCTTCCACAGCTCGCGCTTGTTCTTCAAACCGTAGGCATTGCATATCTCAGTCTCGGCCTTGATCCTCTCTCCTCTCCAGGGGTGAGAAGGAGCGTCGTAGGACCGGCGAGGGAACTTCGGATCTCCCATATTAACACCTGCTCAATATCTCTCTTACTTCTTCTCGGCCGGGGCCGCGGCGGCGCCAGGCTGCTGAGCCTTCTGCCGGCTGACACCCATAGTAAGGCCAGTCCGTCCGTTGGACCGGGTCTTCTGACCACGAACCTTCTGTCCCTGCTCGTGCCTTACGCCCTTGTAACAGCGAATCATCTTCATGCGGTTGATGTCGTCCTTCTTCGCCACATCGAGGTCCACGCCGAAGATGTGCATGTCATCACCGCTCTCGAAATCGTTCTGGCGGTTCACAGCCCAGTGCGGGGCGAACTCCGGGTAGCTGGCGATCACCTTGGTGATCTCATCGGTCTGCGCTTCGGACAGGTTGCCCATCTTCTCCGAGGGCTTGATGCCGGTTCTCTTAGCCACGACAGCGGCGACACGGGGGCCGACACCCTTCACATTCTGTATGCCCATCATCAGGGACTTGTTGCCATCGATGTCGAAGTTCATGATGCGGACGATGTACCGGAAGTTCTCGTCGACCTTCTTCTCTACCGGCTTCTCCGCTTTCTCCTTCTTTCCCTTCTCTTTCTTCTCGGCCTTTTGTGGTTTTTCCTGTCCTTCAGGTTGCGCCAAACTGCTACCTCCAATGAAATTGTATGAACTTTATCCATTCTATGTATATAGTTTATGGAGCGTCTCCCCTACACGCAAGTCCCTATTTAACCATTTCTCTGTTCGCCGGCTGTGCCCTGAGCCATGCTGGCGATGCCTTCGGGAACGAGGTACGGGAGAGGTCCTCGACTCACCGCTTGGCCATCGCTGCTGTAACGATTTCGAGGGCCCGCTCCATCGCTCCCGGCAGCTTGGCGGGGTCGCCCCCTCCGCCCTGGGCGAAGTCCGGCTTGCCCCCGCCCCCGCCTCCGACCAGCTTCATGATGTCCTTAAGCACTGGTCGGCAGTCAAGCTTGATGTCGGAGGAACGGGACACGAACAGCTTGGGGCTCTTGTCCTGAAGACCGAGCACGGCGATCACACCGGGGACCGAGGTCAGGGCGAGGGAGAGGGCCTGGGGGTCCTCGTCCTCCGCCGCGAGGTGGACGACGACGCGCGCGCCGTCGACCTGGACCGCCTTCTCCAGCAGGCTGTCGGCCATGATCCTGTTAAGCTTGGCCGCCATGTTCTCCAACCGCTTGCGGTCTTCCTTGACGTCGTTGAGGAGCTTCACCGCGGCCGGGAGAAGCGCTTCGCGACCAACGTTCATCCTGTCTGCCAGCTGATCGACGCACGCCTTGTCCGACTGCATTCCATTGACTGCGGCCAGGCCGGCGGAGTATTCGATCCGGACCACTCCATCTTGGATCCTCTTGGTGCGCAGGATGCGAATGGGGCCGACACGAGAGGTACGGTCGCAGTGCAGCCCGCCGCACGCTTCCACGTCCACCCCGGTGGTGTTGACGACACGGATGATCTTGCCGGGGACGACACCACCCTGGTATAGCCTGAATCCGAACTTCGCCTCCGCCTCGTCCCGCTGCATGAACTTGATCTCCACCGGATGGTCCTCCAGCACCACCTCGTTGCACCGCTTCTCCAGCTGAGTACGCTGCTCCTCGGAGAGGTTCTCGAAGTGGGTGATGTCCAGGCGGGCCTCGTCCACGCTCTTGTGGGCGCCCGATTGCCATACATGGTTTCCGAGCATCTCCCGGGCCGAGCCGTTGATGATGTGCGCCGCGGTGTGGTGGCGCATCAGCTGCCGGCGCCGGGGCTCGTTGATGGCACAGGCGACCCTGCTGCCCACAACGACGTCGTGCTTTCCGTCCAGGAAGTGCAGGATCGTGTTCCTCACCTTCTGCACGTTGATGACCTCGTAGCCGTTCAGTGTGCCGTAATCGGCTTCCTGGCCACCCCCTTCGGGGTAGAAGTAAGTATGGTCCAGCACCACCGCCCCGTTCACCACGGCCACGACCTCAGCCTCGAAAGCCATGACCTCTGGGTCCTCGTAGTACGACTTCGTGGTCTCCGGCATGTTCAGAGGGTACTCCTCGGTCTTCGCCCCTTCCTCGTCGACGGCTTCGGTGGACTCGTGCCGCTTGGCGACCTGCATGTAGAAGTTGTCTGGTATCTCCACTGGCACATCGGAGAACTCTTTAACGATCTCCGGGTTCAGTCCATGGGAGTCATACAGCTCGATGAGCTTGTCGACCGTGATCGGCTGGCCCTTGAGGTCCTTGGTCATCCTCTGGACAATGGACCGGCCGCGTTCCAGCGTTTCGTAATAACGCTGTTCCTCGACCTTGACCAGAGACATGATGTCGTCGCGGTTCTCCACCAGCTCAGGGAAGTATGGCGAGAAGTAGTCGATCTGCATCCCCACGATGTCAGCCAGGGTGAACTTGACGTCCAGCGAGCGCATTGAGCGCAGGGCCCGGCGGACCAGCATGCGGGCGAAGTAGCCTTCGCGCACGTTCGACGGCACCACCCCATCGTTGAGCATGAAGGCCAAGGCGCGGGAGTGGTCGCAGATGATGTAGATGTCCTCCATCGGCCCAACGTTGGCGATTAGTTCCTCGTAGGTGATCCCGAGCCGCTCCGCGGTGCGCTGCCTCAGGTTCCGGATGTCCGCCGCGGTCTTCATATTCATGGCCCCAGCCACCTTGCTGTATTCCTCCAAGATGCGCTGGTTCGGCTTGATGCCAACCTCATCCTGGATGTACTGGACGACCGGACCGAAGACCGCCTCGTAGGCCGACGGCGTTCCCTGGGAGATCCAGGTCGCACGCTCGAGACCATAGCCCGTATCCACCACGGTCATGTCCATGGGTATGCGGCCCTGCGGCGTTTCCCGATACTGCATGAACACTAGGGTGGCAAGCTCCACGCCCTCCAGGATCACTTCCACGCACGGTCCGGAGTTGCCGCCGCCCTCCCACCACTCCTCGATGTAGCGCATCCTCTCCTTCTGTACGCCCAGCCGCTCGGTGTAGAACTTATGGCAGAGCTCGACGGTCCGGTCCTTGAAGTAGATCTCCTTCCCCGATCTGTTGAACGCATGATGCGCGAGCATCTCGAAGAAGGTGTAGTGCCGACCGGTGCGTCCAACGTTGTCGATGTCGTTGAACCGGACGCAGGTCTGGGAAATGGTCAGCGGATTGAACGGCGGATCAACGACGCCATTGAGCACCCACGGCTGGAAGTCGTAGATGCTGGCCTGGGTGAAGAAAACATCTTCCCGCCACCGGGCGACGATGGGGTAGCGGCGGACCCGGCCGTGACCATGTTCCTCGAAGAAGTTGAGATACTCTTCACGCATCTCGTGGTTGGAGTAGGGCCGCTTTATCGGCGAGTTGTTGATGAACGAGTACTCCTCGCAGGGAGACTCTCCACAGGTCTCCCAATCTCCCTGGGACCAGAACGCACGGCCGCACTTGGGGCAGACCTTGCGAATGAAGTTGTTATCCTTGAAGAACTGAAGATCGAACTCTGAGGACATGCTGGCGAGTAATGTGATGGCTCATTTAATCCTTTTCTAATTAGATGAGGGAGGCACGATACAACCCCCTGTGGACTGCATGACCCTCCCGTATTCATCTGGTTCGTCCCGCTCCCAGCACGCCGCGTACAGCATCATAGGGCGCGTGGTCGGAGGAAGCTGCATCAGCCGTTGTTATCGGCCCTATAGCCGATGTTGATGATCCTCGATGACCTGCTGATGGCGGGCCCGAACGGTCGACTTCCTCAGCTCCTGGGTGAAATATGGGGGACATGGGAATACGCCGCGCTCAGGACGGCGAGAGGCCTGACGTCTCGCTGGCGTCCACCGCCACATCTATCACCGCCAGCTCGTCGTCCTTGAGGCATCGCGTCAGGACCTCCTCTAACTCTCTGCTCGATGATGCCCGGTAGCCGGCGACTCCCAACGACTTGGCATAACCGACGAGGTCCGGGTTGCCGAATCGTACACCTATGCTGCGTCCGAACGCCTTCTCCTGCTTAATCCGGATCAATCCGAGCTCCGAGTCGTTCCACACCACCACTACAAGGGGCGTCCCCTGCTCCTTGGCCGTGAGCAGCTCCATACCAGTCATGGCAAAGCTCCCGTCGCCGACCGAAGCCACGATCTTGCGCTCCGGGTTAACTAGCTTAGCGGCAATGGCCCATGGCACGCCGACGCCCATCGGTATCAGGGCATTGCTCATGAGCAGGGTGTTCTCCTTGTACACGGGGTATCGTTGAGCCATCCACAGCAGGTGGGCGCCCACGTCAGACACTGCGACATCCTCCTTCCCCAGCGCACTCCTGATCGCCCGCACTATCGCCTGCGGCTTCACCCCCCTGCCCGGATTAGGCACGGTGGCGAGCATTTCCTTCAGCTCAATTTTCAGGTCCGCGGTCCAGTTCTGACCGGCCGCACCGATTTCGCTTAATGCGCTCAGCATCGGGCGCACGTCCCCGATGACCTGGAGGTCCGGTTGGAATCCCGGGACGCGATTGCAAGGTGCCGCCGCCATGTACGCCACCTTCTTCGCCGTCCCGAAGTTCCAGTACAGCGGTTCGAACTCCACGATGTCGAAACCGACAAGGAGAACGAGGTCCGAAGCCTCGAACGCCCGCCTGACGAGGTCCGCCCTCCGCAGGCCTACGGTCCCCAAGCTCAGGGGATGATCGAACGGCACGCTCCCTGTTCCGAGCCAGGTCATGGCCACCGGAACGTTCCACCGCTCCGCGAATTTGATCAGCTCGGCGGTCGCCCGTCCCCGGACCACGCCGCTGCCAGCGAGGATGATCGGGTGCTGGGACGCGGCGAGCCATTCTCTGACCTGGCTTACGTCCGGGGCCATCGCGCTCTCGGAAATGGGACGGGATGGGGGGGCCGGCTCCAAGCCGCTACCCTTCATAACGTCCTCCGGTAGCTCGAGGTACACCGGCCCCGGGCGCTCGGCGGCAGCCAGGGAGAACGCTTCCCTTGTCTTTCCGACCAATTCCTCCGCATTGGCCGGAGAAAGAACACCCTTGGTGATGGGACGGAACATGGACATGAGGTCCAGGTACTGCTTCCTCGTCGGGCGGTGGCATGAGTGGCTCAATTGCCCGCTCATCGCCACCATGGGACAATAGCCGAGATATGCTTCCCCGACCCCGATGACAATGTTCGCTGCTCCCGGGCCCAGGGTGGTCAAGCACGCCCCGGGCCTCGAGGTCAACCGCCCGACCATTCCGGCCATGAAGGCAGCGCTGCTCTCATGGCGAGTTAGAATAAAATCGATGTTCGAGCCGACCAAAGAGTCCATAAAGTCGAGGTTTTCCTCTCCCGGGATTCCGAACACGCGCTCTACGCCCTGTTCCTCCAGGCACTTGACCAGAATGTCCGAACCTTTCATTTCCGCACCTCATTGAAAGGTGGCCGACCGCTCCTTGTAGATCGAATCCGCCGCCCGCCTCAACGCGTCATGTACGTCGCCATGATCTTCTATCGGTATCAGGCCGTTCTCCCGAATGACCTCGATCGCCGGCTCCCCGAACTTCGTCGAGATCACCGCATCCATGCCTCTGAGCTTGACGGCCGTATCTTCGATCTTGGTGCGGTGACCGGGCCCGAACAGAGGGATCTCCTGCTGTTCTCGCACGTCGATGCTCTCCCCTTCGGAGATCTTGCCGGCCTCCACAGTATAGGTGCGGAACACCTCGGCCATGCCGAAGTGCTGATCCACGGCCCGGCCGTCGCCGGTGGCGACAGCGATGCGGTATTTTGTTGCTCCCTCCAACTCCAGCGCCACCGGCTGTCCTTTCTCTGCACTGCTGCCGGAGCAGGTAAAGTGCGCGAACTCCGCCGAGCGGTCCTCGCCCAGGAGGCCGATGGCATCGGCACGGCACTGCCGGCAGTGCCTCATCTGCCGGATATCCACTTCGCACAAATCCTGCAGCTCCTTTCGCTGCTTCGCCGTCGGTGCCGGCAGGTTCTCGAACTTGGTGCCCGGCACCGGTATGAGCGGCAATATGTTGACAATGTACGCGCCGAGCTCCTTCGCCCTCTTGGCCACCGCCGGCAGGTGATCGGCGTTGATGCCGGGGATCAGAACAGAATTGACCTTGACCAGCATTCCCGCGTCCGCCGCCCTCTTGATCCCTTCCTGCTGGTTATTGAGGAGGATCGTTGCCGCCTCCACCCCGCGGTAGTTCTTGCCATCATAGTGGACGAAGTCATAGATGCGTGCGCCGACCTCGGGATCGATGGCGTTCATGGTAACGGTGAGGAAGCGCACGTTCAACGCCTTCAGCCGCTCGACGTTCTTCGGAAGGTTCAAGCCATTGGTACTGAGGCACAGCGTCATCTCCGGGAACTCTTTTCCGACCAGCTCCAGCGTCCGGAAGGTCTCCTCGTTCGCCAACGGGTCTCCGGGACCGGCGATGCCGATTACGCTGAGGTGCGGCACCTTGCTCTTGACGAAGCGTACCTTCTCCACCGCCTGCTCCGGGGTCAGGACCTCCGAGGTGACGCCAGGGCGCGATTCGTTGGTGCAGTCGTACTTGCGGTTGCAGAAGTTGCACTGGATGTTGCACTTCGGCGCTATCGGCAGGTGCATGCGGGCGAACTGGCGGTGAGCACATTCGTTGTAACAGGGATGCGTCTCCAGCATCGCCTTCAGGTCTGGCCTGTCCTTGGTGTCCATCTCCCTCGTCATCACGATGCACTTTAACGATTATAACCGATGCCCCTTACCCGTTTCGGACCTTTGAAGGGACGGCAGCTCCAAGATGCCCTCCAGATCGGGGAAGGCCGCGACAGCCAAAGCTTCAAGAATTCCGTTTACCTAGACCGAGGCGATGCAGGACGAAACCCAGATACGAAGGCTCCTGGAGATGATGAACCGTCATGTGCCGTCCAGGAGGACCTCTCTGACCGACCTCCTGAAAGCCCAAGATCCCGAGTACCAGAGCAAGGATGGCATCCACTACCGTATCAAGAGGAACGAGCTGGAGTATCTGTCCACCATCGTCGATCCCTGGGACCAGCCGAAGCTAAAGCTGCCGATCATCAT
Organism: Methanomassiliicoccus sp.; assembly: GCA_033485155.1. NCBI lineage: Archaea > Methanobacteriati > Thermoplasmatota > Thermoplasmata > Methanomassiliicoccales > Methanomassiliicoccaceae > Methanomassiliicoccus > Methanomassiliicoccus sp. The sequence goes on from JAWQJJ010000003.1 coordinate 285,407, forward strand.
CATGACCGACACCGGGGATGAGGCGGGGGGTGCCTGGAAGATCCTGGGGAGGGTCGAGGTCAAGGTCGTGTCCCAGATCGTAGGAAGAGAGCCGGAGTTCCCTGATCAGATGAGGCTGTTCCATCCCCACATGGTGAAGCTCAGGACCGTGCTGCCGACGGCTACCACAACGATGTTCTCTCCGTGAAACATCGAGATTTTCATCCAACCCCGGCAAACGCTTATGCTTATGACCGATCGTCAGTGATCGCATGTCCCGCACCGGGATCACCGATCTACCGTTGCACAACGGCAGCGCGCCGCGCTGGCTGTTCAACCGGATGGTCAAGCTGGCCGGGGCCATCTCCGACGTCATGCTCCTGGAGTGCGGGAGCGAGGAGTACCTGCGCCGGCTAGCGGACCCCTTCTGGTTCCAGGCGTTCTCTTGCGTGCTGGGCTTCGATTGGCACTCCTCCGGAACCACCACCGTCACCTGCGGAGCACTGAAGAAAGCGCTGGAGGGCCGCAAGGACCTGGTGGTGGTCGGCGGGAAAGGAAAGGTATCTCTGAGGACTCCGGACGAGATTGCCTTCCACGCCGACCTGTGCGACATGTCGGAGGAAGACCAGCAGAGGCTGGTCTATGTGTCCCGCATGTGCGCCAAGGTCGACAGCGCTGCGATCCAGGACGGTCACCGCCTGTACCATCACGCCCTGGCCTTTGACGGTGAGGGTCACTGGACAGTGGTCCAGCAGGGGATGTCCGATGTCAGCGGGTACGCTCGCCGGTACCAGTGGAACAGCGGGATGGCACGCCATTTCGTAGAGGAGCCGCACACCGCCATCCTGGGCAGCCGGGTGGAGGAAACTTTGGACATGACCGCCGGGGCATCCGGCGAATCTAGGAGAGTGGCAGTGGACCTGGTGTGCGACGGGATTGAGCACGTGGAGAAGGACATCCTGCTAGTGGCCGAGGGGCAAAGCACTCTGGACGAGTGGTGCGGGGGGCAGCCGCTGAAGCTGCACATGCCCCGCACGGTGAACTGGAGGGCGCTGAGATCAGCGTACGAGTTCCAGCCGTCCAGTTACGAGGAGTTGTTGGCCATCAGGGGGGTTGGTCCATCGGCAATCCGGGCCCTGGCTCTGACCGGGGAGCTGGTGTACGGGGCTGAGCCGAGCTGGAAGGACCCCGTGAAGTTCTCCTTCGCGGTCGGCGGCAAGGACGGCGTACCCTATCCCGTGGACCGCAGGGCGATGGATCAGGCCATCGACTACCTGACCAAGGGCGTGGAGGAGGCCAAGGTCAAGAAGCGGGAGAAGCTGGAGGCAGTGCAGCGACTTCGGGCAATGGTGCCCCCGGACTTCGAGCGCTGACCCAGGCAAAGATACTTGATTCTCCTTCCCTTCACCGTGACGATGGCCAAGGGAAAGAAGGCGTTCGACGAGACCAAGGGCGAGCTGCTGTACACCGAAACGATACCGAAGAAGTTGCAGCCTAGAAAGGTCCTGGCAGGTTGGAGGTGGTCCCTGTTCGAGAACCTCGGCAGGATGGCCGAGATCGTCCTCTTCATCTATCTCATTTACCTGGCGACATCGAAGGACCTCTCCGACGGAACGACCGTTCGTAACCTCCTCATGGGAGTTGTCGCGCTCGTGCTCATGTTCTACGTCACTGAGGTCATAAGCCCACGGGGCCGCCGAATGAGCTATCCGGTTAAGGTCTGGTCCAGGGGCCTGGAGGTCCACACCTCTTTCCTCGAAGAGGTGAGGGGATTCCCCGGGTTCATTCCCAAGGAAAGGATCTCCAAGATCCTCGTTCGCCGGATAGAGATCAACATCAAGGACAGGACGGATGAAATGCCGACCAACCTCAAACTTGTATTGTCCAGCGGTAAGGTCCTCGACCTCGGTCGACGTAACTACAACGAACTGGACAACATAATCAAGCTCATGAAGGAGAAGTACGGCGTCTCCGAGTGAGCATTTTTCATATTGCCCTGTAAACGGTGTTCGAGCCTGACTGGACCAAGCATTATGCCCACCGGCGGGTATGGCCTCGGGGGATCATGGACGAAGAGGTCGCCAAGTGGCTGATCGAAGGCGAGTATTGGATGAGGCATGCGTTCGAGAAGCAACTGCTAGGCCTGCCAGGGAGGCCGGCTGAGGCCATTCGAGAACAGGGAATCGCCGCCGTCATAAAGAGACTTAAGGACGATAAGGTCGGATTGCAGGGGTTGAAGACCGGTCAAGTCCCCTACACCAGTACCGGCAATGCATTCTGGGATCTGTACTTCCTAGCAGATATTGGCCTCACCATCCATGATCTGGGCCTCGAACGGGAGGTCGAGGAAATCCTCAACCTGCAGCGGGAGGACGGCTCGTTCGTCTTTCAAAATAACATGAAGCCCCGCTATTACTGCATCTCGGCCATCCTGCTCTCTTCGCTGGCCCGAATGGGCTATAAAAACGACCCCCGGTTGAAGAAGTTCGTCGAGCTATTACTCAAGGATCAGCGTCTAGATGGTGGGTGGCATTGTGCTATGAATCGAGCAAGAGGGGAGAAACTAGAGTCCACGGAATCATGCCCCATGGATAACCTCAACATACTGATGCTCCTCGGGCAGTACGATAAATTTCGGGACGATCCGCAGATGAACGGGGCCATCGACCTCATCTTGGACCATTGGGCCCGCCGAGCTGAGCCATGGCGACCATATGGATTCGGAATCGGAACCCAATTTACAAAACTGAGGTACCCCGAAGTGAAATATGGGATTCTCAGGGTGCTTGATGCCCTATCGCTGTTTCCCCATGCAACTAAAAATCCAAGATTCCAGGACATGCTGGACAATGTGATCGCTAAATCCAAGGGCGGCAGATATTATGCGGAGTCGGTGTCCCGTTCGTATACTGACTTCGACTTTGGTCAGACAAGAACACCTAGCAGATGGATCACATTCGTCGTTAAAAGAACTCAAGATCGCTGCATGTCCAGCTTCCGCTGATCAAGCAGTGAAATGTTATCATGCAATAACTTCCACCATTGACTGTTAGAACCATTTACAACAATTTCAGTTATAGAATGATTAAAAATTATAGAATTTGGAAGAGTTGAACCATACGCAATTCGATTGACTGTTAAGCCGACACTTCGCGGCGCGAACGTTAGTAACTGCGGGCTGAATATCTCGGAGGACCTTGATACTTACACCCCAGTCCTATCAAACTCATCATTTATGAGTGTTCTTAAGATGCCTCTTTTCCGGGGGAGTTTCGAGCTTAGATGCGTTCAGCTCTTATCCCTTATCGCGTGGCTGCTCAGCAGTGCCTTGCCAGACAACTGATGAACTAGAGGCGACGAATCCCCGTTCCTCTCGTACTAAAGGATCCTTCCCGTCAGGCATCAATACACTTCCACCAAAAAGCAACAAACCTGTCTCACGACGGTCTAAACCCAGCTCACGATCCCTTTTAATGGGCGAACAACCCCACCCTTGGCAGCTGCTGCACCGCCAGGATAGGGAGAGCCGACAGCGAAGTAGCAAACCGCTAGGTCGATATGAACTCTTGCTAGCGACGACTCAGTTATCCCCAGGGTAACTTTTCTGTTATCACTCGCCCCCATTCAGAAGGCTGAGTGGTTCGCTAAGCCCTACTTTCGTATCGCGGATTGTTATTGTCCCAACCCGCGTCAAGCCAGCTTATACCTTTGCATTCAACGGCAGATTTCTGACCTGCCTGAGCTGACCATTGGGCGCGCTTGTTATCTTTTTGAGCGCGTGGCGCCCCACCCAAACTGCCTACCTATAGCTGTCCTCCCGAAGGAGTAAGTGATACGAGTCCCGAAGGGCAGTGTTTCATTGATGTCTCGGAACTTGCCTAGCGGCAAGCCCTGGTAACGACTCCTGCCTACGCTACACATCGGGGCTCGTACCACAACAACAGGTTGCAGTAAAGCTCCATGGGGTCTTCGCTTTCAGGTGGAAGATACCGGATTGTGCGCCGGTACTATCAGTTTCACCGGCTTCGAAGCGGGGACAGTAGAGCTCTCGTTGGGCCTTCATGCAAGTCGCCAATTAAGCGACAAGGTATTACGCTACCTTAAGAGGGTCATAGTTACCCCCGCCGTTTAACGGTCCTTCGCTCAGTTGAACCCGAGGTTCAGATACCGTCACTGGGCAGGCTTCAGCCACAATACAAATCCTTTCGGACTAGCTGTGACCTGTGTTTTTATTAAACAGTCGGAGCTCCCTTGTTACTGAGACCAGCAATCTTCATTGCTGGCACCCCTTATACCGAAGGTACGGGGCTAATTTGCCGAATTCCCTCGCTACGATTACGCCGACACGCCTTAGGCTTCTCACCTAGGGGCACCTGTGTCAGTTCTTGGTACGAACAAAACAGCCTAAACTAACACGATTTTCATTGACACCGGGAATCAGTCGAAGCGGGCCTTCGCCCGCCTACTCACGCATTCACCAACTTCTCACCATTACGGTTCTCCGAAGGCTTAAACGCTTGAACAGGTTGACACCCCTGCTCGACTTATCCGGATGTGTCTCATGTTAGGCGATGACTGTTCTGGCGCAGGAATATTAACCTGCTTCCCTTTTGACAACTTCGATTAAGGGTTGTCTTAGGATCGGCTAACCCTCGGCTGACGAACATTGCCGAGGAACCCTGGCCCCTGCGGCGGAATGGATTCTCACCATTCTTTGCTGCTACTCCTACCAGCATCCTTATACGAGCACGGTCCACTTGACCTCACGGCCAAACTTCTACCCATGCACGTCACCTCCCTACCAGATCACCTTGCGGTGCTCTAGGGTATCGGTATCCGGCTTTAGACCCGTCCATCTTCCTGACCCACAATCTCGACCGGTGAGCTGTTACGCTTTCTTTAAAGGATGGCTGCTTCTAAGCCCACCTCCCGGTTGTCTTAGACTGCGGACGCAGTTTCATGTTTCACTTAGCCGGTATTTAGGGACCTTAACCCTAGGCTGGATTCATTTCCTTATGGACCCCAAGCTTACCCCAGAGGCCCTCAATCCCAGCGTCTACGACGATCGCAGGTTCGGAGTTCAACAAAGGGCCGACCGGTTTCCCGGCCTAAGCCCCTAATTGGTCGCTCTACCCCACAATCTATCTCAGCTGAGGTCTTGCTGCGACAAGTTTCGAGAGGAACCAGCTATTTCCAGTTTAGATTGGCCTTTCACCCCTATACGCAGGTCATCGGAAAGATTTGCACATCATTACCCGTTCGGTCCTCCACCCCCCTTTCGAGGGGCTTCAACCTGCCCACGCATAGATCAACTGGCTTCGGGTATCCCACCAGTGACTCCAGGCGAGCACACCTCGTACCTCGCACCTTGCGGTGTTGCGTACTTGTTGGTTTCCCTGTGACTCCGGTATTCAATACCTTAGTCTCGCCACTGATCAGAACTCGCTGGCCCGTTATTCAAAACGGATAACACAACGCTGCTCCACTCTTTCGAGTTTCTTCGCTTTAACGCCATGTCTGGTTATAGTCGGATGGTTTCAGGCTCTTTTGACCTCCCGTCAAGGGTACTTTTCAGCTTTCACTCGCGCTACTACTGCGCTATCGGTCTCGAGACGTATTTAGAGTTGGAGATGAATGTTCCCCAGCTTCACGCGCGATATCCAACGCACGTTACTCCGGAACACCAAAACTCATCTTTCTGGCTTATCCTTAAAGGACTATCACCCTCTTTGGTGTGCCTTTCCAGGCAACTTCAGGTTGACCAGTTAAGATGTATCTGGGTCCACTACACCACAACTCCCTCATATTTCTATGAGGGATTCGGTTTGCTCTGTGCCGCGTTCGATCGCCTTTACTGACGGCATCTCTGTGATTTCTTTTCCTGCGGGTACTAGGATGTTTCGATCCCCCGCGTTCCCGTTGATTACTCAACATTCCGAAGAATAGGAAGTCCCATTCGGCGGTCACCGGATCATAGTCTTCTTGCAACTACCCGGCGCATATCGCAGCTTGACACGACCTTCATCGGCGCTCGAGCCGAGCCATTCCCCATACGACGTAGCATGCCGCTACTTGTGTCGGCTTAACACACGTCCGAATTGCATATGATTGGTTATCATCAAACGCGAGACCTCTTCCAAATCCCGCTATTCTCCTCCACTTCCCCGAAAAGGATCGCTTTCCGGGTGCATCAAAGTGAACTTCTGTGGTCGTTTTTGTATTCGACCGCAGCCCCCCTTCATGTCTGAAGGGGTATATATAGGTTGCCATACCGGCAGACCCTATTGCTCCGAAACCACTTGGGTTCCGGGCCTTCCCACCTAAGCACTCATTGTATATAAGGCTTTTGTAGGGGGTTCTGCCCCGTCATGCATCGTTTCCGACACATGCCAGTCGTATAGGTCAACACCTATGCCCGATACATTTGCTCCGTTTCGGGCTTTTCCAGCTAAGCTGCTGTCCTATTTATACTTTTCCTGACCTCTGTATTGCCATATATTGCAGGTAGTGACTGCATCCCGCACACAGGCAAGGGGCTCATATCGTCCGACGTAGGTGTTATACCTTTTCCTGATGAACGCGTAAATCAGGAATGAACAACAGAAAAGATAATGATATAATATATTGAGATCGCCGCTATCTGCTCCCTGCAACCAGCTTAGATATCCTCCAGGGAGTATCCGCCACCCTCGCTCCGGCCCCCTCCAGGGCCGCGATCTTGCTCCGTGCGGTCCCCCGCCCGCGGGACACCAACGCCCCGGCGTGGCCCATCTTGCGGCCCGGCGGAGCAGTGAGGCCGGCAATGTACGCCACCACCGGCTTGCTCATCCTGCTTCGGATGAACTCAGCCGCCTCCTCCTCGGCGCCTCCGCCGATCTCCCCGATGAGCACGACGGCCGAGGTACCGTCGTCCGCCTCGAACATTCGCAGGGCTTCGACAAAAGAAGTCCCTACCACCGGGTCGCCGCCGATCCCGATGCAGGTCGATTGCCCTAGCCCGGCACGCGACAGCGAGCTTACGACCTCATAGGTTAGCGTACCGCTCCTCGACACCACCCCAACGGAGCCCTCTTGGAAGATTTCATTCGGCATTATGCCTGCCTTACCTCGGCCAGGGGCAGCTATCCCTGGGCAATTGGGACCGATGATCCGCCCACCCTTGAGCCGGGCATATTGGATCACGGTCATGGCATCATGTACCGGCACGTGCTCGGTGACCATCACCACCGTTCCTATACCCGCCTCCAATGCCTCCAGGGCGCTGTCCGCCGCGGCGCGTGGGGGAACGAACACGACCGACACGTCGGCCCCGTGCTCGTCGACCGCCCCCTGCACCGAATCATAGACCGGGACGCCTTCCACCGAGGTCCCGCCCTTGCCCGGCGTGACTCCGGCAACCACTTCGGTCCCGAAGTCCAACATCGCCCGGGCATGATATCTGCCCTGGTGGCCGGTGATGCCCTGCACCACGACTCTGGTCCCGCGATCCATGATCATCTCCCTACCTTCTTGCCACCGCGTCCATGACCGCTCCCTCTAGCTCGGTATGGGCGGCTAGGCCTTCCGACCTCAGCATGTCCTGGGCCTGCTCTTCATTAATGCCACGTATCCGCACCACAATAGTCGGCGGGGCCACCATACCTGCGAGGGCCTCGAGCAGCCCCCGGGCCACGGTATCGCATTTGGTCATCGCCCCAAAGATGTTCACCAGAATGACCTTCTGTCCAGACCGCGCCATGATCTCGAAGGCCCGCCTCACCCTCGCCGGGTCGTCGGTTCCGCCTAGATCCATGAACGCCCCTGCGTCACCGCCGTGCAGCGATAGCGAGTCGAGGGTGGCCATGGTCAAGCCGGCCCCGTTGGCGATGACCCCAATATCCCCATCCAGACGCACGAATGCTAGACCTTCGGCTCGCGCCACGCCCTCCAGCTCATCCCCGCTCGTCGGCGGGAGCTCGAGGTCCGGATGGCGGAAGAGCGAGTCGTCGTTGATCGATATCTTGGAATCCGCAGCCACCAGCGCGCCGTCCGTCGCCAGGATGAGAGGGTTTACCTCCACCAGGTCGCAGTCGATGGAGGTGAACAGCTCCCAAAGGTTCGTTACAAGGTTCCTCACCTCGGCCTCCCGGTCTTTCAGGCCGAGCGCTATGGCGATTCCCCTGGTCACGTATTGCCGAACCCCAAGGAAGGGGTGAAGCGTCCAGCGTTGGATGATCGAGGCGTCCAGCGTTTCAACCTCGATGCCCCCGGAAGCGGAGGCGACGAGGACCGGAAGACCTAGCGATCGGTCGATAGAGATACTAAGGTACATCTCCCTGGCCACGGGAACGGCCTCCTCGATGAGGATTTTGGTGACCTCGTGGCCGGACACCGTAGCGCCCAGCAGCGCGGAGACGGCCGGGCCGATATCCTCCTCGTGCATTACCTTCTTTACTCCTCCGCCCTTGCCCCTGCCCCCGGCCGGCACCAAGGCCTTGACCATTGCCGGCCCGGTGATGCCTACCGCCTGCTCAGGAACGGAGACGGTACGTCCGGACGGCACCTTGATCCCGTGTTCTCGGAACAGCCTCTTCCCCTGGTCCTCAAGGAGCATCATGCGATGAAGTGAATCGAGAGCATGCCTGATATCCTTTCCCGCTGCGGCACATGGTTCGACGAACGACGAATTTTATTCCCCCATTACGATTGGAGTACCGAAGACGCAAGCGTTGTCCCGGCGGCCCTCGTTCGGCATCCGACGTAGAAAAATTCTCCTGTAATTTTCATTTCTAGGAAAGACTAAATAGGCCTTCAAGCTTCGCTTACCTAATGGCCGTCCATATGTTGCCAGGGTCCGGTTATGATTGTAATGTTTTCATCATAACAGGGAGCCGGCCCATGGTGGTGGACGCTGGTACCGGGGACAACCTCCCGCGGATGGTCAACAAGGTCCGCAAGGTGATCGGCGGGAGCAAGGTGCAGGCGATCGTGCTGACCCATCGGCACTTCGACCATGTGGGGGGCGCGGCCGCTTTGGCAAAGGAGCTCGATGCTCCGCTCTACGCGCACCAAGACGATGCCGAGGTCATCCGCGAAGGCTCGACCAAGGGGACCGAAGCGCTGATGTTCCAGCGGCGAATGGAGGCTGCAAGCGTGCAGAACCTTAAAGGTGGGGAAACGTTTTCCACCGGTGATCATGATCTCAAGGTGATCCATACTCCCGGCCACACCGCGGGAGGGATCTGCCTTTACGATCAGGAGCACAAGATCCTCCTGTCCGGCGATACCGTCTTCGCTGGTGGGGTCGGCCGTTGGGACCTTGCTACCGGTAACCTGAGCGACCTGACCGCTTCGGTGCGGTCACTGCTCGCCCTCCAGCCGGCGGACCTGTATCCGGGCCATGGGCCATGCGCGCTTGGAGACGCGCATATGCAGATCATAGAGGCGTTGAGATACTTAGGGGAATAACGATGGAGATCATAAAGTGCGAGCTGAAGGACGGGGTGCCGGTCATCCCGGAGTCGAGATTGAAGCAGATAGTGTCCGAACTGGCTGCCGGCAGGCTCATCGTCTATCCCACTGAAACGGTATATGGTCTCGGGTGCGATCCGTTCGACGAGACCGCGGTCAAGCGCATCTACATGGCCAAGCGGAGACCGTTCGACATGGCCATGTCCATCATGGTCAAGGACCTGCAGATGATGGAGGAGGTCGGGGTGCTGGACGAGCGGTCCCGCCGACTGGTGAATAAGTTCATGCCCGGCCCCCTAACCATCATCGTCCCCAAGCGCCCCAACGTCCCGGACATCCTCACGGCCTCGACCAACGAAATCGGCATCCGCATACCGGATAACGCGGTGGCTATGAGGCTCATCGAGGAGTTTGGCCCCCTGGTGACGACCTCCGCTAACGTCCACTCTCACGGGAACCCCAGGACCTGCCAGGAGGCGCTAGACGATCTGGGCGCCTCGGTCAGCCTTTACCTTGACGGTGGTCCGACGGTCCATGGAAAGCCGTCTACCATCATCCAGCTCACCGATCAGGAGATAACCCTCATTCGGCCGGGGGCCCTATCGCCGGACACCATCAAGGCGGCATTGGATGAATGAGGAAATCCTGGAAAAGATCAGGCGCGCCGGATTGATCGCCGCCGAGGCTCGCGAGCTGGGGGCCGACATGGTGGACGAAGGCGTGAAACTGCTCGATGTCGCTACCGAGGTAGAGGCCTATATCGTTCGCAAGGGAGCGAAGCCAGCATTCCCCACGAACCTCAGCATCAATGAGGCCGCCGCTCACTATACCCCGTCCTCCCAGGACAAGCTCGCATTCCACCGCGGAGACCTGGTGAAGGTGGACGTGGGGGCGCAGGTGGACGGCTATATCGGAGACACTGCCAAGACCGTAGAGGTGCGGACGAAGAGCTGGACCAACCTGATCGCCGCGTCGGCCAAGGCGCTGAGCATGGCCACGGTGATGGTCGGCGACGGAGTCCAGGTGGGATCCATCGGCGGCACCATCGATCGGGCCATCCGGAGCGACGGCTTTGTCCCGGTCACCAACCTCACCGGCCATGGGCTGAACTGCTATAACCTGCATGCCGGGCTGACGATCGCCAACTACGATGATGGCAACCAGACCCGATTGCGCACCGACATGATGCTGGCCATCGAGCCGTTCGCCACAGACGGGGCGGGGGAAGTGCGCAACTCCAAGCCGGGGAACATCTACCGCATCTTGAGGGACCGCGAGGTCCGGGACGCGGAAGCAAACAAGCTCTTCGGCAAGATAAAGGAGGAGTTCGGCAGCCTGCCGTTCTGCGAGCGGTGGTGCACCGCCCTGGATCCGAAGGCCCCGATACACCTGAAGACGCTGGTCCGGCATGGCATCCTGTTCGCCTATCCCGTCCTGGCCGAAGTCAAGGGCGGAATGGTCTCCCAGACCGAGCATACCCTGGTGATCAACAACGGCAAAGGAGAGATCACCACAAGAATAGGAGTATGAGGAGGGGAAGGCGCCACCCCGTGGTTCTGGTACGGAGGAAATGACGAGGTGCTATGCGTCCCTCCCCTCACCTGTCCCGTCAGGCCACCCAGTATCCTGCTGTAAATATAAAATAGTTGTCAGCAGATAATGACGGCAGCATAATATTCGATTTTTATTCTAACATCGACCGTCAACGGACGGGGCAAGGCCATAGGGAAGGTTTAATAAGGGCTGGGCATTAACGAAAAGCAACGCGAGGGTAGCCAAGCCAGGTCAATGGTGTTACTCTGTACCACCGGCCAAAGGCGACAGACTCAAGATCTGTTCCTGAAGAGGTTCGTCGGTTCAAATCCGGCCCCTCGCACCAATTGTTCTGGGGTAGTAGATAACTAAATCAAATGTCCCCCTTTTCGATCGTCTACAATTTTTCAGTTTATGACCTAGCCAGACGTTTTATACAGGCTGTTACAATATTACTTTGTGGCACTCTGTTGTTGGGGGTTAGTAAGCTCAGTGTATCGGCCTCTCCAGCCAACCTCCTGATAGCCATCAGTTTCAAGCCAGTTTGAATAAACTGGCACAGGGTCGTTTCATGACATGTCATGCGTCGGTCCCTGAAGGGCTCCTAGTGATTGGCTTGCTTCTCCTAGTTCATTGGTCACAGGATTGGTGCCCTCCTATAGAGAAAAGAGTTCACCTAGGAGCAGAACGACAAAGAGTAATATTCGCGTTCAATCACTTATTCACCCCTTCCATCCTCATTGGATGATCTCGGTTCAAAGGGTCATCCAGAATAGAAGTTGAGATTGAGAAAAAATGGAAGAGATTTAGGGCTGTGGGCGTCTCTTTCTCTAACATGCTCCTATGATGTTAGGAGCAAAACGACAATTAGGGCATCTTTGAAGTAGACCCATGTTTCTCAGCCCGCTTTTGAGCCATGATCCTCCTGTCGGCGAGGACAATGACTAATCCTACGAAACTAAGGATTACCATAACCAGGGCGATTGTGTGCAGGCCATCATCAGTGACGCTCTGATGGAAGAAGATAGAAATGAGGGCCGAAGAGGCGATCGAACCGATGTAACCGAAGGTACGTAGTAGGCCCGAAGCGGTGCCTATCTGGTCCGCAGTCGCCTCAGTATACAAGGTCGTCTGATTCGCACTGACGCTCGCGCCAAGAGTAATCCCGAAAATCGAGGTGATGACTACCACCCACAATATAGGAGTGGTCGAACCGATAAAGAGTACGCCAATAGACGCTATCAAGCACGAAACGGCCGCCGCAATCAGGGGGGCGCGGACTAAGTTCCGTCTTGAGATTGGCAACGCAAGCACGCCTCCGACGAGAGTCATAGGCACTAGGAGGAGACCAGCATCCTCGGCCGAAATGCCCCGAACGACCTCTGTCCATTGCGTGACACCATACAGCACGGTGTAGACGCACAGCGATGCCAGAGCGAAACGAAGGTAGGAAAGAGTCAACCCCCTATTTGTGGCCAACAATCGAATATCAATGAACGGATGGCTCGCCCGTAGCTCCCACCAGACCAGGACCAAACCACTTATAATAGCCAAACCGAGCGAAATCCAGTTTGTGGTTGGTAATGATAAGAGGAACACTAGAAGGGTTGACATCGCAGCACTAAAGACAATGATGCCTCCCAGATCGATGCGTGTCGCGATTTCCTTGAAAGTTCTCGAACTCTTGATCGGATCGTCACGGGGAATCCAAAAGGCTGTCATACACAGCGTTATCAGGGCTAACGGGACGTTTACCAAGAACACGGCCTGCCACCCCCACGCTGCAACGAGGAGGCCACCAAGCGGCAGCCCGATTGCAGGTGTCACCATTGCAGTAACCACTAGGCCGCCAAGCACACCTCCGGGGGGCGCTGATAATCCAGCCCATTCGGCCCGACGGCGAACTAGAAGCATGGCCGATGGATAGCCGGTAGAGGTGCCTATCCCTATCAGCACCCGGGACGCTATCAGTGTCGTCAAATCGTGGCCAAATCCACCTACCAAACCGCCAATCAGGGCGGCCATCATGCCAGCAAGGAACACACGCCGTGGCCCGAACACCTCCGATAACTTTCCTGCCGTTGGTTGGGCGACAGTACTTGCCAAGTATAGCGCTGCGACAAGCGCTACCGTTTCTCCGATGGAAACATGAATGGCTGAGGCTATCGATATCAAAGCGGTCGCAATGAGCGAACTGTTTACGGAATTCAGCGAGGAACCGAGGAATACGGGCGCTGTGAATCGCCAGCCGAATGCCTCCTCGTTTCCACTCCCTCTCACGCTCGCCATAAGGTTCGGTTTACTATCGTCTTCTTTTGGATCAGACATGGAAATACTCTTCTAAACCCTGATTTTAAAGCTCACTCTGCATTAGAACGAAATAATCGTATTTCGATTTCATAATTCAGTAAATAAATGGGCGGTTCCCATCTACCCGAACTACAGTCGTTTCAGCTCCGCCAGAAAGGTCCGGACCCTTCCCGAGGCATCTGGCCTGATGGGTGGTCCATGCCCTGGAAGCATGATTTCCATATTCAGTTTGGACAGTCGTTCGATCGCCCCATCACATTCTTCTTTGTTGCACTTATACAAAGCGGGAGGCTGCAATCTGTCCTTGCGGTTGCTCACCGTGTCGCTCGAGAACATCAATCTAGAGGATGAATAGATCAGACCAATGTTCCCGGGCGTATGTCCCTTCAAGGGAACGACTTTTAGCCCTCCGAGGACATCGACGATGTCACCATCCTTCAGTCTAACGTCAACGGGAACGGGCTCGAACCGCATCATCGGTCTTAAAAGGCGGAAGACGAGCCCCATTGCGCCTTTGGGCAACGGCATTGGTTTAGCCCCGCTGATCACGTCTGCATCTTCTTCTCCAACCATGACCTTGGCCGAACTCAATGAGACGATCTCGGCCAAACCCTGCATATGATCATGGTGAGCATGGGTGATGATGATGGTTTTTATGTCTTTCATCGAGAAACCGAGTTCTTCGAGCTCCTTCTTGATTTTTGGAACGTTCTTCCTCATCCCCACATCGATTAGCGTCACGCCATGGTCTATCAAAATATAGGTGTTCGCTCCGCTGGGATTGTCCAGGATGTAGACTCCCTCGATTATCTTCGACAATATCTCACCATCACCATTAGCGATCTAACTGGCTTCCTAATCCGTCCCCTGGTCAGAAAGCTGTTAGAAACATTAATATCATAGTAGTAGATAAGCACTTCAGAGTCCAAAAAGTAATATTGTAACCAAAAAGTAATTAATGGATGATTCACATGATATTGGAAAAAGGTGTCGTCCTAGTGGAGGTCCTGGGCAATAGATGGAACATGAGGATTCTCTGGATCCTTCGCGAGGGACCACTGCGGTTTACCGAGCTAAAGAAGCGAATGGGGGATGTGAACTCGAAGACGATCACCGAGCATCTGCGGGTCCTAGAACGATATCATGTTATTGACCGGGCGGTCTTTGCCGAGGTGCCCCCCAGGGTCGAATACTCGTTGACCGAGCACGGGAGAGCGTTCCTCCCAGTGTTCAAGGTCATCTATGATTGGGCGGCATCGTTACCTCCTCCCAAGGAAAACTAGTCTTCAAGTCAATTAATGGTTACCAAGAATTTTTATTTACTATCCCTTTTTCCGCCTTCTCAGATGTCCCACTACGGCGGATATGGACAAGCCCACAGACCTTGCCACATCCCCGGCGTCGGCGCTTCGGGGGCAGTACAAAGATTGAAAAAATGTCCACCTTTTCGATTGACTACAATTGGTTATTTTTAGGTCTAGCCAGATGTTTTATACAATGGGCTACAATATTACTTTGTAGCACCCTATCTAGCTATCCACTAAGGAACCTATCGGCTCGTTTCTCAATCCTTGAGTTAAGCTTAGTTTTTTGGACGTCGTCGCCTCTTCAATTCCTCGATCTCACTAATGTTTCTAAGGCAGCAACCTCTGAAGCAACCTGATGAACATGGCGTTCATCTTCAAGTCTACCTCATAATAGGCCTTGGAAAATCCACTAACATGATTGAATCTAAAGTTATTGATCATGTCTATTTTCTCCTCGCCACCTTATGTTAGAATTAATGGATGGCCCCTGGTAGAGGCATCTTATTCCAATATAATAACACATCACAGATAGAATCGACGGCTATTTCATCAAGAATTGCAATACCTGCCCGGGGAAGCACTCTATGAGGTGGGGGAAGAAGAGAGTAATCCTGGTGACCGGTGTATTGATTGTGGTCGTGTCGCTGATCGCGGTCATATTCATCACAAACGCCAATAGCTATAATTCCATTGTCGTTGTGGCGGAAACGGAAAAGTCCTCGTATCACTATGGGGAAACGGTCAACATCACCCTTAGGACAGTAATGTCCAACGTCGATTTTTCCTCTAACAAGACGGTCGGCTTGTGGGTGGCCAGGATACCGGATGAAGTAAGCCCTGAGAAGGTGGTCGGCAATCAAGGGGCTCTAGCAAATATGATTGTGAGCCAGAATGAATACGCAGGTGGATACCGGTGTCATCTATCGGTGACCAACTTCTCCACCTCGTCGAACTTTACCTTGACGTGGAACGGGACGGTCGAGGGTCCCCCTAATCCGTTCCAGAACGGGCTACTCCCCCAAAATACGACATATATGGCACCAGGTGGATATTATCTGGTATATGGTGACCAGAACTCTGGAGGCCTGGCGGCGAATGTCGGCCTGATGTATGAGAGCGATGAGCACTCTATCTTCCACCTAGATGGGATCGAGCCGAGAGTCAACTGGACTCATGATAACTCGTCAAAAGAAGTCACCTTCGGAATCAACGTGACAAACGCCTTCGAGGACGGTTCTTTGAACTGTAGCCTGAGAGCTGCCGCTATGTTCCTTAACGGCAGTAGCAACAATCGTTATTGGACTTTCTGGAATGAGAGCGCAATACTCTCACCTAAGCAAAATCAATCTTTCAACTTCACTGTAGAGAACATCAGCTTATCGGAACAATCAGAAATGGTCCAGTTCACCACCATCATAGACACCGACTACGGTAGGTTCTTCATCTACTGTCTGGCGAACGAGTACGAATCTTCAGTGGATTGGGAGTCCTATGGGGCTTGAGGACGGATTTTGCTTGGAAGCGGATAACGTCCAGAAAGTATATCGGAACCTCCTGAACAAGCGGCAGGTCAAGGCGCTAAATGGCGTCGGGTTCTCCCTCGACCGGGGAGAGATCTGCGGGCTTGTGGGCCCGAACGGAGCCGGGAAAAGCACGCTGATCAATATCGTCATGGGCATAGAGCGTCCCGACGACGGTAAGATACGAATAAACGGTCCGGGCTCGGTGGGAGAGCTGGGCTTCGTCCCCGACCGCCCCATCTTCTACGAGGAGATGTCCGCTCTGAACAATATATTGTTCTTCGCCCGGCTGTGTGACCTACCGAACCCGGAAGAGAGGAGCGAACAGCTGCTGACCGAAGTTGGATTATCGTCCAGGAAGGACGACCCGGTGAGCACTTTCTCCAAGGGAATGAAACAACGATTATCCATAGCGCGAGCATTGGTGAGCAATCCGATCGTCCTGGTCATGGACGAGCCATTTTCGGGATTGGATCCAACGATGGTTCTTGAACTCCGGGAGATCGTCGTTGGATTGAAGGCCAGGGGTTTGACCGTGCTCCTTTCCTCGCACGACTTGAGCGAAATCGACAAGGTATGCGACTCCGTCGTCTTCATCAAGAACGGCAGGGTCGTCAAGAAGCAACGTTTGAACTTCGTTTCCGATCAAGTGACGATAAGGCTGTCTATGACCAACCCAGAGGTGCTGGAATCGCTGGGACGACCGTTCAAGGTGGTGGAAAGGAAAGAGAAATGCATCCTCACCATGGAAGTGGAACCGGATAAAGTCCCCGAGCTTCTCCGGTCCATTATCCTTGCCGGTGGCATCGTTTCGGAATTCACCCTCCTGTCAAAAACGAGCGAGGAGTACTACCGAGAGGCCATCCTGGAGGTGGGCGATGAGACAATTTGAGGTGTATCTCAGGAAGGATCTCCGTCTCCTGATCTCCGAGGCGTTCCTACCCATCGTCGTCATGCTGGCCGCGGCAATATGCTTGATCTTCGCCTTCTTCGCCTCCAATGCTTACGCCTCGAGCGTTCACGCCAACTACAACTGGGCCTCGTACACTCCACCGTCACCGAGCGAGATGCTGCTGTTGCAGAGGAGCAGCCTAGGCGCCTATTGGATAAGCGTGCTGTCGCCGCTATCGCTTCTGATCCTCGTCGTCTCCTGCCTTTCCTTGACGGGGGAGCGTGAGTCCGGCATGGTAAAGTATATCCTCACTTACCGAAAGGGTGGCAGCGCCTTCATCGCCAGCAAGTTCGTGACTCTGGTCCTGATATCCATGATGTTCAGTTTCATCTCCCTCCTTGCATATCTCCTCATCTTATCGTTAACGGGTGGGATCGTGCTAGGGGCCGATGCACTCCTTATTTCCCTCGTATTTCCCACTCTTCTCTTTATCACGCTCTCTTCGCTCGGCCTGTTCGTCTCCACGCTAGTACGGAAGAAGCATGTCGTGGCGGTGGCCGGCGTGCTTATTTTCTTGATCATTACCGCAATAATGGGAAGCGTGCTGGACTCAGGAATGGCGAGCGCTCAGAACGAGTTCACCGAGACACACGAATCGCTAGGAATGACCAATGCTCAGATGAGGGAGCTATTCCCGAGCGGTTCGAAGATGCTGGTAAGTGCTAATCCCATGATATTACAGCAGGGCCTGTTCGTAGCACTTAACTTAAGCGGCGCGGACCAGGACACAGTTGCTTGGGGCACCTTTGCCCTCTATGGGCTCGATTACTACCTTGCCTATGCGGCGGTAGCCACAGCAGGATTCTTCCTCGCCGCATTAATATCGTTTAGGAGAGAGAGGAGTGATGAACACATAGTGCACTTACAAAGCCGCCAGTATTCCGATTGATAAGTGCGAAAGCATACCTATCAAGGCTTTAATTTGGAAAGGAGAGTATTGGTTTAATAAATTAATGTGTTCAACCTTAAATAGTGCTGGGCAGAACTGCAAATATATCTTTAGTCAGAGGAAGACTGGCTTGCTGTTCATGCAACAGTAAATGAATCGAGATAGTATCAAAACCCGGCCTATAGGTAACATAGATAATCTCACTGACCCGGTCTCTTTTCGGTGGGAGTAGTTGCAGGAGAAGTAAAAGCGTCTGGTCATCAACGGTTCGGCGTTCGCCATCGTCTTTGTGGTGATGTTGGCAGCGCTGGCATACAATCCGAGTAATGGCGCCGAGGAAGATATGTCCACAGCCCCTATCACCATCCAAGGGGTAGTGACCGACGGAAGCGGTATGCCGCTCCGAGGGGCTGGTGTTGTCGCCAACACCTTCATATTGGGGCAACAAGACAACAATCCTCAAAACTCCACGAAGACCGACGCTGATGGCCGATATATATTGACGGCCGAACGCGGCTATAAAGTCGAAGTCTTTGCCTATCTTGATCCCGACCTGCGGAACGTTTATTATTGGACGGAGGACCGTGATTTCAAGATTTCAAGCGACACCTCATCAATAGAGTCCAACTTCACGCTCCAGCGATCAACTAATGTTACCATCTCGCTGGGCGTGGCGATAGTTAGCGATACGCTCAACGGCTCGACCTACACCGATGTGACTGTGGACCCTAACTTCCTCAGATTGATTATTGACGCTAAGAGCATGAACACTACCGTCGATAGCGTGGATTTATGCTCCTTCAATACGCAGCAGTTCAACTATTCCAGCGAGAATGGTGCGAGCGTGATGTTCTACATGAACGCGATTGCATATGGAACTTACAACGAAACCGGTTTCATCACTGACCTGGACTTCATTCAAGCTGGGGACATCTATCCCGTCCAGTTCGATGCCAATGCCTTGGCCGAGGAGGCAGCATCTCAGGAGCACTCCATCTATAATCTAACAAAAGGGGTAAATCAAACGATAACCGCGCTCAAGCTTAGAGAAGCTTGTGCGCTACCGATCAGCCTGGAACAATCGACCTCTTTTACAGTCCTCGGGAAAGAGGTGACGATGCGCTCGATCGGCGTCAATTACTCGTACGGGTCGAACGATTCGTCTGTTTCGGTCACCATCGAACCATTGACCGACGGCGTTCGCACTTACGATGTGAGCGTGATCAATGGCTGCATCGTGTACATCAAAGAGACAACAACGGGTTGAAGCACCGAGCTTCAATTTCTTTCAAGGCCAAGTCTGCGGATGTTTATCGCACCACCTGGGAGCCGCTTTCGCCATATTTCGTATGCGGCTGTCATCCGGTATTTTCTCAGGGGCATACTTTTGCAGATAATACCAGACCAGTGCGGTGTTTATGTAATCATTTTGATGAATACTAAGGTTGCCATCGGTGAGTGAGACGACGATCGATTCGTCATAATGCACGTTTACTGTGGTGTCTCTCCACCTCATCGTCTTGCATTCAGATGGTCCACTTCCTTTGCGTTCTATTATATTGACTCTATCTGGACTGAATATCGCCATGTGATAAATCGGAGAAATCAACGAATAGAGGTAACCTAGCATGGTGAAGAATGGGAAGAAGAGCCAGGCAACCTCCACTCCCTAGAGATCAGAGTAGTACTCAAGGGGGTGCAACCATATGCCAATTATGGTCACGGGGATACTGAAAACATATATGCCCCACAAGCTCGGAAGATTATATGCTACCCTTGATTCCGTTTGAATCAAACCGGCCAGTCGGGCCTCCTCGATCATCGACCTTAGTTTGGTTCGAGCTTTCCTAACATGGGACTTGGCTGCCAAATATGCTACAGCGTCCATGATAATAAGCGTCAAAGCAAACGATATCCAAAGGATTAGCCCACCAGAGTTTTATTAATATACAATCATTTAAAGATAATGTAGTGCGGTTGTTGAGGATGTAATCCATGCCTTCACCATCGTCATTGAATAAAGATTGGACTAATTGGATAGAGTGATGATTGAATGTTCATGTGCTATTACGTCTGGGTTCTGCCCTTCTAATTACTCGATGCATAATCGGATGGGCAAATAACCTAGGCATTCAATCGTCGCTTGGCGGAGGATTATCTGAGATCCAGTCCTCTAGTTTCTTCAGTGACCATGTTCGATTTATGCGAGGCACATGGCCTAAAACGTAAGCAGTCCACTGCAAAGGAGTCCAATCCGGCCAGGGTGGTTCATCCTTATCCACGATTTCTTTGACGGCACGACTGCCCTCCGGCGTCAAGCCGAATCGTTCACCTTCGACCGCCAGCCATCCCCTCCTTCTGAGGCAGGAACGCCCAAGAAATCTCGTCATAAGTTGGAATTGCATGGTTTTCAGCATCGGCCGAATAGAGAACCTCCCATAGAGGGCGCAACTCCTCGTTCGTATGGTGAGCTAGTAGAGCATAAGCCAACCACCCCTCGGCGAATGGTTCTTGCTTCGGGACCTCTCGTTCTCCTGCCAATACAGCTTGCAAGAACGGCAGATACTCCTTTTCGAGTCTACGGTAAGTAATTTCGGCGTCTTCGGTGAAGGCTTTAGTCCTGGCATTGAAAATCTCATCCTTGTCGACTCCCATGGAGAGCAGCATCTGGTTTAATTCGCGAGGGTGCGTCGGCTGGGGCGTTCTCCAGATACCCTGTGGAGTGGTCACTTCCGCTGTCCATAGATAGTGATCATCCTTCCATTCAACAATCTTCATGGTGAGCATTGGTCTAGCACTCCCCAGCTACGAAATCGGATTAGTCTGGGACGTTAAGAGGGTTACGTCCAGCTGTCGATGTGGAAAACACCACCCTGATAAGGAGCCACACGTATGCCGTTTTATTTATCACTATCAAAGATATTTCCTAGTCAATCAGGAGATATAAACTTGCCAGCGAAGGGCGATGAGGATTCCAGGGACGTGGCATATGTCCGATTGAATAAAGCGCACTGGCAACTCTCTTGCCTGGGGGTGGGAATGTTTGGTGTAATGTTCTTCAGTATTGCGGCAGTGGACCCCAGTGTGGATATTGGCGTGCTAGGTCTTCTAATATTCATGTTAACCATTTTGATCATCGGGTTTCCGTTCAACAGCTATATCACTTGGTGGAAAGCTGACACTGAAGGCTTTCGGTTCAAGAACATCTTAAAGAACGTTTTCATTCCTGCGAACGATGTTCGGCAGATAGGCATCATCAACATCTATGCCAGCGGGACAGTCCTCTTCATCCAGGGTTCGAAGAAGAGTATTGGAGTTCCCATTAAGGAGGATGGCGTCTCCGAGTTCATGGATTTCGTCATGAAGAACTACCCTGAGAGCGTCTGGTTCACGGGAAAGGACTTCATGGTAAGATACATCGAGACGAGGAAAAATAGGGAGCCGTTGATGACCAAAGGCCCGGGATTGTTGAGGCCTTAATGGACATCTTACCAGGCCACGGGATCGGATTCCTTTGGCGGACTAAGAGCGTTACGTTCGCCATGACGAGTACACCTAGAACTCATCTTTTGCAGATATCTCCCCCTTCGATCACCAACAATTTTTCATTATTAACCTAGCCAGACAGTTCAAATGGGTCCCGTTCCAATAGAATCTTCGACCGTTTTTTCCTTGTGCTCCGGCCAGCCCTGGGCATCGATGGCGGCCAGGGAAGGCGCAGGTATGGCCGGAGAAAGAACGATTCCAAAGGGGAAAGGACAAGAGAGTGGAACAGAATAAGGCAGGCCAACCACCGTCTCAAAGCAGCCGAGGATGCCGCTCGTTTCGCGGTCAACGATAGCATAATCTGCCATGTTAAGCAGACTGGCGTCTCGATATTGGACTCAAGCCCATCATCATCGTCATGAACGCTGTGATGATCAAGTAGGACGATTCATGAAGCATTAAGTCACCCAGTAGGAAATGGTCCTTGATGATATTGATCGATCAAGGCACCGGAAAAGGTGATGCCATGGTCAAAACTCTTTTTCTTTCCGGCCACGGCATCAGCATGCGGATTGAGAACGCTCGGCCGCGCGTCAAGGACGGTCGGGAGTTCGAGCGATCCGCTTAAGATTTCAATGATTAATACTCGTACAGTCGTCCAGTCTTCTATCGATCTTCTCGGTTATCTTTCTCAAGTTCTCTTTATCCTTTTCATCCAGACAGTTAAGGAGCTGCTCCGGGACCTTGTCCATATGGTCGTCGAAATATTGTACGCATCTTTCCCCTTTTTCGTCAAAAAAGCCTATATGTCCTGGTGGACCCGTCGTGGTTCTCTACCAGTTCCTTCTCGATCAGGGTTCGTGTGACCCTAGTTGTGAGGCCTTTGTCGGCGCCGAGAGCTGCGCAGACATCCTTCATTGAGATCCCCTCGTTCTTTCCGATCGTGATGATAAAGGGCACCTGGGATGATGTGAAATCCTCGCCCTTCAGCATCTTGCTCATCTGAGCCCCCAGTAGGATTTCATTTTCTGGGGGGAGATAAACAGATTCTTATCGTTCATTACAGCCACCCAGAATGTGATGAGGCGTATAATGTCATTATGACTTGATATGTCAACAATCCTTATATACAAAACAGCCTTGACATGTCAACATCAACTGTCGAGGTTAGTGATCAAAGCGCCTCGCTTGTCCAGAACAGGGCGTTCGCTTCCGGGGATCCAGTCGATCATCCACATGATAAAATGGTCCAAAACAACGCTGGTGGAAAATGATTCTGCGATATCTTAAGACAAGAGAGTGGGGGCTGATCGCCGCCATCACGGCATTCATTGTGGTTCAGGTGTGGTTCGACCTGGCGATCCCGGACCACATGTTCACGATCACCAACGTAATCCAGACCGGAGGCACGGTGAATCAGGTCGTGGGCGAGGGGATGATCATGCTTGCCTTCGCGTTCGGAAGCCTTCTGATGGCAATGGCAACTGGCTACCTGGCCGCCTACGTCGCAACGAGCCTATCCAAGCGACTTCGTTCCATGGAGTTCAGCAAGGTCCAATCGTTTTCCGAAAAAGAGATCGGCCAATTCTCAACAGCAAGCCTGATAACACGCGCGACTAACGACGTCACGCAGGTGCAAATGGCAGTTGCGATGGGGCTGCAGGTGATAATTAAGGCACCAATCCTAGCCGGCTGGGCAATCATCAAAATCTCCGGGAAAAGCTGGCAATGGACCACTGCCACTGCCGTGGCCATCGTCATAATGGTCGCGGTCATCTCAGTGCTGATGTACTTCGTGGTACCCCGTTTCAGGAAGATCCAGTGGCTTACCGATGAGGTTAACCGCAACGTGAGGGAGAACCTCAAGGGCATTCGTGTCATCCGTGCATACAATGCAGAGGGATATCAGGAGAAGAAGTTCGAAGAGGCGAATGAGAATCTCACATCCAACAACCTGTTCACCAGCCGTGCGATGGCGCTGATGATGCCATTAATATCAACGGTGATGAGCATGCTATCCCTCTCCATATACTGGATAGGGGCAATGATCATTGCGGCCACGGTCGGCATCGGGGCGCAGATGATACTGTTCTCGAACATGATCACCTTCCTCTCTTACGCCATGCAGGTGGTCATGGGCTTCATGATGCTCATTATTGTGTTCATTATCCTGCCACGGGCAATGGTCGCCGCCAGGCGTATCGAGGAGATACTGGATACGGAGCCGTCGATAAGGGATGGGCAGATCACGGAATCATCTGGAACGGCTAACAGCGAGATAGTGTTCGACAAAGTAGGCTTCAAGTACCCTAGCGCATCCGATTATGTTTTGAAGGATATCAGCTTCAAAGCAGAAAAAGGGGAGACCGTGGCGTTCATCGGCTCCACCGGGAGCGGGAAGAGCACCATTGTTAGCCTCATCATGCGCTCATATGATATTACTGAAGGCTCGATCACTATCGATGGAGTGGATATCCGTGACTACACGATCAAGGCCCTCCATAAGAAGATAGGATATGTGCCTCAGAGGGCTAACCTATTCTCAGGCACCATCGCCTCCAATGTAGCTTATGGCGACAGGGCATCTGAAACCGTGGACAATGATGTGAGGAAGGCTGTCGCGGTCGCTCAGGCAACAGAGTTCGTGGAGACCATGGAGGGTAGCTACAACGCCGCAATAGCTCAGGGTGGGACGAATGTATCAGGAGGTCAGAAGCAGCGCCTCTCCATCGCTCGTGCGGTGTACTGGCGGCCTGAGATCTTCATCTTTGACGATTCGTTCTCAGCCTTGGACTATAAGACGGATCGCTTGCTCAGAAACGCCCTCAAGAAGGAAACGGCCGATGCGATAAACATAATTGTAGCTCAGAGAGTCGGCACGATAATGGATGCCGACAAGATCATCGTCCTAGACAATGGATACATTGTGGGGATAGGCAAGCACCACGATCTTCTCGACACCTGCCCCGTGTACAAGGATATTGTTTACTCTCAACTATCAGAGGAGGAGATTAGCAGATGATGCGTGGTGGTCCTCCAGGAAGGCAAACCGGTAGATCTCAGGGAGCGAAGGCCAAGAACTTCAAGGAAGCTTGGCGAAGAATGTTGGGATACATGAGGCCATACATCCCATCGATCATCGTTGCCTCTATCCTCATAATCATAGGGACCATATTAACCGTCGTAGGGCCCGACAAGCTCAGTGAGATGACCGACCTTATCTTCAGCGGGATGAAGCAAGGTTCGATCGACCTTACCGGGGTTGCGAGCATAGGGACGTTCCTGGTGACAATCTACGTCATCTCAGCAGTGATGACCTACGCCCAAGGATACATAGTGGCCACGGTGGTCCAGAAGCTGTCAAAGCGCCTCCGCACCGATATATCAGAGAAGATCAACCGCCTTCCGCTCAAGTATTTTGACCGGACTAGTTATGGTGACGTCCTCAGTCGTGCGACGAATGATGTGGACACCCTCGGCCAATCGATGAACCAGAGCATCGGTACGCTTTTGAGCGGCTCCGCGATGCTCGTCGGGGCGACGGTGATGATGCTCATTACCGATGTCACAATGACCGTGGCCGCCGTCGCTTCCGCGTTGGGAGGCTTCGGACTGATGATGTTGGTGATGTCTAGGTCGCAAAAGCACTTCGTACGCCAGCAAACCTCGCTGGGCAAGATAAACGGTTATGTCGAGGAGAAATATTCGGGGCACAGTATAGTCAAGGCGTACAACGGTGAGGAAGCGGCCCAGAAGGAGTTTGACTCCTTAAACGATGAACTCTTTGATAGCGCGTTCAAATCGCTGTTCCTCTCAGGCCTGATGATGCCTATCATGGGATTCATCGGAAATCTGGGATATGTGATGGTGTGCATCGTTGGTGCTGTTCAGGTCATCAACGGATCCATATCCATTGGTACAATAGTCGCGTTCATAGTCTATGTGCGCCTGTTCACGCAGCCACTCACACAAGTGGGACAGGCTATGACCAGCCTACAGTCTGTTGCTGCAACTTCGGAGCGAGTGTTCGAGTTCCTCAGCGAACCGGAGCTGGAGAACGAAGATGATAAGAGGTTGGTTCACAAGGATGTTAGAGGGGATGTGGAGTTCCGGAACGTGTCCTTCGGATACAGTCCCGAGAAGGAGGTCATCCACAACTTCTCCGTCAAGGTGAAGGCTGGAGAAAAGGTGGCGATAGTCGGTCCGACGGGCGCTGGTAAGACCACCATAGTCAACCTCCTGATGCGCTTCTATGAAGTGAACTCCGGGGATATCCTCATCGATGAAGTATCGACGAGACAGCTCACGAGAGAGAACGTGCACGACATGTTCTGCATGGTCCTTCAAGACACCTGGCTATTTCAAGGCACCATCAAGGAGAACGTCGCCTATTGCAAAGAGGGCGTCACCGATGAGGAGGTCGAGAACGCATGCAAGGCTGTCGGTATTCACCATTTCATCAGCACCTTGCCAAAGAGCTACGATACCTTCCTCGATGACGAGTCTCAAATGTCCATTGGACAGAGGCAGCAGCTGACCATTGCCCGTGCGATGGTGCAGAACGCACCTCTCCTGATCCTGGACGAGGCCACCAGCTCCGTGGACACTAGAACCGAGCGGATCATCCAAAAAGCGATGAACGACCTAACGGTGGGAAGAACCTCGTTCATCATCGCTCACCGCCTTTCGACGATTAAGGATGCTGACATGATCCTAGTAATGAGAAACGGAAGTATCGTGGAGAGCGGGAACCACGAACAACTTCTGAGCCAGGGTGGATTCTATAGCGAATTGTACAACAGTCAGTTCGGAGACCGAGATCGGGACGAAAGTGGAGAGGTCGCTGACGGTGGCGACGTCGACCGTGAACATGCTTCCCCCGGAGTTAAACCCTGACCAGGGGCGCCAGAAGGCGGGCCTGTTAGCCTCCAACACTTTGTCCACGGATAAGATGTGCGGAGGTAGTAGTAATAGCAACAAAATGTCCCTAGCGACGGCGTAGCACGGTCGGTTGATAGATGAAAAGAAATCCATTTAACTATCAGCCTTAAGTTCCTTGTCCACCATAGCCACTATCTTCTCATCCTCAATAAGATGGCACTTCACATCAGCAAGTTCGCCACCCTCTTCATCTTCCTATCACTGGTGATGATAGCATAGCCGTTTTCCTTGGCGTAATACACGATGACCTCGTCCTTCGTTCTCCTCATCCCTATGTTATCGATAGAGATGGATTCCCAACATTTTGCCCGAAAAAGCTCAGCGTAGTCGATTATCTGCTCATCCAATAGAAGTCTCACGAGTTATGAATATGTTTGAGAAATAAAGAGCGTTCCGTGCTCCCTCCGAACCTTGTTATCCACAGAATGTTCGTGCTCTACAGCGTCTGGGTTACACCCCTCTAGTTGATCGATGCAAAATCGGATGGGGAAAATAATCCAGACGTTCCATTCATTTATCGCCTGGCGGAGGATTTTTTGAGATCCAATTCTCAAGCTTCTTCGTCAGCGGAGTGCTTTCACCTAAAATGCTTCGACCAGTTTTCACGTAGATCCATTTCCCAAGTTTCGTCACCGGCCAAGATACGCCTCGTTCCCAGATATCTTGGATGGCAAGACGGCCCTCGAGCGTCAGGCCATACGTATCTCCCTCGATCTCTAGCCAACCACGCCGCCTAAGACGCAAGAAGGCCCAAGAGATCTCGTCATAATTGGGGATATCATGATTGATGGCATCGACCATCGCGATGACTCGTTCTAGCGAGTATTTGTCATCGTAAATGAGAGCATCAACGAACCATGCTTCGGTAGATGGTTTTTGCTCTGGTACCTCTCGTTCTCCTGCCAATGCCGCTTGCAAGAATGGTCGAGTTACTTTGGCAGCGTAACGGTATGTGACATCGGGAGTAATAACAACCCCGACCTCCTGGAAAGCGCGGTCAATCTCCAATATGTTGTATCCTAAGCGAATCAGCTTAGTGTCCAATTCGACGCTCGGTAGGGGCTTGGACGATTTCCAGGTTCCATTCGCAGCATCTACTTCTGCGGCGTACAGGTCATCTCCTTGCTTGACAATCTTAACTGGCATTAGTGAAGCCCCTCTCGAACGGAGACCACATTCGTGTATCCTCGTGCTGCTATCTCAGACCGCACCATCCTGTAGTACGGGCTTATGATGTCAGGATAAATCGAAGTTTCCCTCGTCGGATCGGGACCGAGATCCTTGATGACGCGCCCCTGATCCATCATATCGTTGATCCAGAGGCGACTTTTTTCCATATGCTCTTCCTCAAGCTTTTTCTTCGGTTGATCGGGCATGGTCTCCCCACCAGTTCGCTGACGTATATATTGGCTTATAATACTAATTAGACAAATAATTCAAATGTTCCACTTTTCAATCACTTACTTCTGCCTCACTCCTTCACGATTGAAGCTAATGGAACCTATCGCTGGAAAGGCGTCGAAGATGACTGCATGTTCAGAGTAGCCAATGTCGCAGTCAACACGTGGTTCGACAAGGGCGGAAACATGTTGTTCGTACATACTATGCCAATATTGTAGATATTTCCACGATTTACGACTCGTATAGCCTATGCATCTCATTTCGAGCTATAGGTCTCTGGATCGAGGCACGAATACTACTCGTTGGCCTTGGTGGAAAATATCGATTTGCAGCTCAAGGCCATTCGTCATGAATCAGCTCTGGTCTGATCACTGGGAGCAACCACAGTACAGAACCTTCGATTATCATTGCAATAGATAATGCCACGATTAGGTCATGAGGAATGAACCATACGGCTACAAGTACGAAGGCAAGAAAAGATAGAACGAACCATTTGAAAATCTCTGAGTTGCTGATTTCTCTATCCATGTAATGAACCTCATAGTGCCCATCCCCCTCCTATATCGTTTTCCTGACAGAGGTAGGAAACTTGCGAGGAACCCCTGCCATGCTAACCTAATCATCGGAAAATATTTTTAATTTAATATAATATACGTATCTTAATATAGAGTTTTGATAATTAAGATACACTGGCCTTTCTGCAAATAGTCCAATTACATGCTTGAGTTTAGTTAGGCCTTGAAATGGTCCGGGCATTCGTGTCCGAAGGATATGGGGTGGGCGATCGTGACATATGATTTCTTCCCAGATGTTGACCTAAAGGAGTCGTTTTCCATATGTCGGTGATCGAATGCTATTAATCACGAGCCATGTCGTCGTTTCGCGTCCGCGAAACGACGAACCCGACAAATTATGGGACGATGCACTCGTCTCCGCTCGCGGGGATTAACGTAACTACTCTATTGAGGAGGATCCTTGAGGACCTGAGGATGCGCACATCTTAATATCGGCCCCTTGTTTTCTCGCCGGCCTCCTGCTTGAGGGATGTTGAAGTGAGGAAGGGAATA
Organism: Methanomassiliicoccus sp.; assembly: GCA_033485155.1. Lineage (NCBI taxonomy): Archaea > Methanobacteriati > Thermoplasmatota > Thermoplasmata > Methanomassiliicoccales > Methanomassiliicoccaceae > Methanomassiliicoccus > Methanomassiliicoccus sp. The sequence continues at coordinate 314,242 of JAWQJJ010000003.1, forward strand.
TGACGGCAAGTACTCAGATCGACCCTGCTGCCGATGTCCATCGGGGCGATTTCATTAAACGCCACAAGATCGCGCTTTTCTTTGCTGTAACGTACGCGATATCTTGGTCCGCAATGACTATTCTTGCCCTCGGCCTCGCCGGAGAATTGTCGGTGCCTGCCTTCCTGATAGCTCAGTTCGGCCCGGCCATCGCCGGCGTCATCATGGTCTGGGCTTCCGGGGGATCATTGCGAGAGTTTGCCTCCAGGCTCGTAAAATGGAGGGTGCCGGTCAAATGGTACTTCATAGTGATCACCCTGCCCATCGCACTCACGCTTGGCAGCAGCGTCTGGCTCATCATGTTCAATTTCCCGGTTAACTACTCCCTTGTTCTGGAGAAATTGCCTGCGTACATCCCCTCGCTCATTTTCACAACCCTGATCGCAGGTCTGGGAGAGGAGCCGGGATGGCGTGGCTTCGCCCTCCCAAATTTGCAGGAGCGATTATCGCCGGTGAAAGCTACGGTGATTCTTGGCGTGCTTTGGGCGACGTGGCACTTCCCGCTATTGTTCATCGATCAGGAGTTCATGGGGCTCCCCCTCGGCGGCACGATCATGTTGGTCGCGGTCGTCCTGCTCACATTGCTGATGATCGCGTCTTTGGCGTTCTTCTACACCTGGATCTATAATCATACGGGGAGCATCCTACTGATGATGCTGCTTCACGGGAGCATCACGGTCGCGCAGGGCATCTTCCTCCCGCTAACTGGCGAGGCATCCCACGCCTCCGACTACCCGCTCCTCCTGCTCTCCATCACCGGAACCATTGTGATCACGGCCATTATCCTCGTGTACGCGACGAAGGGACGCCTGGGTTACGGGCCAGAGGCATAGGGCCAAGCATCATCGGCAGGAAGCCGCACCCCGGATCCATGAATTGCCTGCCGCGGCCACCTGAACGGTCGAACATAGCTGGCAGAAGGTATCGCCATGACGCCTGGTAACGTTCTTATAACGTAGCGGAAGTTGAAGTAATGTGCCGCAGAACGACCCGCCTCCGAGCAGCCGGGAGACCAAATGACGACCGACGGCTCTCCGATCGACTTGAGGGACTTGGATCAGCTCTCGATCCTTGACCAAACGAGCGATGCGATCATCATCACCGATCTGGACGGCACGATCATATTCTGGAACCAACAGGCGGAAAAGCTTATCAAGCTGAGAGGGGAAGATGTGCTGGGCAGGAGCATCTTCGATGCGTTCATTCCTCATGTGGATATGAGCACGGGGATCGAGATCGTCGAGTCATTTAACAGGGAGGGGGAGTGGTTCGGCGAGATACCGATTCAAAGCAGCGATGGACGCCGCTTCATTGTATCAGTCACCAGCACCTTACTGAAGAACAAAGAGGGAGAGCCGATAGGTATAATCGGCCTAGGCAGAGACGTCACCCAGCGCAAGCAGATCGAGCGTGAACTGGAGGAGAAGGCAAAAGAACTGAGACGTTCGAACGAAGAGCTCAATCGTTTCGCCTACATCGCTTCTCATGATCTTCAGGAGCCGCTGAGGACCATATCTTTTTTCACAGGCCTGCTTGAGAGAGAGGTCGCTGGCAAGCTAAATGGAAAGGAGAAGGACTACCTGGACCTCATACTTGAAGGAACCAAGCGGATGCAGGAGCTGATAGAGGACCTGCTGGAGTACTCGAGAGTAGAGACGAGAGGTAAAGACTTTGTCAAAGTGGACATGAATCACGTCGCAGATAGGGTGCTCCTCTCTCTCGACTCCTCGATTAATGGGAGCCAGGCAGAGGTAGATGTCGATAGGCTGCCGACCATCAACGGCGACCAGACGCAGATGATCCAACTGCTGACGAACTTGATTTCGAATGCAATAAAGTTTCGAGCGAACGAGCCGCCCAAGATCGAGGTCTCGGCCATGCGGAAGAATGACGAGTACGTCTTCTCAGTCAAGGACAACGGCATCGGCATCGACCCCAAGTACCAGGACAAGCTGTTCAAGATGTTCCAACGTCTTCATACGAAAGAGGAGTACCCCGGTACGGGAATAGGCTTGGCGATATGCAAGAAGATCGTGGAGCGTCACGGCGGCAGAATATGGTTCGAGAGCGAACCGGGCAAGGGGACGACGTTCT